>CAYWUY010000060.1:0-18553 GCA_964461535.1 uncultured Flavipsychrobacter sp.
GATCGTGAGTCTGGTGCGTTTAAATCTAAAAAACGTCTATTCTGGTTATATTACCCAGACATCAAATTCAGAGAGTTGCTAGCTTCTTATGAAGTATATAATTCTAAAAACGATGTACATCGTGCTACTTGGGATGAGTTTTTCGAATCTCACCAGTTCTCTAGTAAAGTAATTAAGATGAGCAATCCATTGGATAAGAAATTCTCTGAAATCTTTGGAGATGATAGCAGATCTAAAATGGAAGCATTGTATGAAAGTCAACGTACAATGAATGAAATTATGAATACTGAACACGATATGTGGGTATACTAATACGCTACATTCTAATATTGAAAGCACTGCAAAACTGCAGTGCTTTTTTATTAATTTGCAACCTAATTTTTCAGCATGACTGCCAATTCTCTTCCAGCCTTAGAGGTGTGTTTTTCTCCGGCTTTACTGCACTTGTATAATACTCAAGATGCTGTAGTAGTTATCATCGATATTTTTAGAGCTACGTCTACCATAACTGCAGCTTTAGACAATGGTGCTAAGGAAATTATACCTGTATCATCTGTTGCAGATTGTATTGCTATAGGAGAGAAAACACCTAACAGTATTACTGCCGGAGAAAGAGATGGAAAGGTTGCCGAGGGTTTACAGCATGGCAACTCTCCTTTAGAATATCCTAAAGAATTTATCGCCGGAAAGACCATAGTACTTACTACTACCAATGGTACTAGGCTTTTGCATATGGTGCAGGGTGCCCACCAAATAGTTATTGGTTCTTTTCTTAATCTGGATGCGGTGTGCAACTATTTATTGGCCAGCGGTAAAAATGTATTGTTAGCCTGCGCATCTTGGAAAGACCGCGTAAATTTGGAAGACTCGCTTTTTGCAGGTGCTGTAGTTAATAAAATAGGCGATCGGTTTTCTATAAATTGCGATAGTGCTCGTATGTCGCGCCATCTGTATCACTGTGCTGGCAAGGCACCATTATTAGAGTTTTTAAAAGATAGTTCGCACTATAATCGTTTATCAGGTTTTGGCTTGGTAAAAGATATGGAATATTGCACCACTCCCGATTTGCATCCTGTGGTTCCGGTTTTAAAAGGAAATTCAATAGTTATAGCGTAAATTGTCTTTGTTACATTATCTTGTATTGTAATGGCAAAAAAGACCAATATCCCCAATAAGACAGTTAAGCCTCAGGCGCAAGCCCCAGTAGGTGGAAAGCCCGCACGACCGGTAGCTGATAATAAGTCATCTGTAGCTACTAAGAAGGATTATACACGTTGGTATTTGGTGGCTATTTTGCTGCTAACAGTTATAGCTTATTGGGCATCATTAGGCAATCAGTTTACTAACTGGGATGACCCCGGTTATGTAACCAATAATCCGGTAATTAAAGATTTAAGTGCAGAAGGAATTAAAAGAATATTTGCTTGGAGTAACCCTATCATGGGTAACTATCATCCGCTAACTATTTTTACCTATGCGATAGATTATCATTTCAATAATCTAAATCCCTACTCATATCACTTACAAAGTTTGCTATTCCATTTGCTTACTTGTGTTTTTGTTTACTATTTCACACTTAAGCTTACTGATAAAAAAATCTGGGTAGCAGTTATAGCTACAGCACTATTTGCTATTCATCCTATGCATGTTGAGTCCGTGTCTTGGGCTGCCGGTCGTAAAGATGTAGTATATGGTGCTTTCTATATGTTGTCTTGCTATGCATATTTAATGTATCTAGAACGAAAAGACAACAAAGCACAACTTATAAAATGGTATGCAATTGTGCTACTATCTTTTCTAGCCTCTATTTTGTCTAAGCCGGTAGCTGTTAGCTTACCCATAACACTATTGGCTATAGATTATTTCCGCTCTAGAAAAGATACTATTGTCAATATAATTCTTGAAAAAGTTCCATTATTAGTTATCTCGGTAATCTTTGGTATCAAGTCTATGCAAGACCAGGTAGCTTTTAAGGCACTAGGTACTCAAGATGAGAAGTTTAATTTTTTAGAACGTATCCAGTTGGGTGCATATGCACTCACCACCTATCTATGGAAAGCAATAGTGCCTGTCAAGTTGTTGTGTTTTTATCCTTATCCTTTAAAGGTAGATGGAAGCCTGCCTGCTATTTATTGGATGTATCCACTGATAATAACAGTATTGGTAGCAGCAGTTTTTTATTTGTTTCGTAAAAACAAAGCAGTGGTATTTGGTTGTCTGTTTTTTCTAATCAATATTGCTCTACTACTCCAGTTTATACCAGTTGGTGGTGCCATCATTGCAGATAGATATTCTTACATCCCTTACCTGGGTTTGTTTATTGCTATAGGTTGGTTGGTAGATGCCTCGGCAACTGTACCGCAGTTAACGGCTTTGGCTCGACCTCTCTTGTACGGTGTTCTGGCATATGTTGTAGTACTAAGTGTAATGACTAACAAGCGTTCACTAGTTTGGTACGATTCATTAAGTCTTTGGAGAGATGAGGTAGAGGTGGAGCCTATGCGTGCACCTAGTGGCTATAACAATCTAGGCTATCAATACTTTCTGAAATTTAATGAATCGGTTGACCAGAATCAACGCAAAGTATACTACGATTCTGCTTACTTCCTGTTAACAAGGGCTATAGAGCTGCAAGCTAAGTTTGTAAATCCATATGTATCAGTAGGCGAATTATTGCGTTCCAATCATCAGTTCCCTGAGGCTAAGGGTTATTACTATAAAGCCTTGAAGCTAGATACCTCAGATCAAGCTGCAAACGCCTACTTAGGCTTAGCCATTACCTATAGTATAGAGTTTTTAGAAAGTAATAGAAGTAATGCCATGTTTTGGGATTCTGCTATTTTTTGCTACAACCAAACTTTTAAGCTAAAGCCTTATTATCCTGAAGCCCATAGTAATTATGCTAACTTGCTAGATATAGGTGGTCGTGCTAATGACGCTATAGTAGAGTATACTAAGGCGGTGGAACAGAATCCTGATATTGTTGCTCCTTATTTAAATAGGGGGCGTGCATATATGCGGATGAATAAAATAAACGAGGCTATGCAAGACTTGAACAAAGCCATTGCGATAGATCCTGAAAAAGGTGAGCTGTATTATGCCAGAGCTAGCTGCTATGCACAGTCGGGCAATAAAGCAGCAGCACGGGCAGATATAGAGAAAGCAAAGTCTTATGGCTTTACCAATATGAGCCAGGATGTATTAAACAGTATTTATAACTAGTGGTATAACAATTTAAACAAGCATATACAATGTCAAGTCCATCATTCTACTCTCGTTTGCAAAACGAGTTGAAAGAAATTAAAGAAGCAGGCCTGTACAAGCAGGAGAGATTGATTGCATCTGAGCAAGGCGCAGAAATTACCGTAAACGGTAAAACTGTATTGAATTTTTGTGCCAATAACTATTTAGGTTTATCATCTCACCCTAAGGTAATTGAGGCTGCTCACAAGGCCATTGACGATAGAGGCTATGGCATGAGCTCAGTGCGCTTTATATGTGGCACACAAGATATTCATACCGAATTGGAGCAGAAAATTGCTAAGTTTTTAGGTACTGAAGATACTATTCTATACGTGGCTTGTTTCGATGCTAATGGTGGTGTGTTCGAGCCGCTTTTGGGTGAAGAAGATGCTATTATATCAGACGAATTAAACCACGCTTCTATTATAGATGGTGTAAGACTTTGTAAAGCTAAACGTGGTCGTTACAAGCATAACGATATGGCTGATTTAGAGGCGCAGCTACAAGCCTTTAAAGATGCAAGAACCCGCCTTATTGTAACTGATTCTGTCTTCTCAATGGATGGTACTATAGCTCAGTTAGATAAAATATGCGACCTAGCTGAAAAGTATGATGCTATAGTAATGATAGATGAAAGCCACTCATCAGGCTTCATGGGTAAAACAGGTCGTGGAGTACATGAGTTGTGCGGAGTTATGGGACGTGTAGATATCATTACAGGCACTCTTGGTAAAGCACTAGGTGGTGCATCTGGTGGTTTTACTAGTGGTAAAAAAGAAATCATAGACATGTTGCGCCAGCGCAGCCGTCCATATTTGTTCTCTAACTCTTTAGCTCCGTCTATAGTAGGTGCTTCTATTGCAGTGCTAGACATGCTAAGCGAAACCACTACACTACGCGATAAGCTAGAAGAAAATACCTTGTATTTCCGCAAGCGTATGGTAGATGCCGGTTTCGATATTAAGCCTGGCACTCACCCTATTACCCCTATAATGTTATACGATGCTGTTGTGGCACAAAAGTTTGCAGCACGTATGGTAGAAGAAGGTGTTTACGTAGTAGGCTTCTTCTATCCTGTGGTGCCTAAAGGGCAAGCGCGTATTCGTGTGCAAATATCTGCTGGGCACGAGCGTCACCATCTAGATACTGCTATCGATGCATTTATCAAAGTAGGTAAAGAGCTAAATATTATTAAATAATACTAAAATGAGCCGCGCGAAGCGGCTCATTTTTTTACATACTAACACACTATATAAAGCCTTATAGGCAACGTCTATTTATCTGTGTTTTTTACGGTAAAATAGTATCTACCCTGATAGCCCGGTACCGATCCTTGAATCTGTAATACACTTGCTTCAGCTACTATTTGTTGCACATCTGCAATGCTGTTTACAGCTTTGTCGTTAATGGCTTCAATTAAAAATCCTCTCGGCACTTGTGCCTGTTTAGCTAGGCTACCGTTACCTGGGTTGGTTATCAATACACCACCGTTTAGTCCAAATTTATTTTTCTCTTCACTAGTCAATGGTCTTATGGTGGCGCCTAGTAGTTTGGTAGGTGCCTCTACTTTTTGTAGTAGCACATTGGCGTTAGTCGTTTTGCCATTTCTTACATAAGTTACACTGATATTATCTCCCGGGTGATATTTTGCTATTTGTTCCTGTAGTTGAGGTGTACTGCTTACTATCTGTCCGTTTATTTGGGTTACTATATCTCCTTTCTTAAGTCCTGCTTTATCAGCGCCGCTATTGCTTACCACATTCATTACATATACACCCTCAATTTTATCTATTCCTAGTTCTTTTAATTGCTGTGCCGTAGCCGATTTGCTGTCTACATATTCTATACCCATTTGTGCGCGTTGCACCGACCCAAATTGTAGCATATCGTTCACTACCTTACGCACTATGTTTACTGGTATAGCGTAAGAGTATCCTGCATACGATCCTGTAGGTGAAGCTATGGCTGAATTGATACCTATTAATTGACCATTGGCGTTTACCAATGCACCACCACTATTGCCGGGGTTTACTGCTGCATCAGTTTGTATAAATGACTCTATAGCCGATTCTGATTGTTGTTTATTAATGCCTATCGACCTGCCTTTAGCACTTACTATACCGGCAGTTACAGTTGCATCAAGCGATAGTGGATAACCTACGGCCAATACCCATTGCCCCAGTTTTACATTATCAGAATTACCCATTTCCATATAGGCAAGGTCGCTCTCTCCGTCTACCTTCAGCAAGGCTATATCTGTAGAGGGGTCTTTGGCTACCACCTTAGCTTTTGTGGTATATCTATCGTTAAAGGTTACAGCCACTTCATCTCCGTTTGCTACTACGTGATTATTAGTAACTATATACCCATCAGGAGAGATTACAACTCCCGAGCCTGACTCTACTTGTTGAGGTATGAAATATTGCCTTGGTCCAAATAGTTGGGCATAGATGTCATTCACATTATAGTCTACTACAGTGCGTGCTTTTGTTGTAGTTTTTATATGTACAACTGCCTTCACCGACCCTGCTGCTGCATTTTCAAAATTGATGTTGGGTACACCCGCTGTAGCACCATTGTCGCTATTATATGATGCATAGTTTACCGGAGCCTTGGTATTAGGCTCAGCAAAGTAGGGTACACTTTTATTGAAGTGCGCTGCTATATAAAAGGTAGATAATGATGTGATGGCCGCGGTCAGTACAACCGGTAATAGTTTGCTTCTCATTGTACTTTGCTTTTGTTTTCAGTAGTTATTACTCAAATTTATTACCAATAAGCAAAATAAAAATGTTAAAAGCGGAGCCTCACTTTCATTTAGAATTATCTTAAGAACTTCTTACTATTACTTTAACACTTCGCCAGTAGCTCAGTGCTATTTTGTCTATATGACATTGATTGTGTCAGTTTATAGCTGTCTTATTTGTCAGGCAGTGGTTACGCTAATGCCAATTTCATTTTTATGCCTGTTAATTGCCATAGTATAGCCTAGTTCTTGGCATAAAGCATAGCATACATACAAACCCATGCCAAGGCCATTATGAGATATATCCTTATGAAATTTCTTATAAGGGGCTATTTGTTCTAAATGTTTTAACCCGTCATGGTTGGGTATGTTGCTAACTCTAAGAGAAAAAGCATCTGCATTTACCTCAAGATAAACTTTGGGTTGTGTATTAGGTGCTGAGAATTTTACTGCATTATCTATCAACTCTATAAAAATCGTTTTTAGTAATTCTTCACTCCCATTAAAGTGTGCTGTTTGCGAGCAGCTATAGGCTATAGTACAGGTGTCTGGTGTAAGCCCCGTCTGGTAGTCGTTTATTATTTTTAATACTAGTTCGCTTAGGTTTATTTCTTTAGGATGTTGTTGCACGCTATCGCTTTTTATTGCAGCATACATCAGCATATTATGTGTTACGCGCCACATTCTGTAGGTAGATGCATGTATCACGTTTATTAAGTCTTCATAGTCTAGTTTTTCTTCCTCGCTCATCATGCTGCTAATCAGCTGCGTAGTATTTATTATTCCGTTGATAGGGGTAAAAAGTTCTTGATTAAAATTTTTGTTCAGCAGATTAAATATTCTTTGATTAATGTCTGTTACATACATATTGTTTTGTTGCAGATAGTGCTCTACATGCGCATGTATTCTTGCAGCTATTGCCTTACCGGTTATCGGTGACACTATAACATCACTTATACCCTTACTTATCCATTTATTGGCATCGGTTTCTGCATCGCACAGTAGTGTTATAGGCAATCTGTAGCTACTCTGGTTCCTTTTTAGTTTGTCTATATAGGCATAGTTTTCCTCACTAGCTGTTTTGCTATCGCATAGTATGCATACTACATTTCCATCTGCTATGTACTTAAGTGTTTGGTTAATGTCAGTAGTAGTTACCACAGCATATCCAGTAATTTCCAGTGCTATTTTAATGGCATCTCTCTCGCTCTTTTGCGCTATAGAAAGTATTATACGATGCTGCATACACTTAGATTTAATAAAAAACAACAGTATGTAAGCATACTGTTGTTTCTGTATAAACTGATTTTACAAACTAAACTATAGATTTTTGATACAGCGTTAAGCTGTTAGCAAGCTGTGCCATGTCAAATGGTTTTCTGTTGTAGCCTTTTATCATGGACATTGGTGTGTTGTTTTGCTCCATCATATTTCTGAAGTCAGATTCATCGGTAACCGAGGTAATAAACACATGCACCTGCTGATGATTTTTACCACTGCTTAAGTAATGCAGAAAGCCATAACCATCCATCACAGGCATATTTAAGTCAAGAAATATATGGTTAATCTCAGGATGTTGATCTACCATGTTCAATGCTTCAAGGCCATTACCTGCCTCGTATGAGGTATATCCTAGTCTAGATACTAGCTTTTTAAACACTATTCTTACCACCGGATCGTCCTCTACAATTAGCACTATGGGTTGTTGCAACATGCAGTTAATGAGTTAGTTGTATATAATTACTCCCAATTATCTTGTCAAATTCTTTTCGCTTTTTCTAGATAACCGGAATTTTAACTAAAGATAATCAAGTGATTTTGTATGGCAAATACTAATATAAATATTTATTATTACTTGTATTGAGGAAAATCTAATAACAATATGTCCGTTCACAAATAGTTATGCTATTTTATGATGTTAATCATTTGATTAAATCGTTTTTTTAAACTTAACTTTGCCCCTAATGAGTAAAGTAGATAATACAGCATCTGCCGAGGAGAGAATAAAACAAGCTGCTAGAAAGGTTTTTCTGCAAAAGGGTTATGCTGCCACGCGCACTAGAGATATAGCTGCCGAGGCAGATATAAATCTAGCATTGCTAAACTATTATTTCAGAAGTAAGGAAAAACTGTTCGATATCATTATGTTAGAGAATATACAGCAGTTTGTACAGGGTGTACTACCTATAATTGATGACAAGACTACAAGTTTGCAACAAAAAATTGAAGGCTTAGTAGATAGATACATTGATATGTTTCTTGAAAATCCTGAAATGCCCTTATTCGTTCTTACAGAGATACAAAGTAATCCTGAAAAGTTCCTAGAAAGAGCTGGTAATATCAGGCAAGTACAATCTGCTTTTATCATAGAGCAATTTAAGGCTGTTGTACAAAGCAATAAGCTACCTTTTCATCCGCTGCATTTGCTAATGAATATGATAGGTATGACGGCCTTCCCTTTTGCAGCGCGTAAGGTGCTTATGCACAAGTTTAGTATAGATAAAGATGCCTTTAAAGCGCTGATGCTAGAGCGAAAAAAATGGATACCAATTTGGGTGAGTTCTTTTTTACAACCCTTCAACCAATAAGTACTACAATGAAAAAGTTAATTGCATTTTTGTTCATCACATATACCACTGTCTTTTCGGTTCGGTCGCAGCAAAAGTTCGCCTCTATTGCTGATGTTTGGCAGTATGCCGAGGAACATAATGTTACTATTCGTTTGTCTAAGCTGGCCAATCAAAAGTCAGGATATGCACGCTTACAATCTTACAGTGCGCTATTGCCACAAGTAAATGCTACTGGCACATTCAATGATAATAAGGCATTGCAAACTACTCTGGTTCCTGCAATTATATTTGATAAAAATGCTGCTCCAACTGATGTTAAAGCAGTTCAGTTTGGTCAGAAGTATGTGTATAATTATGGTTTTACTGCACAGCTAGATGTGCTGAATGCTAATAACTGGCTGAACTTAAAAACAGCAGATATTAGTAACGCCTTGTCTCAAGATTCTTTAGCTGCTAATAGACGTACTGTTTATAAACAAATAGCTGAGCAGTATTATCAATACCTACTCATGAAGGAAGCTGCAAAATTATCAGCTATTTCTGAGCGTATAGCTGATAGTGTTTTTCGTGCTACCGATGAAAAATTTCAAGCCGGTGTTGCCAGTAAAGCTAATTGGGATGTAGCCAAAATTAATTTGGTAAAGGTGCAGCAGAACGCTTGGAGTGCAGCTTACCAAGAGCGCATAGCTATCAATAACTTAAAGTCTTTACTAGATATTCCTGCTACTGATACTATAGAAATAACAGAGTTAATGACAGACAACGATGATATAAGTGGCATGGATTTTAAAGAGGATCCTCAGTTGCCTATTAGCTATCATCAAATGCAGTTAAGTATACAGCAATATAAGCAAGTTAAAGTTGCTGCTTTGCCTACTATATCTATTCAGTACTCTGATGCTCAGCAGCAGAACGATAATCAGTTTCGTCCTTTTCAGGGAGGTACTACATGGTTTCCTGCAAGGTTTTGGGCTGTAAAGGCAAACTGGAATTTATTCACATCTGGTAACAGAACTTTACAAATGATGCGTAATAAGGTGGCTGTGCAAGAAAAGACCTTACAGTACGACAACTTAAAGAGGCAGTCCGCCATCACAGATGATAATATAAGGTTGGCCTACCTCAAGTCTAAAGGCTTATTTACTAAAGCTAAGGAGATAATGGACTTGTCTTTTGATAACTACAAGCATGTCAGCAATAAGTATAGCGAGGGCTTAGTAGGTATTACTGATAAGCTGACTGCTTTTAACGATTACATCAATTATCAAAATCAATATCTCAATAACCTATCTGATTTTATGGTACAACAGTATCAGGTAAAAATCAGGCAAATAGATTTTAAATAACTTCTAACTACATACCTATGCGACACACCAATTGGTTATTAGCTATTTCTGCACTTATATCTGTTGCTTCTTGTAAGCCTAAGTACGACGAAGTATTGCCTAAGTATGGCCCTGTTACCGAAGCGGTATTTGCTTCAGGTAGTATAGAGCCTAAAGATGCTTACACACTTACCTCAATGAGCGATGGTTTTTTGGTAAAATCATTTGTTACAGAGAATGATATAGTTAAAGATGGTCAAGTACTATTTCAGCTAGACAATAAACAGCAAAATACTCAAGTTGCCATTGCAGAAAATAATTTGAATTATGCCGAGCAAAATGTAGGTAGTAAGTCGCCACAGTTATTACAAATAAAAGCACAGGTAGATGCTGCTGCTATTAAAAAAGCTAATGACTCCACCACTTATCAACGCTATCTCAGATTGGTGCGTACGCAGTCAGTTGCACAGCAAGAGGTTGATAATGCGCGCCTAGCTTATGAATCATCAGTTAGCTCGTATGAGTCTGCCGTTGCCAACTACAGAGCTACGCTTAATAAAGTAAACCAAGACTTAGCTAATAGTAGAGCACAGTTACAAAATGTAAAGCTAGGTTATCGTTTTTATGAGTTGAATGCTATTGGTATTTCTAAAGTCTATCAAATATTTAAAAAGCAGGGCGATTTAGTACGTAAAGGCGAACAAGTTGCACAATTAGGAAATCCTGATTCTATCGTTATCAACCTTGATATAGACGAGGCTAATATTGCTAAGATACAGCTTGGTCAAAAAGTATTGGTAGAGCTAAATACACAAAAGAATAAAACTTATGAAGCAGTTGTAACCAAGATATATCCACACTTCAACGACAATTCTCAGTCATACAAAGTAGAGGCTCGTTTTACTACCCCTGAAGGCGATTTAATATCTGGTACACAATTGCAAGCTAACATAGTAACTGCCATAAAAGATAAAGCCTTGCTTATACCTAGAATATACCTGATGCCCGATAATAAAGTACTTGTAAAAAAAGGTGATGCATACGATACCGCTAAGCTAGCTGTAGGTATTGTCTCTGACGAGTGGGTCGAGGTGTTAAGCGGTATCTCCGCCACTACCACTATAGCTAAACAAAAATAGTATTCATTGTAACACCTCACAATAATGAAATTTAGTGTAAATACAGAGATAGCGCTTACCTACCTCACCTCACGTAAAAAGCAAACTATAGTTGCTGCTATGGGGGTTATGTTTGGTATATCTATGTTCATATTTATGCAGTCGCTCATGAAGGGTACTAACGACTACTTTGAGAAAAACTCATTTAGCTCAGTACCTCATATTCGATTGTATAGCGAGAACAAACTAGCCAATACCCACATGCTGGAAAGCTATTATAAAGATGCTTCTCAAAAGCTATTGGTCAATCCTAAGCAACTCAGGCAAAAGCAAGGTTTAAACAATCCTTTCGGCATTATTGCGCGCATCAAAAAGTTGCCACAGGTGCTATATGTTACCCCGCAGGTGTCTGCCAATGTTATTTATACTAGTGGTAGTGTAGATCTTAATGGCAATGTTGCTGGAGTGTCTATAGATGAAGAGGATAAAATGTTTGATGTGCAAACCAATATGGTTGAAGGCAATCTGCACGATTTAAACAAAGTTAATAACGGTATCATAATAGGTAAGGGTGTAGCCGAAAAGCTCAGTATTCGTCTTGGTGATAATCTTACCATTCGTGCTGCTACTGGTAGTACTATGATTATGAAAGTGGTAGGCATATTTGCCACTACTATAAAAAGTGTAGACGATGCTAAAGCATATACTAATATAGCCCAGGCGCAAAATATGTTAGGTAAAGATCGTAGCTATATTACCGATGTTAAAATAAACCTTAAAGACTATAATGCAGCGCCACTGGTAGCTAGGCAAATAGAAGCTATTACTGGCTATAAAGCTGAAGATTGGGTGCAAACCAATCAGCAATTAAAGGCTGCCTTCAAGATACGTGCAGTAATACTGAATGCAGTTATAGGTGTAATACTCTTAGTAGCCGGCTTTGGTATCTATAATATCCTAAACATGACTATCTATGAAAAAATAAAAGAGATAGCCATACTAAAGGCTACGGGCTTTTCCGGTAAGTCTGTAATTAGTATCTTCTTACAGCAAGCTATTTTTATTGGGCTCATAGGTGCCGTTATAGGTATTATAGTAGGCTTCTCTATTACGTTCATGGTATCAAGAATATACATAGGCGCTGGTACTCTTAAGTATCTTCCCATGTCTTTCTATATACCGCACTATATCGAGGCTGTTTGTTTTGGTATACTCACTACAGTAGCAGCAGGTTATTTCCCGGCAGTAAAAGCAGCAAAAGTTGATCCCGTATCTATAATCAGAGGATAATGTCACAGTTAGCATTAAATGCCACAGGCATCACAAAATATTTTCACGATCCCGTTACCATGCAGGTGCTTAAAGGCATAGACCTACAGGTGGGTAGGGGAGAGTTCGTTTCCATCGTTGGTAAGTCGGGCTGCGGTAAGTCTACCTTGCTTTACGTTTTATCTACTATGGATACCGACTATGAGGGTAATTTAGAAATAAACGGTGTTCAAGCCACCGGTCGTTCGCTTAATGACCTAGCCAGACTCCGTAACGAGTCTATAGGCTTTGTGTTCCAGTTTCACTATTTATTACCCGATTTTTCTTGTCTTAAAAATGTTATGATTCCTGCCTTGCGTCTGGGTAAGCTGTCTTACGAAGAAATAGAACATAACGCATATGAAAAATTAAAACTATTTGGGGTAGAGGAGCAAGCGCATAAAAAAGCTGGTAAGCTCAGTGGCGGACAGCAGCAAAGGGTAGCAATAGCCCGAGCCCTCATTAACGACCCCGCCATTATCATGGGCGATGAACCTACAGGTAACCTGGATTCAAAAAATACAGGCATGGTATTCGATTTGTTTCAGCAGCTCTCTAAAGAATATCAGCAAACCCTCATTACCGTAACCCACGATGAAGATTTCGCCCGCCGCTCTGATAGAATTGTTGAAATGGCAGACGGAGAAATAGTAAAACTGTAATATATATCCTCCATAGGTAAAAGATGCGAATGTAATTTTATTATATTCGTATCTTTTTGTTTTATATAGTCTTGTCTCTTCCGGTTTAATGTATACCTTATTTATACGTCACTTTTTCAGTAAAAACGCTGACTATTTATTAACTTTATTCTATCTAGTTTTACATTCCATTTACAATACGGCAATCCTCTTTGGGTTACTTTTTCATTAAAACAGTATTAATAGGTGTATCATTCGTCACATACCGAGTCAGACTTGCTTCAGGCACTTGCCCGAGGCGATCGCAAGGCGACAGAGCAGATATATAAGCAAAACTATCCTGTTGTTTCGGGTTGGTTAGCTAAAAATGGAGGCTCCGACGATGATGCTGCCGACCTGTTTCAGGAAGCAATGGTAGTATTGTTCAGTAAGGCACAATCGCATGATTTTACTTTATCATGTTCTATTGGCACTTATTTGTTCTCAGTTAGCAAAAACTTGTGGTATAAAAAACTACAACAAATGCAGCGCACTTCCGTTAAGCTTTTTGATAATATGGACGGTGATGGCGACGAGACAAGCCCTTTTTCTTTTAGCGACGATGTAGCTGTACATCACGAGCGCGAAGCGCATTTCGAACAGCTAGACCAAGCTTTAGAACTCCTGGGCGAACCTTGTAGGTCTATCTTGCACGAATATTATCATAAAGATAAAAGCATGCAAGAAATAGCGGCAGCCTTCGGATACACCAATCCGGATAATGCTAAAACTCAAAAATACAAATGTCTTACACGCCTTAGGAAGCTATTCCAGGGAATGCAAGCTAAATGATTTAGTAACATGTCTAACAATATTTGGGAACTGGCAGAAGCGTATTTAGGTGGCACTCTTGGTGCAGCCGACAATACTATGTTGCGTAATCGCCTGGCAACAGACCCTACTTTTGCAGCCGAGTTCAACGAAACACTAGATTTGCTTAAAGCACTTCAGGGCAGTGGTAAGCAAAAACGCTTCCGCAATATGCTGGCAGATGTACACCAGCATCATCAAGCCGAGGCACATAAATCTCCGTTTAAGTTTAAGCTGCCTGCCAATTTCTGGCGTACTTCAGCTATTGCTGCCGGTGTAGCTTTACTTACATCTTTTATTACATATTCTATCATAGGTGGTTCCGATAGACGTTCACAGTCAGTATATAATACTATCAGTCACAAGATTGAAAATATTAATAACGACCAAAAACGCTTAAAGTTGGTGCAAGACTCTTTAATGAAGAGCATCAATAAAAAAGCTACCCCTGTTCCTACTTCCGATGTGCGCTATACGGCTACTGGCTTTGCGCTTACTAATGATGGGTATTTTGTTACCGCCTACCACGTTATTAACGATGGTAATGGCGACCCTGATTCTGTTTACATCCAAAGCAACGATGGCGTATATTACAAAGCCTCTTTAGTTAACTTTAGTGGTAAAGCCGATATCGCAATCCTTAAAGTAGATAAGAAAAACTTCCGTTTTGCTAAAACTGACCTTCCGTATGCCTTTGCCGACGAAAAGTCTGATTTAGGCGAAAGAATCTTTACCCTTGGCTATCCCGATAACGACGTTGTTTATAGCGAAGGTTACATCAGCTCTCGCAATGGTTATGGTGGCAATGCCGCTCAGTATACCCTGGAGTTACCTGTTGGTCATGGTCAAAGTGGTTCTCCAGTTTGGGATGCTTCTGGCAATCTTATAGGTATCCTTACTGCCATAGGCAATGCTAATGAGTCTAAAACATACGCAGTTAGCTCTCAAGAATTACTAGAGCTGTTGCACACCATCCCTAACGAATCCTCTTTACGCATACCGCGCTCTTCTCGCATCAAGCGTATCTCGCGCGAGCAACAAATAGCGCAGCTTGAGAATTATACATTCTCAGTTAAGGTTTATAAAAAATAAAAATATTAAATATATACCCCAGAGGCCTTGCTACTACGCAGGGCCTCTTTTTCTTGCTAAATACTATTACAATTCGGTATTTTCCTTACTTTTGTCCCTCATAATATTTTAGAATGAAACGCATTAATATATCTACTGTTATCGCAATTAGCCTGGTGTTGTTAGCGGCTGTGGCTCGTGTTGCTAATGCCGGTATGCATATTTACAATTTTGCTCCTGTGGCAGCTGTTGGTTTGTTTTCAGGCGCAGTTATTAAAGATAATAAGTGGATGGCTATTTTAACCCCGCTTATGGGTCAGTTTCTGGCCGATGTTTTCTTCCAGTTTGTTGCCGGCATACAAGGTTTTTATCCGGGTATGCAGTTCACATATGCAGCCTTAGCAGGTGCAGCATGGTTAGGCACATCTATGAAGCAGGCTAAACCACTTTCTATTTTAGGCTACACCCTTGGTGCCTCAGCTATATTCTTTGTGGTGTCCAATCTAGGTTATTTTACTGCTGGTTATAATGGCTATACTATCAATGGTCTTGTAAAAACATACATCGATGCTATTCCGTTCTACCGCAATGCCTTAATTGGCGATATGCTAGGTAGCACAGCCTTATTCTCTAGTTTCTTCTTAGCGCAGCGTTATGTGACAGCTAACATGAAGAAAGCAGAAGCATAATTATTATTATATTCTTAATATCTACGCGGCAGTTCTTACTGCCGCGTTTTTTATTGCAATACTATTGTAAACTTATGTTCTTAAGGCCAACTATGTAGCTCACTAGTATTTCAGCTGTATTACAATACGTACCTTTGCACCCGACATGACCTCCGAACAAATTAAGGAAATGCGTGCGCGGGTTACACACCTGCACCGCTTTTTGAAAATTGAAGACCGACTAGCTAAACTGGAGAATAACCGACAACTTACCTTATCGCCCGGCTTTTGGGACGATAACGCTCGTGCTACCGGTATTCTTAAAGAAATAAAGATTGATAAATATTGGTGCGACCTCTACGACCGTGTTAGTGCAGCGGTAGAGGATTTTGCCGTTTTATTCGATTTTTGGAAGGAAGGTGAAGCTGATGAAGCGGAGGCCCAACAAGCCTACAATGCAGCTTTAAAGGAGATAGAAGATTTAGAGTTTAAGAGTACGCTAGATAAGCCTGAAGATGAAATGCCGGCTATTATGGTCATCAATAGTGGCGCTGGTGGCACCGAAAGCCAAGACTGGGCAGAAATGCTGCTACGCATGTACCGCATGTATGGCGAAAAGCAAGGCTGGAAGCTAAGCGAGGTAGATGTGCAATATGGCGATGGGGCAGGTATTAAGCAAGCTACCCTGGAGTTCGATGGTGAATTTTCTTATGGCCTGCTAAAAGCCGAAAGCGGGGTGCATCGTTTGGTGCGCATCTCTCCTTTCGATTCTAATGCCAGAAGACACACCTCTTTTGCCTCAGTGTTTGTATATCCTCTTATAGACGATACTATTGATATTCAGGTTAACCCCTCCGATTTAGAATGGGCATTCTTCCGTTCCGGTGGCTCTGGTGGGCAAAACGTAAATAAGGTAGAAACCGCAGTTCGTTTAAAGCACATTCCTTCGGGTATCATTGTCGAGTGTCAGCAGGCTCGTACCCAAGGCGAAAACCGCGAAAAAGCACTTACCATGCTTAAAAGCCAGTTGTACGAAGAAGAACTACGCAAACGCCAAGAGGTGCTGAACGCTACCAATTCTTCTAAGAAAAAAATAGAGTGGGGCTCGCAAATACGTTCTTATGTGTTCCACCCTTATAAAATGATTAAAGACCACCGTACCGACTATGAAGTGGGTAACGTAGGTCCTGTAATGGATGGTGAAATAGACGATTTCATCAAAGCTTATCTGATGAGCGAAAAGGATGCCGAATAATGAGTGTAACATCTAATAATCTTAAAAAACTGGTAGACTTCACCCTGCTAAAGCGTCTGTTTGCTTACACAGGTCCATACAAGGCTACATTGCTACTCAGCATTACATTATCGCTGGTGCTAGCGGCGCTGTCGCCTGTTAGGCCATACCTTATTCAGTATTCGGTAGATAAGTTTGTAGCAGGGCATTTACTACAAGGGCTCATCTGGATTAGCGTAGTACAGTTTGTGGTGCTCTTGTTAGAGAGTGGCTTGCGCTTTTGGTTCATGTATCGTATCAATTGGTTGGGACAGACTGTTGTTAACGATATCCGTAAAACCGTATTTAAAAAGCTCCTGTTTCAAAATGTAGCTTATTACGATAAAACGGCTATAGGCACATTAACCACCCGCACCGTAAACGATTTAGAGTCGGTTAACGATGTCTTTTCCGAAGGTATTATTTCCATCATGGCCGATGTTCTCACCATACTGGCGCTTATGGTTATGATGCTCTATACTGATTGGAAACTTACTCTCGTATGCCTATCCGTGTTTCCCTTATTAGTAGTAGCCACTTATGTGTTTAAAGAGAGTGTAGATAAGTCTTTTCAGCGTGTGCGCAATGCCGTAGCTGCGCTAAATGCCTTTGTGCAAGAGCACATCACTGGTATGTATGTAGTGCAAGCCTTTGGTGCCGAAGCGCGAGAGTCGGGTAAGTTTAATGCAATTAACAAAGAGCATAGAGAGGCTAATATCAAAGGCATCTTTGCATATTCAGTTTTCTTCCCGGTAGTAGAAATTATTTTGGCATTATCTCTAGGTCTATTGGTATGGTATGGTGCTGTGCGCATACTCGATTATGCTGTTACACCGGGTACTATCATTGCTTTTGTTATGTACATCAACCTTATGTTTCGCCCCTTGCGTATGTTGGCCGATAAGTTTAACGTACTACAAATGGGCATGATAGCCGGAGAGCGTGTATTTACAGTGCTAGATAGCACCGAAACCCTAACCAATAATGGTACATTGGCACCTGAGCGTTTAGTGGGCCATATCCAGTTTCAGAATGTACACTTTAGTTATAAGCCCGATGTGCCTGTGCTTAAAGGCATTTCTTTTACCTTGCCTGCCGGCAAAACTATGGCTGTTGTTGGCCATACCGGTGCCGGTAAATCTTCCATGATTAGTATCCTCAATCGTCAGTACGAAATCAGCTCAGGCTCTATAAAAATAGACGGACAACCCCTACAGGAATACGATATATACGCCCTGCGCAAACAGATAGGTATAGTACTGCAAGATGTCTTTTTATTTTCAGGCAGTGTGCTAGATAATATCACCCTTCGCAATACCGATATTCCTGAAACTAAGGTGCACGATGTATGTCGAATGTTGGGTATTCACGACTTTATACTCAGCCTGCCCAATGGCTACCATTTCCCGGTTATGGAGCGTGGCAATGCCCTCTCACAAGGTCAAAGACAGTTATTATCATTTGCCCGCGCACTGCTTTACAATCCTTCTATACTTATACTAGACGAGGCTACCTCATCTGTAGATAGCGATAGCGAACAACTGATACAGCAAGCCATAGATACCCTTACTAAAGGACGTACCTCCATAGTTATAGCCCACCGTTTGTCCACCATTCGTAAGGCCGATACTATATTGGTACTAGATAAAGGCACCATCATAGAGCAGGGCGACCACCAGTCCCTACTACTACAAAAAGGAGCCTACTACAACCTTTATACAGCAGTAGAAAAGAATTTGGC
>CAYWUY010000061.1:0-4412 GCA_964461535.1 uncultured Flavipsychrobacter sp.
CCCGCAGCTAAGAGTAAAAGTAATTTTTTCATTTCGTTTTGATTTTTGAATAATTAATACTGGGTAAAGATAAGAAGTTTTTAGAAAAATATTTTTACGTTATTTAAAAAGTGGCTAATAATTTCTTAACGCCATTTTATTGTTAATGTTGCACATAAAACTTACCAATTTGCTTATTGCCTCCTTTTTGTAAAATATACACATAACTACCTGTAGGATAATTAGTTGTATTAATAGCAAACCCCGCTGCTGCATCTAATTTATACTCAGAAACTTGCTGGCCTAATACATTAAAAACATACATAACCTCATAAATATCAGGCTCAAATGCAAATTGTATCCTATCATTGGCAGGGTTTGGAAAAACTGAAATTTTTATTTTCTCACTATTTACTGAATTAATATTTGTTGTTGCATCTTCCCATTTCAAATGGAATGATTGCCAAGGCACAGCAAAAGCAGGTGGTGTATTGTATGCAAAAGCAGGTATCAAAACATTTTTACCAGATACAGTGTAACCACTCTCATTATATCTTATCTGATTGGTTGCTATTAAACCCGTTTGAAAAGAGCCTTCATAACTTAAGAACGTATCCGTAGCTTCTTGCTGAGGCCATGTGCCATACCCCCATGGCAATCCACTATACAAACAAAATGTATTAGCGCTGGCTACAGTAGTACCCAATGGGTAATTAACGCCACTTTTAAAATGAACATAGGAAACAACTTTCTGTCCCTGCGGTACCATTAAGCTATTGGGAATAGCAAAATAGTAAGGTACTACTCCTGTATCTGCTGTTGTCAAAGGAACTGTCAATCTAACTTTTCGAGTAGTCTTTACAGAATCCCACACATCATTTTTAATTCTATTATATCTAGCAGTTGCAAATCTTGGTCTAGAATCACTAGTTATTAAATCATATAACGAATCTGGAAATAGCTGTACTTTGTAAACACCAGAATCTGTAGTAGCATTATTTGTAACAATTAAATCTACTACTAAACTATCTACTACACTAGCATCTAAATTATTTCTAACATATTTTCCATAGGTCATAAAGCTGTCTACCACATAAGGAGTGCTTCCGTTTATCCTGCTATAATATATAGGATAATTTGCTGACGAAAAATACTTTATATCTGTAGGGTCGAACGACATACCAATACCATGACAGTTGATGTAATACGGGGTACTGCCACTATTATCCAATACATTACTATCTGGGTATATTTTATAATAAAAACCTGCACTAATACTATCTACATAGTTTTGAAAAAACATATCAAACCATGAGGAAACAGTAGCTGCCGTCGTTTTACTTCCATAAGGGTTAGCATCTGTCCATCTATTCTTCGGAAAATAGTTTACTGTATGGACTTTACTAATATTATCGTCTTCAATAGGGTTACCAATTATCATAATACTATTATTTAGCTGAGCATTACACACACTAACTGTTAAAAATAATACTATGGTTACTATACTTTTCATATTCAATCTTTCAATAGTCTACTGCATCTGTAGAATAAAATTATTCAACAATGCTACTGCTTATTTAGACGACTTCTTTGTTTATTTTGTTAGAATTTGCAAATATATATTTTTTCAAAACATGAACCATTCTAATTTTTAATATCAATACCCATTTTTTGTATAGCAGTATGCAATTACCTTTGTAACCTATAACTATAATTATGCTACCCCAGTTCGACAATACAGAAATTGCTTTTAAATACAGAAACAATAAAGATTTAAAACAAGCTCACTTTTTATTCTCTTCTATGGGGTCTCCTACCCTAACAAGTATTGGTATGAAACTTACCAGTTTTGCTATTTCTTGGAAACTTCCGGTAAAAAGACTTATTAAATCAACTTTGTTTAAGCAGTTTTGTGGTGGAGAAACTATGGATGAAGCTGCAGTTACTGCAGCACAAATAGGCCAATATGGTGTAAAAACTATTTTAGACTATGGTGTAGAAGGCAAAGAGTCTGAAGAGGATTTCGACAAAGCTGTACCCGAATTTGTAAAAGCTATTAAATATGCATCCGCAAATAAGAATATCCCTTTTATAAGTGTAAAAGTTACCGGTTTTGCTCGCTTTGGTCTTTTAGAAAAAGTTCATGCCAAAGAAACATTAACTGATGCTGAAAGCAAAGAATGGGCAAAAGTTTATACACGTATAGACACCATTTGTAAAGCAGCAGCAGAAAATAATGTGAAAGTTCTGGTAGATGCAGAAGAAACTTGGATTCAAAACCCGGTTGATGATCTTACTAACCAAATGATGGCTAAGTACAACATTGGTAAGGCATTCATTTACAACACCTTCCAGCACTATTTACACAGCAGACTAGGCTATTTAAAAACTTCTGCCGAAATGGCGAAGGCAGGCAATTATATACTAGGTGCTAAGCTGGTAAGGGGTGCATACATGGAAAAAGAACGCAACCGAGCAGCTGAAAAAGGCTATCCATCACCTGTTCAACCTAATAAACAAGCTACCGATAATGACTATGATAATGCTGTGCTATTCTGTTTGCAAAATCTAGATCATATCCATGTTTTCATAGGCACCCATAATGAAAACAGCAATTTAAAAGCTGCCAAATATATGGCTGACAACAACATAAATCCGGATACAGATAAAGTATATTTCTCTCAGCTATTTGGCATGAGCGATAATATATCTTTTAACCTTGCTAACAGCGGTTATCATGTAGCTAAATATTTACCATATGGTCCGGTATATGATGTGATACCCTATTTGCTTAGACGAGCACAAGAAAACACATCTGTGGCAGGGCAAACCGGTAGGGAACTTTCACTGATAAAAAAAGAAATGAAACGTAGAGGTTTGTAATAGCTTTAGGATAATATTTTAATTATCCTTAGTACATTTGTAACCTCATGTCTGACGCAATAAAGCACGAATGCGGATTGGCATACATCCGCCTGCTAAAGCCACTTTCTCATTACCACATTAAGTATGGCACCGCAGTATATGGCCTTAATAAGCTGTATCTGCTAATGGAAAAACAACATAACCGAGGGCAAGATGGAGCTGGTATAGCTTGCGTAAAGCTAGACGTACCTGCCGGAAACCAAAATATGCACCGTTTGCGTGTAAATGGTCAACAAGCTATCTCTCAAATTTTCCAAAACATTAACGAAGAAGTTGCCGAACTCGAAAAAATGTATCCGGATATACTCAAGCATCCGGGATTTGTAAAAGGCTACATGCGTTTTGCAGGAGAAGTTTTGCTAGGACATCTTAGATACGGTACGCAAGGCAAAAACAATGTTGAGTTTTGTCATCCGTTTATTAAGCCTAACATGAACCCTGCCAGAAATTTAGCTATGGCAGGCAACTTCAACTTAGTAAACACCGATGAACTTTATCAAAACCTAAATGCCAATCCGTCGCCTACCATGCGTCAAAGCGATCTTGGCGCCATGATAGAAACTATACACCACTACCTTAGCAAGGCTGATGATGCTGACCCCTCAGCACTAGATATAGAGCTTATATTGAAACAGGCTACTGTTAGCTTTGATGGTGGCTATGTATTCAGTGGACTTGTAGGTAATGGCGACAGCTTCGTAATGAGAGATGCAAATGGCATACGCCCTTGCTACTATTATAAAAACGAAGAAGTAGTTGTTGCTGCATCTGAACGTGCAGCCATAATGACCACTTTCAATGTTAAACAAGAAGACGTCTACCAACTTGAACCTGGACATGCCCTGATTATTAAGGCTGATGGTACTTTTAAAAATGTGCCTGTTTTGCCAGCAAAAGAACTTAAAGCTTGTAGCTTCGAAAGAATATACTTTAGTAGAGGCAGTGACCCTGAAATATATCGTGAGCGCATGCAGCTTGGCAGAAATCTTGCAGGCACTGTGCTGAAAGCTCTTGACGGACAGCTCAAACATAGTATAGTTTCATTTATCCCCAATACTGCTGAAACAGCATTCTACGGCCTGATAAAGGGACTAGAAGATTATCTAAAGGATATTATTTATAAACGCATACTGGAGAAAAAAGACAGTATGAGTGCAGATGAAATGCACGAACTTATAAATAGACGTGTACGCATAGAGAAGATAGCCATTAAAGATGCCAAGCTACGCACCTTTATTACTGAGGATGCCTCTAGAAATGAAATGGTACAACATGTCTATGATATTACGTACGGAACTGTAGAACCAGAAGTTGATACACTGGTAGTTATTGATGACTCTATAGTGCGTGGCACCACTTTGAAAGAAAGCATTATAAAAATGCTAGATAGACTAGGCCCTAAACGAATTATCATTGTTTCATCAGCACCACAAATACGTTACCCGGATTGTTATGGCATTGACATGAGCAAGATGGGCGACTTTATTGCTTTCCAAGCGGCGGTGGCA
>CAYWUY010000061.1:4512-13639 GCA_964461535.1 uncultured Flavipsychrobacter sp.
ACCGGAGACTGGTATTTCACAGGTAATTATCCTACCCCGGGTGGTAACAAAGTAGCTAATAAAGCTTTCATAAACTATATGGAACAAAAAGTAGGAAGAGGCTACTAATAGTTTATTCCTCTAACTATAAAAGTAAAAGGCTCGTATCGAATGATACGAGCCTTTTACTTTTAAGCACTGATACTATTATTATAGTATCGCAACTTCTTTATGAGCCAAATACATGGTTTTTACAGCCTCTGCTATAGAAGTAGCATCATAGCCACATTCTTTATGTAACTCTTCAGGCTTACCATGTTCTACAAGTCTATCAGGTATACCTAACATTTTCACCTCCGGAGTATAATTGTTAGCTGCCATAAACTCTAGTATCGCACTACCAAAACCACCTACTATAGTACCATCTTCAACAGTAATAATTTTCGAATACTTCTGAGCTATTTCATGTAGCATAGCTTCATCTAGCGGCTTAACAAAGCGCATATCATAATGCGCCGGATACATACCATCTTTTGCAAGTAGCTTACAAGCAGCCACAGCAAAATTACCCGGATGACCAATAGTTAAAACAGCCACTTCTTTACCATCACATATTTTCCTACCCTTACCTGTTGTTATTGGTTCCATTTCGTTTTTCCACTCTGGCAATACACCCTGACCTCTAGGATACCTTATTACATAAGGCATATTTAGTTCTGGTAACTGAGCAGTATACATCATATTGCGCAACTCATGCTCATTCATAGGCGCAGCAACTATAATATTGGGTATACAACGCATGTAGGCTATATCGTAGGCGCCGTGATGTGTAGGACCATCATCTCCCACTAAGCCAGCTCTATCTAGGCAGAACACTACAGGTAGCTTTTGTATAGCTACATCATGTATTACCATGTCATACGCACGCTGCATAAAGCTGCTGTAAATATTACAGAACACCCGCATGCCTTGAGTAGCCAAACCAGCACTTAATGTTACTGCATGTTGCTCTGCTATACCCACATCAATAGCCCTATCTGGCATAGCATCCATCATTATTTTTAATGAGCAACCCGACGGCATAGCCGGGGTAATACCCATTATGAGTGGATTCTTTTGAGCTAACTCTAGAATGGTATTTCCGAAAACATCCTGATACTTAGGAGGCTCTGGCACTGTAGATACCTTCTTATTTATTTTACCGGTTATCTTATCAAAAGTTCCTGGGGCATGCCACAATGTCTGATCTTTTTCAGCCAACTCATAGCCTTTACCTTTTACAGTATTTACATGTAACAACTTAGGACCAGGAATATCCTTCATACTTTTAAGCGTCTCTACTAGCTTAACAATATTATGACCATCTACAGGGCCAAAATAACGCAAACCTAACGCTTCAAATAAATTACTTGTTTTGGAAACGACCCCTTTTAAGCCAGCTTCTATCTTAGAAGCTAATCTTTGAAAATCATTTGTAGGTAATTTACCCAATAGTTTCCAAACATCATCTCTAAAACGATTGTAGGTATGCGATGTTGTAATGTCGGTTAAATACTCTTTTAATGCACCCACATTCGGGTCTATCGACATGTTATTGTCATTCAATATTATTAGTACATCTGCACCACTTACACCTGCATGGTTCAAGGCTTCAAAAGGCAAACCTGCAGTCATAGCACCATCACCTATTACAGCAATATGCCTGCGATGAGCATCTCCTTTTAGTTTTGAAGCTATAGCCATACCTAAGGCTGCGGATATAGATGTAGATGAGTGACCAACACCAAAAGTATCATACACACTTTCACTACGCTTAGGAAAACCACTAAGCCCACCATATTTTCTATTAGTATGAAATACTTTTCTTCTGCCTGTCAATATTTTATGACCATAAGCCTGATGGCCTACATCCCATACCAACTGATCATCGGGCGTATTATATACATAATGCAAGGCTACAGATAGCTCAACCACACCCAAACTAGCACCAAAATGACCACCATGCACACTTACACAATCTATAATAAACTGACGCAATTCATCACACACCTGTTGAAGCTGCATTTTATTCAGCTTTCTTAAATCATCTGGCGTATCTATCAGCGACAAAAGCGGTCCGGCAGGTATCTCTCCCATATTTTGTTTAAATATTTTGTAAAAATAGTAAAAAACACTCAAATGTTCCTTACTGTATATACTATACTAGCATAATAACTTTCTATCGCTTTTTATAGTATCTGCTGTTAACTCTAATTAACCTAAGAGCCTACATATTACGACGATACTGACCACCCACTTCAAATAAAGCTTTGGTAATTTGCCCTAATGAACAATATTTTACAGTCTCCATTAACTCTGCAAAAATATTTTGGTTATGAATAGCTACTTGCTGAAGTTTACGCAACATTTCTGCACTCTTCTCTCCACTACGTTTCCAAAGATTTTCTACCGTCTTTATTTGGTATTCTTTTTCCTCCTCAGTAGAGCGTATTACTTCTCTTGGCAGCACCGTAGGAGAGCCTTTAGAACTCAAAAATGTATTTACACCAATAATAGGGAATTCACCAGTGTGTTTCAAAGTTTCATAATACAAGCTTTCTTCTTGTATTTTACCACGTTGATACATGGTTTCCATGGCTCCTAACACACCTCCTCTTTCCGAAATTCTATCAAACTCTGCCAACACAGCTTCCTCTACCAAGTCTGTTAACTCCTCTATTACGAAGGACCCTTGCAGTGGATTTTCATTTTTTGCCAGACCTAATTCTTTATTGATAATCAACTGAATAGCCATAGCACGCCTTACACTTTCTTCTGTTGGTGTAGTTATAGCTTCATCGTAAGCATTGGTATGTAGGGAGTTACAGTTATCATATATTGCATATAATGCCTGTAGTGTAGTACGAATATCGTTAAAATCAATTTCTTGTGCATGTAACGACCTACCACTTGTTTGGATGTGATACTTCAGCATTTGAGAACGCTCGTTACCACCATACTTCAACTTCATTGCTTTTGCCCATATACGGCGAGCCACTCTACCTATTACACTATACTCAGGGTCTATACCGTTGCTAAAGAAGAAAGATAAGTTAGGCGCAAAATCATCAATCTTCATGCCCCTGCTTAAATAATACTCTACAAATGTGAAGCCATTGGATAAAGTAAATGCAAGCTGAGAAATAGGATTAGCACCGGCCTCAGCTATATGATAGCCACTTATAGATACTGAGTAGAAATTACGCACACCATTTTCAATAAAATATTGCTGCACATCACCCATTACCCTTAAAGAAAACTCAGTAGAGAATATACAAGTATTTTGAGCCTGGTCTTCTTTTAAAATATCCGCCTGTACGGTACCACGCACAGCTTTCAATGTATCTTCTTTAATTTTAGCATACACCTCTGCAGGCAGTACTTGGTCGCCAGTTACACCTAACAACATCAAGCCTAAACCATCATTACCCTCTGGTAACTCGTCCGCAGAATATCTAGGACGCGGCACGCCCTTTTCTTTATATATGGCATCTATCTTAGCTTCTACTTCCTCTTCAAGACCATTTGCTTTTATATATTTTTCGCACTGCTGATCTATAGCAGCATTCATGAAAAATGCAGTGATGGTTGGTGCAGGACCATTAATAGTCATAGACACAGATGTCTTAGGGTCTGCTAAATCAAAACCACTGTATAATTTTTTAGCATCATCTAAGCAAGCTACACTTACTCCACTATTACCTACTTTACCATAAATATCCGGACGATAGTCAGGATCTTGTCCATATAGCGTTACACTATCAAATGCTGTGCTCAGGCGCTTTGCAGGCAAGCCTTTTGATACATAGTGAAAACGTTTATTAGTACGCTCAGGTCCACCCTCTCCGGCGAACATCCTAGTTGGGTCTTCGCCTTCTCGTTTAAACGGATATATACCGGCTGCATAAGGAAACTCACCAGGGAAGTTCTCGCTAAGTGCCCACTGCAATACCTCTCCCCAAGCTTCAAATCTTGGTACAGCAACTTTGGGTATTTGTAAATGAGATAATGATTCTGTGTGTGTTTTTATCTTAATCTCTTTATCTCTTACTTTAAACTTATAATATTCATCGGTATACTGTGCTTTTTTAGTATCCCAATTCTCAATTAAATGCTTGTTCTTAGGATCTAAATCCATTTCAGTTTTAGCATATACCTCTTGCAGCGTTTTTACAAGACGATCTTTATCTTCTATATCTGTAGTTAATAAAGTATCTATAGTCTTTTTAATACCGAACAGCTTTTGCGCTACTGCACTTTGGTCTTTTACCCAACTATCGTACTTACGGTTGTTTTCTGAAATCTCGCTTAAATAACGCGTTCTATGAGGAGGAATAATGAATATTTTCTCACTCATCTCATCAGTTATAGCATAGTTAGAATGCAATGGTGCACCAGTCTTATCAGCTATGGCATCCATTAACGACTTGTACATAGTGTTAGTACCAGGGTCATTAAACTGAGAAGCTATTGTGCCAAATACGGGCATAGTATCTGCATCTTGCTCAAATAACTTATGATTGCGCTGATACTGCTTTTTAACATCTCTTAATGCATCCATTGCACCACGCTTATCAAACTTATTGATAACCACTACATCGGCAAAGTCAAGCATATCTATCTTCTCAAGCTGTGTAGCAGCACCATACTCAGGTGTCATTACATATAAACTCAAGTCGCAATAGTCTGTTATTTGTGTATCACTCTGACCTATACCCGAGGTCTCAAGTATTATTAAATCATAATTGGCTGCCTTCAGTACCTTAACAGCATCATGTATATGCTTAGATACTGCCAAATTGCTCTGGCGGGTAGCCATTGAGCGCATGTAAACACGCTTATTACGAATAGCGTTCATTCTGATACGATCGCCTAATAATGCACCTCCGGTCTTACGTTTAGAAGGATCTACAGATATGATACCAATATTTTTATCTTGAAAATCAAGTAAAAAGCGACGAACTATCTCGTCTACCAAAGAGCTTTTACCTGCTCCTCCTGTACCTGTAATACCCAGTACCGGAGTTTTAGAAGTAGCTGCTACTTCTGTAATTTTCTTTAATGCTGCTTGCGTTTCAGGTAAATCACTGAAATTTTCTGCTGCAGAAATCAATTTGGCTATCGACTTTACATCCTTTTCCCCAACATGACCTACTTCTCCATTTAGATTAAAACCTGTTGGATAATCACTTTTCTCCAACACATCATCTATCATCCCCTGCAAACCCATCTTACGACCATCGTCAGGTGAGTATATTTTACTTATTCCGTAAGCTTCAAGTTCAGCTATTTCATCAGGCAAGATAACACCGCCACCGCCGCCAAATATTTTTATATGGCTACAACCCGCATCTTTAAGCAAATCATACATATACTTAAAGTATTCAACGTGACCACCTTGATAAGAGGTAATAGCTATAGCGTTGGCATCTTCTTGTATAGCACAGTCTACTACTTCTTGTACACTTCTATCATGACCAAGATGAATAACCTCAGCACCGCTAGACTGCATAACCCTGCGCATGATATTAATTGAGGCATCATGCCCATCGAAAAGAGACGCTGCTGTAACTATGCGGATTTTATTCTTTGGAGAATAAGACATACTATTTCTTTGATAAGTGAAAAAACAGCTACAAAGTTACAAAGAATGGGCTACCGATATATAGGGAACGCCAAATAATACATAGCCTTTTTATTGATTTTAAATACCTTTTACTACAATAAAAAACGGTTGTCGTAAAAGACAACCGTTAATGCAATAATATATAAGTACTAAAATTATTTAATACCTAGTTTAGCTTTTACTAATGGTAGAATGTTGTCGCTATCTTTACCGTAAAGCATACCTGAGTTTTGGTCAAAAATGTAATCATAACCTTTCTCTTTAGCAACTGCTTTTATAGCCTTATCAGCTTTTTCAAGTATAGGCTGATAGAGATCTTGTTGCTTTTGGCTTACTTTATCTTTAGCACTTTGCTGGAATGTTTCAATGCGATTTTGCAAATCTTGAATCTCTTTTAAACGAATTTCTCTTATAGCATCACTCATTGTTTTTGCTTCAGCCTCATATTTCTGACCTTTCGTTTGATATTCCTTCATCATTGACTCTATTTGATTTTGGAAATCTCTTGCATATTTACTTAAATCAGAATCAGCTTTTACCTTCTCAGGCATAGCCGCCAATAACTCACCAGAAATAATCCATCCGATTTTTACTCCGTTATGATCTTTAGGTTCAGCACTTTCAGTAGTTGTAGATGTAGCAGGAGCCGCAGCCTTTGGTTTTTGTTGGGCCATGCTGATATTAACAGACAATACAGCCATTGCTACGATTAAAAGGATTCTTTTCATTATTAATTTTTGTTATTAATTTTTGATTTGCAAAGTAAATGCCATTATTTGTTTATTCCAAGTATTTTTAAGACATCGTCACTTCTGTCTAACTTAGGGTCAGCATAAAATAAAGTTACACCACCCGCTTTATCTAATACCATTTCATAGCCTTTTTGCTGAGCCATTTTTTGCACAGCATTATAAACTCTGTCTTGTATTGGCTTTACCATTTCTTGGCGTTTTTTAAACAAATCGCCCTCATAGCCGAAACGTTTTTTCTGTAAATCCTTTACACTTTTTTCTTGGTCTACTATTTCATCCTCACGTCTTTTACGCATTTCATCACTCAGCATAGGGCGTTCTGCTTGGTAGCTTTTATACATTTTATCTACTTCAGCCATTTTGCCATCTATCTCTTCTTGCCATGTTTTAGAGATATCATCTAGCTTCAACTGAGCATCTTTGTAATCTTCTAACTTCTCTAGTATATACTTAGAATCGATAATACAATAGCGAGTTTGTTGTGCCAAACTACTAAATGATGCTGCAACTACTAATGTTAAAACGAACAATAACTTTTTCATAAAAAACAATTTTTATTAGGTTATTCAGGTTCAAAGCCTAACATGAAGGTGAATTTAGCCATATCCTTCAAGCCGGTACCCGCTGATGCATCATACCTATCAAGACCTATGCCATAATCAAGACCTAGCAAACCAAACATTGGTAAAAATATCCTAATACCCACACCAACGTCTCTATTTAGCTTAAACGGATTGTAGTCTTTAAAATTACTCCATGCATTTGCAGCATCCATAAACGCTATACCATATATTGTTGCTGTTGGCTGCAAAGAGAATGGATATCTTAGTTCTGCTACATATTTATTAAAAATAGTTGCAGAGCTTGCATATACTTCATAACCGCGCTGCGATATGATATCGCGACCTACAAAAGCAGAAAAACCTGATAAACCATCTCCACCTAACTGGAATCGCTCAAAAGGAGAATAGCCAATATCTTTATTATAATAACCTAAGAAACCATATTTAGATGCAAGACGTAGTACTAAGTTGCCGGCAACTTTTTGATACCAATCTGCTACAAATTTATATTTATGATATTCTATCCACTTATATTTTTCAGCTTGACTTTCGCCACTATAGTCCTTACCAGAGAAAGAACTAAACGGTGGAGTAGCTTGGAAAGTAAACTGGATATTAGCACCACTTCTAGGATATAGTGGTTGGTCAATATTATTTCTGGCTATAACCATTTTAAAATGCAGGTCGTTGCTGTAGCCATTATTAAAGTTTTCTACAAGTGCATAATCTTTCAAACGGTAGTTATTATAATACACCCCGTAGTTGAAAACGAAATAGTTATCAGGCCAGTTCAGTCGCTTACCTAATGCTATACCGCCCCCTGTCATTCTTATGAAGGATGCATTGGCATTGGAAGAATTAGAAAACCTGCTATATACAAAATTTGTAGTAAATGAATTCGGCTTTTTACCACCCAGCCAAGGCTCAGTGAATGACGTGTTTAATGAGTTATAGTACACACCATTAGAAGCATAGCTTACTGCAAATTTTTGTCCGTCGCCTATAGGCAATGGATCCCAATTTTTAGGTTTAAAGATATTACGCATAGAAAAGTTATTGAACGTAATACCTATATTACCATAAAAGTTAACGCCACCACCAAAACCGGCAGACAACTGCAACTGATCGCTTGATTTTTCTACTACTGTATACTCTATATCAACAGTACCATCAGATGGATTGGGCTTAGGTTGTATTCCTATTTTTTCCTGATCAAAAAATCCTAATTGAGCAATCTCACGATTAGAACGAATTAAATCTGAACGACTGAATTTATTACCAGGCAGGGTTCTTAGCTCACGTCTTACAACGTGTTCATTTGTCCTGTCATTACCAAAAATAGTTATATCTCTAATGGTTGCCTGAGTACCCTCAGTCATTCTCATCTCATAGTTAATGGTATCGTTTATGATTGATGCCTCTACAGGTTCAATATTAAAAAACAAATAACCATCATCCATATACAAACTATACACATCTTCTCCACCTTCAGGGTTTAACTGACGACCAAGGCGAGTCTCTAATAATTGTTGGTTATAGATATCTCCTTTTTTTATAGCTAATACTTTATTTAAAAAGTCGCTACTATATTTTGTATTACCCTTCCACTCTATATCACCAAAATAGTATCTATGCCCCTCTTTAACTTTAATATCTATATTGATGTTTCCGTTATTAACAGGATATATAGTATCTGCTTCTATGGATGCATCTCTAAAACCTAATGTATTTAAGTAGGTTATCATAGATTGTTTGTCATCCTCAAACTTAGCCTGATTATATTTAGAAGAAGCAAAAAACTTGAAACGGAAATAAGGGTCTAAAGCCTCTAGTGTTTTAGATGGGGATAGAAAACCATAGCTGTTCAAATATTTTTTAAATGAACGATGGCTTGGCGCATATACCGATTGGTCTTCGGTAGGATGGAGCGTTATTCTGCTCATTTCTTTGGTAGACTTTAAAGTCTTTTTTAATCTACCTTCTGTAGCGTATTCAGCACCAACTATATTTATTTGATTGATATGGGTTTTGTTGCCCTTATCTATGGTAAATATCAATGATACTTTATTGGTAGCGTTAGGATCCGACTTTTCAGTCACTTTTACTTTTACCCTACCGTATCCTTTATCGTTATAATACTTTTTAATTCTTATTATAGCCTCTTTCTT
>CAYWUY010000061.1:13739-17355 GCA_964461535.1 uncultured Flavipsychrobacter sp.
TCATTAGGTAATTGCACTTTCTGACCGGCAGTTAAATTAGTAACGGCCAAAATCAAATCGGCATCCAAATATTGGCTGCCGGAAACGGTGATACCCCCTATTTCATACTCTTTAGGTTTATTACTCTCTGCACTCTGCGACTGATGCATCATCTTATTTAGCCCACCACCTGTTTGAGCAGATAGTTGCTTAGAGCCAGCCATACACAGTAATAAAGATGCAAAGCAAATGGAGCGTTTATACATTAGGTGCAATATTCTTTTGAATTTGTTCACTTGTTTTGCCAAATCGGCGTTCACGACACTGAAAGTCTAATAAAGCGTCATATAGTTCGGGCTTACGGAAATCGGGCCAATGAACATTGGTAAAATACAGTTCTGCATACGCCAACTGATATAATAAAAAATTACTGATACGCGACTCTCCACTCGTTCTTATCATCAACTCAGGGTCTGGAAATGACGCTGTATATAGTCCTTCTTGTAAATGTTTTTCTGTCACATCATCTATACTCAGTTTTCCTGAAGCTACTTCTGCCGCTATATGTTTTGCCGCATTTAGCAACTCTAACCTTGCGCTATAACTTAAGGCAAGTATTAAATTGAGACCGGTATTCATAGAGGTCATTTCTATGCCCTCCTTCATTTCCCGCTGAGCCATCTCAGGCAAACTGTCAAAATCACCTATCACATGCAGCTTCACGTTATTCTTCTTCAAGTCATCCACTTCTTTTCTGATAGTATTCACCAGTAATTCCATCAGTGCATCTACCTCAGCTTTTGGCCTATTCCAATTTTCAGTAGAAAACGCATATAAAGTGAGATAACCTATACCGAGCTTACCACAGGCATCAACAATTTCGCGCACGCTCACTACACCCTCGTAGTGGCCGAAAACCCTATCCTCACCTCGTCCTTTTGCCCAGCGACCATTACCATCCATGATAATGGCAATATGCTTTGGCAAGCGGCTGCGATCTATTAAAGCTAGTTTATCGTCCATTTTACTATACAAAAAGTGCGCAAAGGTACAAAAATAGGCGGTAGGTTATATGCTACAGCTATATACATATAGTTTAACGCTATTTTAACTGCATTTTAGCCACAAAAAAATGCCCTGCAACTTTACACTGCAGGGCATTCAACAAATTAATATATATTACTTTAATACTGCGCGACTAATTACTATGCGCTGTACCTCACTTGTACCTTCGTATATCTGTGTAATCTTAGCATCACGCATTAAACGCTCTACATGGAATTCTTTTACATATCCATAACCACCATGTATTTGTACTGCTTCGCTAGTAGCACGTTGTGCTATATCGGAAGCAAATAATTTAGCCATAGCAGATGAGGTAGCATAATCGTTGTGCTGATCTTTATCCCAAGCAGCACGCAAGCATAATAAACGAGCAGCTTCAATTTCTGTAGCCATATCAGCTAGCTTAAATGCTATTGCTTGGTGATTAGATATTTCAGTACCAAATGCTTTTCTTTCTTTAGAATATTTTAAAGCTAATTCATAAGCTCCACTAGCAATACCTAATGCTTGTGCCGCAATACCTATACGACCACCAGACAATACTTTCATAGCAAATGTAAAACCAAAGCCATCCTCACCTATTCTGTTTTCTTTTGGCACTTTTACATCTTGGAACATGATGCTGTGCGTATCGCTACCGCGAATACCTAATTTATTTTCTTTAGCACCTACAGTAACACCAACAGAGTCTTTTTCAACTATAAAAACATTAATTCCTTTATGTTTTTTCTCAGGATATGTTTGTGCTATTACTAAATAGTACGATGCAGAACTACCATTAGTAATCCAGTTTTTAGTACCATTTAATAAATAGTAATCTCCTTTATCTTCTGCAGTAGTACGCTGAGATGTAGCATCAGAACCGGCTTCAGGCTCACTTAACAAGAAAGCACCTATTTTCTGACCACTAGCCAACGGCACTAAATATTTTTGTTTTTGCTCTTCAGAACCATATTCTTCCAATCCCCAGCATACTAATGAGTTATTTACACTCATACATACTGATACTGAAGCGTCAATTTTAGAAATTTCTTCCATTGCTAATACGTAAGAAACAGTATCCATACCGCTACCGCCATATTTAGGGCTTACCATCATACCCATGAAGCCAAGCTCACCCAACTTTTTGATTTGCTCTGCAGGGAACATCATTTTCTCATCGCGCTCTATTACGCCAGGCAATAGTTCGTTTTTAGCAAATTCTCTTGCGGCCATTTGTACCGCTATTTGTTCTTCAGTTAGTTGAAAATTCATATCTCTTTTATTAAAAGCGTTGCAAAATAACGCTAAAAATCGGAATTGCGAAGCATACAAATTAATACATTTTTAAATATTGACTAAAATCAATGATTAGCCAGTAATTATTAAACAATATATGTAGCCCAGTAGAAATATTATCTCAACTCTACCTACATCTATTATAGATTCATTGCTTATTTAATTATATTTGAATAAATCAGTTAATATATGAAGCACATTTTCACTACTATTTTTACCCTTTTATCTCTTTGCAACATTTCACAAGCTCAAATAACTATTACGGCATCTGATATGCCGGTTAATAAAGACACCCTTAGATATAGTATTGTAGCCTCTTTAGGCACAGCTATAAACTTAGCAGATACTGGTACCGGAATTTCATGGAACTACAGCGATCTGGTGCCCATTGCACAAAACGTAGACACTTATAGAAAGGCTACAGATGTTAGCTTTTTATATTTCCTAATATCCTCCAGCGCCTACGGCTATAAAGTTGCTGACAGCCTACCCGGCTTAAGTATGGTATTACCAGTACCAATTACAAATATTTATACCTTTTTTGAAAAGAAAACTAGCCCAAATTGTTTTGCAGCGGTAGCATTTGCAGCAGAAATTTCAGGCATACCCACACCTGCTAACTATAGTCAAGACGATATCTGGTACCGCTTCCCACTCAATTACGGCAATGTGGACAGTGCCAATTTTGCACTTAATTTCTCTTTAGCTAGCGTAGGTTCTATAAAAATGGCTGGAACTAGAAAAAATAGAGTAGACGGCTGGGGCACTATACAAACACCTTATTTTACAACACCTACAAATTGTATAAGAGTTCGTTCAGAAGTTAATGAGGTAGATTCTGTGGCAGCAGGTACAGTTAGTTTCGGCATACCAAGAACTTATGTTGACTACAAATGGTTAGTAAATGGTACGCACTACCCTGCACTGTGGGTGAATACTAATATTATAGCCGGTATAGAAACTATTTCAAGCATTAGATATTTCGATTCTTACAGAGATTTATCTACTGCTGGCATAGCACCTGGCACACAAAACCAATATCACAAAATAGTAGCATACCCAATACCTGCTATAAATAAACAAGTTCAACTTAACATACCACCAACCTGGAATAATTATACTGTAGAAATTTTTGATGTACAGTCTAAACTAGTATTGCACACAAGTAATAACAACAAGCTTAACCTTAGCGAGTTACCGTCAGGTACCTATATAGCGCGCATTATTAATGGTAGCGAAATAGGCTATGCGTCAATAGAATTATAAGCAAAGCTATCAGCACAAAAGGTAAAGG
>CAYWUY010000062.1:0-16536 GCA_964461535.1 uncultured Flavipsychrobacter sp.
TAAAAGGCTCACTTGATGAACTTGCTAACATAGGAAGAAGTCCGATAGTAACTTTTATGGATAAGGGGTATTGTCGCACAATAAATTTGGCAAAATCTTTTATAAGAATTAATGCTGTGGGAATGAAAAAATATGGAGGTGGTCAGCGTGTAAAAAAACTGACATTTTCAGATGAATGGGATAACATGAATAACAATACTGAGCCCAAAGCTAAATATGGCAAAACGTATGATTATACCATTAAAGACCCTAAATGGGGAAAAATCAGTAGTGGAGTTGCCAGCTACGAGCCAATGATTGGTGGCGATGAAAATCCTTTTAGAAAACCAGTTGAGTATACTGCCCAATCTGCTTCCAATTTCCCTCCAAACGACCCAGTTATTCTGTATCAAGAAACCCCTTTAGGTGAAACGTTATACCCATCTGCATCAGTAGGATACTCAAGTATAACTGTAAAGAGCATACATGCTGCCTATGGCAAATCATCTCAGGGCGTTGATAAATATGAATTTTATACTGCAAAAGATTTTCCCGTTCAAGTAGCAGCATCTACACTTATCCCAACAAGCGATATTGAAATGGGCTTTTTTGACCAGAAAAATATTAGTACTGCAAAACAAACCTATTCGCTGATATTGAATGACATGCATGGCAAGCCTAAAAAAACAGAACATTTAGTATATCAACCGGAAAGTGGTACTTATAGGCAAATTAGCTATCAACTATATAATTATAGAACTAAGAACAATTCACTAGATAATAATGTGCCCTGCTTTGTATATCAAGGTGGTAATATGGTAGTAAGAAATAGACTTCTAGGGGTTGAAGAAGATTTAACACTTGATACTAGGTATAAGGGAGAGTATACTAATAACACAACAGCTAATGTAAATGTAAATTGTTTTGTTGTTGGAATTTTTCCTGTAGTTGTTCCTTTTGGATTTACTTGGCAAACAAGTAGCTCTAATGAATTTAAATCGGCAGTTGTAAGTAAAATTGTTCAACAATATGGTATTATAGACAATGTTATCTCTTCTAACGAAGGCACAATTACTAAAGTTCAGAATGAAGTATATGATGGGTTAACAGGTCAGCCGCTCGTGACATCTGTAACTAACGAATATCAAGATAAAGAATACAGCACTACTATTCCAGCATACTGGGTCTACAAAGGAATGGGACCTGGGTATTTAAATATGGGTTATACTGACACCGGAAAAATTGAGGTTAATAAAGATTATTTAGGTAAGTTATTAATAAGTAACTCTAACCCTATAAAGGTAGGAGATGAACTTTATATTCAATATAAAGATGCAGGACTAGTAAATAGAACTGCAACTGCATGGGTAGTTGGTAAGATACCGGAATACCGAATTGATTCAGTACTGGTAACCGAAACCGTTACAGATACTATTCCAATTATTAGTTCACTTGAAGTATATGATTCTATTATGAATTTTACTGCATATGATGGTTCTATAACATACGAAATAAACAAATCAAGAACTGATAGTTTTTACGATAGATGTTCTGATGGCAGTCTGTCTACATTAAACTGGAGAATTGGTCCGGGATATGGAGTAGGAATGTCTAGCGATCATTTTTATTCTGTAAATACAGTCAGTATACCTTTTTCAGGGGATAGAAATGTAATTATAAAAGCCTCATTTACTACCGACGCTGATTATAGTGGTTGTGCAAACGTTGGGTACACAGATGTTTCTAATTGTATGGCTAGAGCATTTCACAATCAAGACATAACCCTAATTAGCAGTCCATATGGCGCATCAAGCTGTATTTTAACCGGTAATATTTCCGGGCCTAGTGCTGGTGGTACTTGTGCTTCTGTTCCGTTTAATGATACTATATTTTGTCATCATTTTTATCAAATTATTGGCTCGAAAGACACAACAGTATATACATATGAAACACGAACAGTAAGTACCTATCAAAAGTACTCTGTAAAAATCTGCGATGGGCTAAAAGTCTTACCTAGAAACCCTCAGAGCACCGATGGATGGTCTAGAAATACTACTTTGACTGATGTTAAAATTGAAGTAGTAAATTCCGGTGGGAAAAATATGCTTAATGATGTCTGCGAATCTTATACATCTATGTCTAAGCCATATGAAGCAAACCGTTTGAATCATGAATTAAACAATTTGATTAGTTTAAAAGCATTTACCTACTCTGATTCCAATACTGCTGTTTCTAATCAGATGCTAGTTTCTTCTCAAATGTATAATCCCTATGTAATAGGTCAAAGAGGCATATGGAGGCCATTTCAAGAGTATTCTTATTTAAAAGGCAGAAACTATACAAATGTAACAGCAAGAAATTCTGGATTATTTAATGCAGTTAGTTTATTAAAAAATAATCCAACGTCAACAGTTACAGATTCTTGTTCATACAATCCGTTTAACTATCTAACGTTCAATTTTAATGATAAAAATTGGGGAATAGTAAAAACTATCAGTAAATACAGCCCTGAGGGTCTAGAGTTGGAAAATATTGATGCTGTTGGAAATTACAGTAGTGTTATATATTCTCCTAGCAATGCATATCCAATAGCGGTTGGGTATAATGTTAAACAAGGAGAATATTTCTATGATGGCTTTGAGGACTACAGCTTCTTAATACATAATAATAGTAATCTTATTAGATATTCTCCGTTTAATGTATTTGCTCTAAATACTTTAGGGTCATCAACATACTCTATCTATGATATTAATTCCAGTTCCGCTTACAAAGTATTGTCTGATGGAGGACATACCGGTAAGAACTATTTAAAAGTAAGCTCTGAATCCAATTTATTACTTCCAATATCTGCCTATAATTCAGGAGACTATTACGATTACAAAACACTGTATAATAGTTACTATCCTAATGACCCCATCAATCCATATAGGTTTAGTGGGAAAAACGAAGTATTACCATTTAAGCTAACAGCGGGTAGAGAGTATATTATGTCACTATGGTATAAAGACCTCAATAACCTCAATTTAGTACAGTATCCAAACCCTGAGGCTGGAGGGATACAAACTAACAGAAGTTTCAGGTATATGTTTAGCAAAAAAACGAGTGTTATAAATGGATGGCAACTTGCTGAAGTAAAATTCAAAGCTGAAAATGGAATGAAATTGGCATTGCCTAAAAATTTATGTATTGATGATGTTCGACTATATCCCGCAGATGCGAATATGAAGTCATTTGTCTATAATCCATATGACTTCAAATTACTGGCAACATTAGATGAGAACAATTTTGCAACAGTATACCAATACGATAATGAAGGTAAATTGATAAGAACTAATAGAGAAACTACATCAGGCTTTTTAACAGTATCAGAATCTCGCTCTGGTAATAAAAGATAATCTATGAAAAAAGCATTCGCCGTATTGGCTTGCACAGTTGCCCTGTGTTTTACAAACACATCCTACGCAATAGTAAATGATACTATAAAAGTTATAAAAGATATTCAAAGACAAATTGCGGATATAAAAAAGTATAAGTATACCTATAAAATGACTGCTCAATCGAAAAGCTTGGGGAGTAAGCAAATTGAGGGGCTACTTATGCTAGATAAAACAGGTAATACTTACTACAATGAAAACTCACAAATGACAGTGTATTTAAGTAAAAAATGGCTGTATAGGGTGGATCATGAAAACAAGAAAATCTATCTACAAGACTTAAGTAAAAAACAAAACAAAAATGAAATTAAAACATTAGTCAGCCAATTATTTAAGAGAAGTGATGCGATTAATTTTTTGGATGCACCCTATGGAAACAAGTGGACTGTTGTAAGGTTAGTTGAAGATAAAGATAGCTATACTATTCAGGTGAAATATGAGTATCAGGGTATGTTTATTAACATAAGTCTCACTGAAAACTTGGCTGAGAAAAAACCCAAACACATACATGTTATGTATAGACCCATTAGTACATACCAAATGAGTAATGATGTTGAAATAGATTGTAATGATTTTGAAACTAATGTAGATTTTCCGGAACAGAGTAAGTTTTTTAGTATAAGTAAAGGAAAAGTTATTCTTAATGCATTCAAAAATTATAAACTCACTATAAAATAATAGCAGTATGATAAAGTCTGATAAAAATGTACTGTATAGAGTATTGAATCTTTGGCTAATACTATTTATACTATTAGTGCAAACGCTAGCGGTTAGTGCGCAAAGTATTAAGTTCCCCAATTCTGAAGCATCTAGAAGAGTTGATGGACATTATATAGCGGCACACCCATTGCCAGATACTATAATTGTTTGGAATAATCAATGGGATTATATAAGAAGTATGCCCACTACATGGCGAGAGAAACTAATTATTAAGAGTTTAAACTCATTTGTGAAATTTGGAATTAATACGGAGTATAGTAAAGTACCAACCGTCTCAGCGCCTGTAGATAATACGTATAAAATTACTTACAAGTTTACAGGTTATAGTAATCCTATTGATACCAATAATACTTCATATGTATTTAACTCTGACGATACACTAACTGTTGGCTACAATAGTTTTGATAATAATCAACCTTATCAAGATTTAAACTATAAAAAATATTCAGGCTTTTACAAAATCAGGGTAATCATCACAAATATATTTGTTCAAACGCCATCTTCTACACCAAGCCCAATGGTGCTACCAGATCCATTGCTTGAAAATTTTTATATAGAGGGCTCTATTTTAACTCAACCCTATTACAAGCAAAATTATGGTACTGGCTCAGGAAGTGAAACACCCAATGTTACTGCATTACCAGACATAGCTAATAATATATTAAAATTAAATTGGACGCTATCCTATTCAAATATTGCACCGATAAGTTACCAATTACAATGGCTTTTTGTAGATAATTACAATGCCAATACAGACGGTAGTACAACAACACCAATGGCAGCAAGTAGTTTAGCGTATGATTTTTCTAATGCCACTACAATTACACTAGATTCAAATTCATTTAAACTGCCACTATCTTATCCTAAAGGCTACTTAGTATATAGAGTAAGAGTGATAAGGCCAGACTCAAATTACTTTAGCTACCCCATATATGGAAATTGGACTCTTAATGAGTCAGGAAATATTAGCACCATTGCATCTGATATTTCGAAATGCTATTATAATAGTGAAGCTTACACAGGCGATAGTCTTAACTGGCAGTATACTATAAGTTTTGCAGAAGAAGGTAAATATAAACATGTTGGATCCTTTTTCGATGGGTTACTGAAGAATAGGCAAAGTATCACCAGATTCAACAGCGATTTAAATAAACTAATTGTAACAGATAATGTATATGACTATGAAGGCAGGTTATGTATAAGTACATTACCTGCACCCACAGTGTCGTCTAAATTCAGATATTTAAACAATGTAAAGACTAATGCATGGACCTTGGAGCCATACAAGGCATCTGATTTTGATTCAGGCTTTAGTGTTTGTCCTACTCATGACGTTATTGCTCCATTAGCTAATAATGCATTAGCTAATGTATATTATTCTTCATACAATCCAGATATCAGCTCAATAACAAAACCATGGCAAAAGTTTATTCCTAATGCAGAAGGTTATCCATTTATACAAACTGAATATGAGGCAGGATATAATGATAGAGTAAAATCTAAAGGTGGTGCTGGTAAAGCTCTACAAATAGGAGATACTAACTATTTAAAACAAAGCTATGCCGGAATATCTCAGAAAAAGTTAAATGCTCTATTTGGTAAAAATATAGGTTGGAATAGTTTTTATAATTCAATTATAACAACAGATGCAAATGGCCAGATAAGCATAAATGTAAAAGACTATGAGGGGCGTTTAACATACTCTGCAATGATAGGACTGGGCCCAGACTCAAGTAGGATAGCTATAGACCCTAGTATTACAGATGCTGCAGTAAGGTATAGGAGTAATATTCTATATCCAGCAAGCTTAAACCAGGAGATAGACTCAATAAATAGAACCATCTCGGTATCTACTGATTTTTATAACCAAGCTACTGCTCCTGACTCTCTAACCTATGAGTATGAACAAACACCTTACCCAGCTTGCCCTGATAAGAATATATATGTAAAAGCACATTTAAATACAGTTGTTACTAATCAGTGCGGAGAATTAATAACTGAACAAAATACTACTATAGGTACTACAAGTATTAGTAGCTCTTCTGCTACATATCCACAAAATATTTTCCTCGGCACATTTGGGGCGCAGATAGGCCAATACTCCATAAGCAAGAAACTATCTTTTTATAAAGAGGATATTGATGAAGCAGTAGACACTTTTATGAATACAGCTAGCTGTTTAGTTAAAGAAAATACATTTATAAAGAACAGCATAGATAGTACAATATTTCCATGTAAGAGCACAGATGTAGGAGTAACCCAGCCACCATGCGAACAGCTAAAATGGGATATGATGCAGCAGCTATTACCGGGAGGTGTATATGCTAAGTACCAAAACGTAGGTGATAAAATATACGGTGTTGATAACTCTATATTTACTGCTAGCACCTGCTATGCCGATACTTTTCGTGTAAAACATTTAATTGGTACAAGTATTATTGATGAAAGGTGCGTAAATATAAATGGACATTCAGATCTAGGCAAAATACAAGGGCAAACATACCTTATAGGATCTCCAGGTATTTACTCGAGTCTAGGATATATTAACTTTAATAACGATTTAGATTATCTTAATTTAAATATAAATATTACAGATACTTGTGTTAGAAATAGTGAAGATCCGTATGTATGGGGAAAAGCTAGCATAACTTTTAGAGTACCTCCAGGAATAAAAAAAATCGATTCCATAAAAGCTCAATATCCTCAATTAACAACATCCTTAGCATCGTCATCTAATTATTTTTATATGACATATTCTATGGATAACCCCCTTGATTATTCCGGAGAACTAATTTTTATAGCTAATTACCTTCCATCAATGACACTTCCTGTAACTGGTAGAATTGTATTTTATACAGAACCAGTTATTCATGATGCTTTAAACTCTGGTGGCACTTATTGCAACATTACATTTCCCATTAGATACAATACATACGGCTATACAAGTTGTCAACTGGTAAAACTACCTACAGAAACAAACCCATATGACATGAGAATTGGTTTTGTCTTACAAGGGTCGAGTACACCAACTGCCCACACTGAATATCTAACTACATTAGTAGACTCCATAGGCAATATAGATTCAGGAAAGTGTGTAAGATTATACCAAAACTCTTGTTTAGTTCCTGATTTAAAAGATACTATTACTGTTGGGGGTATATTTTATAATCGTCTGCGTAGTATGCGTGTAGACTCTTTTATAAGAATATATAATTCTGCTGTTGCAGAGGGTAATTACTCTATTGCGGAGGCATTACTACCGTTACACCCACAATACTGCGCTTATAAAAACTGCTTTAACGATACCTTCAAAACTAGAGTTGAAGCAATTACCGATTGGCAACTAGCCGAAAAATATGGACTATTATTACTAGATAGTCTGGTAGCAAAAGATCCTTTAAAAACAAGAATGGCCGGTAGTGGACTATACCCAAGTCCTGCCGATACGCTAAAAAAATTCTTAGGTACTACCTATCGCTTAGACACTTTTGTGTTGATGAATGCTTACTGCATGAATGCAGATTCTACTTTATTTAAATATTGTGCCGGCGATATTTATAAAAACGAAATTGCCAATAGAATACTAGTAAATAGCAGCATAAAAAAATATTATTATACTAATGTTTTAGCTACCTACTTTAGTAACCGTAAGAATATTGTTGATAAACTAAATAATCAGATCACCTCAGTATGTAGTCAATGCTCTAGTGTAAGGCTCACATTAGATACATCTGCAGCACTGGCACCTGCGGGTCATCTTAGCAGCACATCCAACGTCTCAGACAGTTCTATGAGCTCCGTTCCGCATAGTAGCTGGGGCTCTTCTATTAGCGGCATGTCTACAGCTGCACTTGCAGATAGTGCTGCTGCTTATTACCATGCTTTAGATAGCATGATAACCATAGCAACTATAGATAGTATACTTAGTAAACTATCTAACTGTATAGCCGGTAATGCTACCTTAAGAGCAAACATTAAAAACTCGCTGAGGGCTATTTATACTTCAGGTGCAGTAGCACAAGGCAATTTTTCTCAAGAGCAGATTATGGCAGTACTGACAGCGAATGGTGTTTCCTATAGCGATTTGTGTAACCCATATTTGCTCAACTATAAATCAATGACAGAAGAGGGCATTACCTCTAATTATAGCTGTGAGTCTACTGCTTACTTCACCAAAATAAACGCTTTCTTAAATAGGCCTGCCATACTATCTTCTTTACAGAGTGCCGGTACAACATCGGTCGCTACTTTAGATACGGTTACTAATATTTTTGAAAGAAATATTGCCCGAAGATTACACAACAATGTGAATGTATCTATTAAAACCACTTATACTGCAAGTACAGGCAATTATCGACTTGATGTTACTACAGCTGCCTCAGCCTTAGATACTGTTAAGTTTTACTTTAGAGCACCTGACTGTCCTTCGTATTTCACTAGTTCTGGCACATATACTCTTACAGCATCTTGCTTAAATAATAATGCTATTTGGGCAGCTCAGTCGGGCCTTGTCAACCAACTATCGTTTATAGTAGATGCAGTTAAGAATACAGGTGCTACCTGTACTATGCTTACTTGTGTAGACAGTATAGCAGCTATGGGAAATTCGGACAACGTGCTGAATAAATGTGTAAGCTGTAATGCGCTAAAATCTTTGTATAAAGATTTTAGAGATACACTAAGCGCTTATGGAATAAAAGGTGTAGACCACCCCTATTACCAAAGAATGCTGATGAGCTTTATGAACAAACGATTAAAATTGAATGCTACAGCATACGATTATGATTTGTTTATAAAAAATTGTGCTTTATCAGATTCTTTTGTATTCCCTTTATACGATCAGGGATACAGTACGTTTAGTTTTTCATCAGTAACTACACTTAACAGCTTACTAGACGAGCTAAATTCAGTAGACCCTGAATATAATTTTGACAGAGATTATAGAGATAGTATACTATCTACCTATAGAATAGCTGTAGACCTGAAAAAAGTGCCTGAAAACGATTTGTGGCGTTATAAAAACATACTAAACGATTATGCTGCCTATGGAAGCATCAATAATCCGTTTAAAATGTCTAGTCCGGGTGGTGGTGCATTTTCAGTGGGGTACTTAATTACCGATCCCGGTTCTTTCTCCCCTCGTGATTCCAGTATATTAGATACCTCATTCATTAAATTCAGAGGCCCTTATACCAAAGGAGTATGGAATGGTAGTGTATACGAGATAAAATCGGTATATGATATTGTGGCCAACAGTGGTACACCTGCATATAGATGCTCTCCTTGGTTAAACGATTTTCAGCAGTATTTATATGCTCATTCTATACAGGGCGTTACTTATAGAAGTGCATTCGCACCTATGATAAGCGAAGACCGAAACAATACGCTTAAACAATCGTATTTGGCATATACATACCAATATGACTCTTTACCTAACTATAAGATTTTAGATTCTTTACAAGAAAGCTACCTAAGTAGTAGAATTCCTGCTTATTCGGGTTATCAGGTGGCATACAGAAATAATAATGCCAATAGAGGATTTACCAACCTATACTTATACAAAAACAGTATGAACAATAGGCTGTTCGATACCTTACAAACCATTATACAGCGTGCTAATGTTACTACATACGGTAGTATATTCTATAATGCACCTACTGTAGTAACATACGCTACAGCACCGGTAAGGCTTAAGGCTTACCACTGTGCCGATAACAGCTATTGGTATCAGTATTTTACTACGGGAGATACCTTATATAACCTATATGTTCAGTTTCCTGATTACATACCGGCAAGCGATAGGGCCGACTATAAAGTGGTTGGCATCTATCCATATCCCGATGATAGTGTAAATAGAGCTTTTCTACTGAAAGTTAAAAAGACAACCGATACCACCAATTACTTCATTGAAGGCCGTGCCGATTTTAGTTTCAGTAAAAGCATTGTGCTTGAAAATGTATTGATGGGCGAAAAAACAAAAAGTTTGGATGACCTGCGCGATACTGCAAATAATTGCGAACGAGCAAGACAAACACTGGCCATAGTAATAGGTAAAAATGCCTACCGTGCTTATTTAGATTCTGTAAAAGACGGGCTAAAAAAATCGCTGGCTAACTATCTGGTAAACAGCGTTCGTGAAAAACTGTTCTTAACTTATTGGAATCAGGAGTTTCAGTATACCTTATACCATTACGATAGGGCGGGCAATCTGGTAGCTACCGTACCGCCGGCTGGGGTGCAGCCCATACCGGCAGAAGGCATAGCACTAGATGTGGTAGATACCTGTAGGATGAATAATACGCCTGGCTTATCGCCTGAGCCTACTTATACTAAATCTAATCAGTATGAGTTCAACTCCTATAATCTGGTTAAAAAGCAAACCACTATTGATGGTGGTACTACAAGATTCTTCTACGACAGAGCCGGAAGGTTAATATTCTCGCAAAATGCCAAACAGGCCGAAACCGGAAAGTATACCTACAACCTCTACGACAAGCAAAACCGCATATACGAAACGGGACAGGTAGGGATAGGCTGTTCTTACTTCGAGCCCTATACTACCTCTATGTTTGGAATAAGCTATATTTCTGGCTGCCACTATATATATTACACTCCTATAGACATGGGTGGCTATACTATGACAGTTCCGCTGGTATCGCCAGACCCTTATATAGTGTATAATCTGGAAAATGTAACGCACGATAGTGTAAGAAGTTATATACGCAAACGTGATAGAACTGATGTTATTGTAACCATATATGATACCCAAGCTACCGACCTGAGTAAGATTGCCGGGTTAAGTAAACAACAAAACTTACGCAAGCGCATCAGTTGTGTCAAGTTCATAGAAACCATGTCTTCAGGCTCTAATCCGCTAACATGGTACAGCTATGCTACACACTACAGCTATGATATGGAGGGAAATGTAAACTGTCTGGTACAAGACTTTCCCGACCTTACGGATATTAAGCAACGCTACAAACGTGTAGACTATGATTACGACCTGCTAAGCGGCAAGGTAAATATGCTGAGCTATAATAGAGGCTGGCCCGACCAGTACTATCAGCGCTATGAGTATGATGCCGATAATAGACTAGTGAATGTGCATACCAGTAATGATGGCTATATATGGCATAGAGATGCCGAGTATTTTTACTACGACCATGGCCCGCTGGCACGTACTGAAATAGGAGACCAACGCATACAGGGTGTAGACTATGCATATACTATACAAGGATGGCTTAAGGCTGTAAATACTGATACCCTAACCCCTTATATGGATATGGGTGGCGACGGTATGCCCGATGTAGCAGTAACAGCAAAAGATGCCGTGGCTTATACTATAGACTACTTCCGTAACGACTATAAGCCTATATCGGCTACGGCGGTGCTGCAACACACCCCTACCAACAGGAAAGGACTGTATAACGGTAATATAGCTGCACAAACGGTAGCCATAGACACCTTTCAGATACTGAATAAGCAATATGCCTACGACCAGCTGAACAGAATAAAACGAGCTAACTACCACAGCACCGATATGGTGAGCCATACGGTAAGCGGCCTTAACGATTATAAGAACAATTATACCTACGATGCCGATGGTAATATACTAACCCTAAACCGTTATGGAAATGCCATAGGTGGTGCACCACAGTTGATGGATAGCTTTAAATATGTATATCCAACCACTAGTAACAGATTAAAATCGGTAATAGACTATGCGGCCGATGTGTATAGCAATGATGTAAAACAGTATACTACCGAGGGGGTAGACCGCTATGCCTATGATGCTATAGGCAACACCACTAAAGACCTTGTAAGTGCACAAAATACCATTAAGTGGAACTTGTATAACAAAGTAAAATCGGCCGATAATACTGCTGCCAACAGTAGCTTAACTTTTAAGTATGATGCACAGGGCAACCGTGTAGCTAAAAAGTATAAGCAGTATGGCGATACTACAGATACTTACAAAAACACCTATTATGTACGCGATGCACAAGGCAATATTTTAGCCGTGTATAACGAAAATATGGTAAGCAAATCGGTGCCTCTTACTCCAATACCTTATTTAGGCGCCATTACCCGCTTGGTAGGTGGCAGACGTATGTATAATGCCAACTTTGTGGTGCCTGAAATGGGTAGCAATGGCGATTTTGAAACTGAGTTGATAGCAAGACTACTGTCTCGTACCAGTGTGGTAGAAGCGGTAACCAATCGCCCTGTATCCTTCTTCTTATCGCGCAGTGGTATGCTTAACGACTTTCTGTTTGCCGACCCGGGATATATACCTCAACTGATAGAACGCGACCTTAACGACAGCCTGCCCATACTGCTACCAGCCCTTGCCGACTATAGCGAGGCAGGAGATGATGAGGGCGTTATAAGTCCGTTCTTGCAGTTGCTATATCAAGATACTGCCATCAAGGGTAGGTTGCTACAGGCTACCGTAGGCACCTCTATGGGCAAGCGCGTGCTGATGGGTTTACACGTATCGCAAACCAATCCTACTGAAGACTGGTCTCAATACCTGTCTGTAGATAGCTTAGATGCCCTATCTGCCGATTCACTACTTACCGTACTGGCTACCGATAGTGTAGCTACCGGTGCTGCCGATGCTCATAAGGTATTACTATCGCTTATGCGCAATAGCGGCACCACTACCGAGTGGTGGCCTAAGCTATATACCCAATCGGGTATACTGGGGGTGTCTAGCCTCTACTCCGACCCTTACTTATCTGCCGCTTTCAACAATATAGCACAGCAAGCACTGGTAAACAACAGGGCTAACGACTGGTCGTTATACGGCTTTTTCGATGCCTATCAGGGTAGTGCCACTGTGCTGAAAGACATAGTAGATACACGCGACAAACTACACTATGTGTATAACGAAGATCAGCTAGCCTTCCTCGATACAGTTACGGCTTTGGCGGGTGGTGGTATAATAGATAGCAGCGTTAGTATGGCTTGGCGTTCTAGTTCTGCCTCACTTATTACCGCTTTAGCTACCGATATGCCTTCGCTTGAAACGCCTTTTATAGCTCACGAAGACATCATCAAAGAGCGTAACTTCTACTTAGCAGAGCATGATATTTATGGGTCATCCCGACTGGGCATTAAAGGTTACTACCCCAATCAGGTGGGCATACAGTACAACCCCACATCGGGCTATTTTGATACGCTAAAACTATGGAGCCGACAACCCTGGTATAGCCATAACTTTCAGGAGGTGATGGACAGGATGGGTGTAGATAACGTAAACCGCCCTAACAGCATGTTTATGTGGGGGCAACACATAATAGGGCAGAAACAGTATGAACTGAGCGACCACCTGGGTAATGTACTGGCTACCCTTAGCGATAAGCGTAAGACGGGTAATAGATACCATCTGTCGGGCTACGACAGCATCAGCAGCTATGCCCCTATTAGTGCATCTTTATACGACTATTATCCATTTGGGCAGTATATGCCGGGCAGGTATAGCGAGGATACGGGTCAGTACTGCTTTACCAGCACCCATACCGAAATGGTAACCACGGTAACCTATACACGCATAAAAAATCATCTAGCAGGCCTGCGCAAAGCCAATGGTGGCAGTAGTGGCGGAGATGTAATATTTACCGACATAACCAATGGTGTAATAAAACTAACAGCTACTAATGTAGGCAGTGGAGGCAGTATAGATATAGACGACCTACTACCTGGCATACCCGTAGAAGTAACGGTAGAGGGAAAGGTAAAAAGTGGTAAATTTGTAGTACAGGTAGTAGATGTAGATAGTGGTAAGGTACTAAATAGTGACGTATGGGGTTATAACCAAGGAACAAAGCCGGAGATAGTAGTAGACTTTATACCGCGAGAACCAAGGGTGCGAATAGATATTATACTGGAAGAGAATGAAGACGGCCCCGGCATAGTAGAACTGGAAGAAATACTAGTACCCGTATACCACACCGTACCGGTGCAAGTAGTAAGCACCGTTTGTAGCGATGATGAGTATAGGTATGGGTTTAATGGGCAGATGAAGGTGAATGAGATTGCGGGCGTAGGAAACCATAATACAGCACTATATTGGGAGTATGATACTAGGTTAGGAAGAAGGTGGAATGTTGACCCGGTTGACCAAGTAAGCGCAAGTAATTATTCTGTATTAAGTGGTAATCCGATTAGTAGAGCTGACCCATTAGGTAATACTGATGATATTATAGAGGTAGACACAAAGGGTAAATCATATAGTGTAACTAAAACAAATGATTCCTATGATGTAGTTGTTGAAAGAAGGGATAATGGGAAACCTGGATTAGCTGCTGCTGGGTTACCTAATAATACAAATGATGGTAAAACACTAACGCACTTTCAAAAAGGTAGTTGGCAAAAGTATTTAAATTATAAAGGCTATGCTGAAAAAGCTCCGTTACACGGAGCGCAATCTGAAGAATTTGCGGTTGAAATGGCAGCGGCTGATGGAGCAGGGAAATTAGTAGGTAGGGGTCTTGGTTGGGCATGGAGTAAAACATTTGGTAAAGCTGCAGTAGAGAAACTTAGCGCTGAAGGTGCATTATGGGCACAGAAAACATTCAGCGGTACATTTAGTGAAGGTGGAACATTAGCAGGGAAAACAGTAGATGAGGTAGCAGCTGCATTAAAGAGTGGCGATATGTCAGTAAAAGATATACCTATTGATTTAATTAAAAGAGGAGAAAATACTTTTATTCTAAATACTAGGTCTTCTGCTGCTTTGGAAAAAGCTGGTATCCCCCGGAGTAGTTGGAATACAGTAAATCGATCTGGAGATGCAGTATACGAAAGTAGGTTGACAGATCAATTGACAAGAAATAATATTCCTAATGGGACTACAACAGTCAGAGAATCTGGTACACAAAACACAATTGGAAATTAATATGAAACTTGTACAAATAAAAGATCAATTTAACATGGATACAGGGGCTCCAGATCCAATGTTTTTTTCTGCTGGAAACAAAACTTTTGTAGTTTTTTTTGGCACTTTAACTCAAGATCACGAAACACGAGATTTAAATACAGTTATGATTGAATTTACAGGTTGTATAAAATCTTCATTTGGCTTGCCCAATAATGAAATTTTGCATGGTCATCCATATTATTCTTTGGGGCTTCGGTCCTATGGCTTTTATGAAATAGAAAATTCTGACCTTCTAATGCAAATTATTGAAATGCAAAGTCTACATGCTGAATTTGATCTGGGAAAGTGGAAGTTTTATAAACATTACATTATCACATTCCATGACGAGTTATTTGAATGCATTGCAAGAGAGTTTTTTGTATCACGAGGAGATCGGCATTATCAGCAATTATTTAACATTATCAAGATTGGTCGATAATGCGAGAAAATGAATTTATCAAAATAAGCAAAGTTGTCTCTCATATACTAAGGCATGAGCCAACAGCTTATGGTTTGAAACTTGATAATGACGGGTGGGTATTTCTTAACGATTTGGTATTGTCGTTAAAAAAACATGACTTTGAAAATATTGAGAAAGAAGATATTGTATTGATGGTTGAAAGGTCTCAGAAGAAAAGACATCAAATTGTTGGAGATAAAATAAGAGCATACTATGGGCATTCTACTAGTGAAAAGATAATTAAACAAGATCATTGGCCTCCTGAAATTTTATATCATGGAACAAGCGAGAATAATATAAGTAATATTTTAGAAAAGGGGTTATTACCTATGGATAGACAGTATGTACATCTGTCAGTAAATAAAGAATTAGCAGCTATTGTTGCGGGGCGCAGAAAGGGGAAATCAGTAATTCTTGAAATAAACGCAATAGATGCAAGAAAAGGCGGAGTTCTTTTTTATATGGAAGAAAATGGTGTTTGGCTATCGGATGTAATACCCTCAAAATATATTGATGTCTTATCCCAAACACCGAGATTTTCCGCCCTTGCTTCTGTCCCCACCAACAACAAATAAGCAAGTATAACTTGTAGTTATACCTCTATGGGCAAGCGAGTGCTGATGGGTTTACACGCATCGCAAACCAATCCTACTGAAGACTGGTCGCAATACCTGTCTATAGACAGTTTAGATGCCCTATCTGCCGATTCGCTGCTTACCGTATTGGCTACCGATACAGTAGCTACAGGTGCTGCCGATGCTCATAAGGTATTACTATCGCTTATGCGCAATAGCGGCACCACTGCCGAGTGGTGGCCTAAGCTATATACCCAATCGGGCATATTGGGGGCGTCTATCCAATTAGTTGGAAGTTTTTTAACATAGCTAAAGCCGTGCTAAAGACTGATAAACGCTTCACCGTTCCATTTATCTCTGCTACCCTTGCTATAACAAAAACAATAATTGTATGCAGGTAACAGAAACAATCCTAGAGTTCATCAAGGCAAATCCAAAGTCAAA
>CAYWUY010000063.1:0-16352 GCA_964461535.1 uncultured Flavipsychrobacter sp.
TCAGGTAAGATTAACGAATCAACATTTTGTGATGAGTTCTATTATTCATACGATTTAGAAATTAATAACGAAACTCTTTCAGAAATAGAGCAGAGAACCTTTGCAGAATTAAGTAAGGTGTCGAGTAGGTTTTCCCAATATGAAGAAGACCATAAATTAGATGCACGTGCTTTTTCTACTGTGCAGGAATTAAAACAAAAGATAATAGAGACGAAAGAAAAATTAAAAGAGCAAATATGATACTATCACAACAACTTATTTACCACCTTACCACTACATACAATGCATCTATAGAAAACTTGTTGCCTGATGCAGAAGCTCAAGAATACGATGGAGGCAGTTTTACTCTAGCTAGCCAGCACTTTATTTACAGAAAAGCAAAAGTCACCCCTAAAAAATTAGGTCATTTTGTTACGCTATGGCAACGCAATTCACAAGGCATTACTACACCATATAATAATCTTTTTACGGTAGATAATGTAATAATTGCCGTAGAGCAAGATGCACATATCGGCTATTTTTTATTCTCTAAAGATGTAGTGCTAGCCCAAGGCATTTTCAGCACACCTAAAAAAGAAGGTAAAAGAGGCTTCAGACTTTATGCCCCTTGGCTAATGCCCGATAGTCTACAAGCCCGCAAAACACAGCAATGGCAAACAAAATATTTTGTTGGGTTAGATACTATTAGTTAAAATATTGTAAATGTGTTTTAAATAGTTGCAGGTGTCATTTTCATTTGTAACTTTGAATCACAAAGTACTTTTCATGGAGCAGCATAATAACGATGTTACGCTTAGCGCACTCAAAGAAATAAGAGATATTATGGATAAATCTACCCGCTTTGTTAGTCTGTCGGGTATGAGTGGTATATGGGCTGGTGTGGTTGCGTTAGTGGGTAGCTTTATAGCATATGGTTGGCTACATACAGAAGCTAATACCTATACTGATGGTGTTGTAAATGGTCAGGTACTTGACTATTCTAATACCAAATACATTCTCTTAGCAGCAGGTATTTTTTTAGTGGCTTTTACAGGTGCTTTTTATTTTACTTATCGCAAGGCTACAGCTACTAACGCCTCTATATGGAACAGTGCTTCTAAAAGCTTGGTATTTCAGGCCGGCGCACCCATGTTTGCTGGTGGTGTTTTTGTGATAGCTGAGGTATATCATCACATTTATTATTTTATAGTTCCTACCTGCCTTATATGCTATGGCTTGGCCATCACTAGCGGTAGCAGGCATGTGTGGTCTAAAATTCGCTTCATGGGCATAATAAATATTGTGCTTGGTAGTATTAGTTTTTTCTTTCCGGGTTATGGGCTCTATTTTTGGGCTGTTGGTTTTGGTTTGCTCAATATTGTATATGGAGTAATCATGTGGAATAAATACGATAAATAAATAGAAATGAATAATCCGATAGGACAGTTAAATAAGATTTTTGATAGTCGCATCCGTATAGGCATCATGAGCGCCCTTATGGTTAATGAGGCTATTAACTTTAACGATCTTAAAACTCTTATCGATGTTACAGATGGCAACCTTGCTTCACACCTTAAAACTCTAGAAGAGCATAAATATATTCAAGTGCAAAAGGGTTTTATTGGACGTAAAACAAATACTACATATTCTATTACACAAATTGGGCAAAAAGCTTTTAGAGAACATATAGATGCTCTTGAAAAATTAATAAAAGGACTGAACTAATTTTTTTGCCCAATAAACTTTGTATTTCAAAGTGCTTTTTAAAAACTAAACATATGCAAAACCAAAATCAAACCAACTCTTTTATGAGTAAAAATCAAATTACCATCAAGCTGATAGTCATATTTATGCTATCCCTGTTTTTGCTCATTCCCAATGTTATGATTACGGATCTTATTGTTGAGCGCATGAATAGAAAAAGCTCAGTTAGTAATGAAATTGCAAAGAAATGGGCTAAAGAACAAACAGTTACCGGTCCCCTTATTAGAGTACCTTTTAAGGCATCTTATTCCAATGAGTTACACAGATTTGCCTATTTGTCGCCTACCAAGTTGAAAGTAAATAGTTCAATGACACCTGTTAAAAAGAAGCGTGGTCTATTTACTGTATTGGTCTACGAATCTGATGTAAAGTTTTCGGGGGAATTCAAACAACCTGATTTTTCAGATTTAGGTCATACAGCATCCGATTTAGATTGGAATAATGCTGAAGTCATTGTTAATGTGTCAGATTTAAACGGGCTTTCTTCAGAAATACAGGGAAACTTAGATAGTAGCGCACTTTCATTTCATGCAGATGCTAGCCCATATGAACAAATGCCTAGTGCTCAGGTTGCCAAAGTAGCTATAGATCCTACAAAAGATTGTAAGTTCAATTTTAACTTCAAACTTCATGGTACTGAGCAATTACAAATTATACCAGTTGCCAAGGCCAATGAAATACATATCGCCTCTACTTGGAACTCCCCATCATTTATAGGTAAGTATTTACCCAATGGCTATAATGTTACCCAATCAGGCAGTAATGCCGAATGGAATGTACTCACACAGCCACACCAAGTACCACGCATTTGGACGGGTCGCTGTATAGATTTAAATGATTTGGCATTGGGTGTAAAACTTATACAGCCAAATGATGATTACGATAAGGTGATGCGTAGCAATAAGTATGCTATATTGTTTATAGCACTTACGTTTGTTTTCTTCTTTTTTATCGAGTTATTAATTCGTAAGCCTATGCATATTGTTCAATATTTATTGGTGGGTATTGCTTTGGCCATATTTTACACTTTGCTCTTGTCATTATCAGAGGTTTTGGGTTTTACTTGGGCTTACCTATGCTCTACGGCGGCTATTATATCTCTTATTATGTTGTATGTATGGGGCATCTTCAAAAGGTTTAAAGTGGCAGGTATATTCGGTATCATTACCTCACTACTTTACAGTTACATCTATATTATTCTTCAGCTTGAAGACTATGCGCTATTGGTAGGTAGTATAGGCCTTTTGGTCATCTTGGCTATCATTATGTATGTTTCTCAAAAAATAAACTGGTTTAGTCCTAATAAACACATTCCTTCAGATTCCTCGAATGAAAATCAATAATGCAAAGCATCAATCATAAACGTACGTTTATTATAGTACGTGGCCGTTTCCGAAGTTTTGGTTTTGCAGTGCAAGGTGTTAAGGTTTTTTGGCAGCAGCCCAATGCTAAAATTCATATGGTAGTAGGTGCAGCAGTTTTTACTGCAGCCTACTACCGGCACCTTAGCCCTGATAGGCTACTATGGCTTATTGTGGTAGTAGCACTAGTGTTAATAGCAGAAGCCTTAAATACTGCTCTGGAAAAACTTTCAGATTATGCTTGCGGCAGCAATTGGCACCCGCTTATAAAATCTGCTAAAGATGTAGCTGCATTAGCCGTATTAATAGCAGCATTTGCTAGTATAGCAATAGGTAGTATCGTTTTCTTCTTCTAATAAAATCAAAATCTAGTTATATAATCATGAAAAAATATAAATGGCTATTGTCATCGTTAGTATTTACGCTTAGCATGCTGCTTTTTAGAGCTGTGCTTTCTAAGTCTATTGATATGTATTTTCTTATTTGGAATCTATTTTTAGCATTTATACCATTGTGGTTAAGCTATCAGCTACATAGGTTTTCAGGCAATAAATTCAAGGCTATCAGCTTATTTACCATGTGGCTATTGTTTTTTCCTAATGCTATGTACATCGTTACCGATCTGTTTCACTTGAACAATAATACCAATATTCCTAAATGGTTCGATTTACTGCTGCTCTTCTCAGCTGCACTCAACGGCTTATTTATGGGCATGGTTTCTCTACGTAATGTAGAGAAATGGCTAAGAGTTGCCGTGCCGGTAAAATATCTAAATGTAGTCTTGTTTAGTTTGTTTGTTCTGTGCGGCTATGGCATATACTTAGGAAGATACGTAAGGTGGAACAGTTGGGATATTTTTGTTAATCCTCATCTTATAGCATATGGTGTGTATCAAGATATTGTTCATCCATTTAGGCATAATCAAACCTGGGCTATAACGCTACTTTTTGCCACATGGATGTATATTTTGTATGGTTACTATAAAAAAATACACCCGCTAAAAAATGCGGGTGTATCCAAAATATATTAGTTCTATTAGTTGTTAATCAATCACGCACTTTTGTTTTATGGGCTTTACATATTTATTGTATAGTACATTTATGCGGGTCATGTTGGGTTGTCTTGGGCTAGGGTAGTGGTAATACAGCTCATCTTCTCGCTGTATGTTATACACAAAATCTCTAAAGTCTTTATAGTTTTTGCGTAGCACTAGTTTTCTTAGTCTATACATATCGCCATTGGGCCCTACACTATAGTAGGCCTCAGTGGTTTTGTGCGGAAACACATCGCCCATGCTACTTACGGTTACATAGCGGGTTAGGGTATATACATACAGCCCGGCAGTGTCTATCAATACATACTCATCATCTTCATACTCGCGCACTATATTGTTATTCACTATGTGCCATTGTACGGCACTATGCTCATGACAGGCATTTTTTATGTTAGCTAGTGCTGCCGTATTCAAATGCAATGGGCTTGCAGGTTGTTGTGCATATGTTGTTGCGCAGCCTGCAAGCCCTATTATTGTTGCTATTAATATTTGTTTCATGTCGGAGTTTGCTTATACCGAGAAAGATGTACCACAGCCGCAAGTACTGCTTGCATTGGGGTTGTTAAATACAAACCCTCTGGCATTTAGTCCGCTTTGGAAATCTATCTCAATTCCAAACAAATATATGCCATGTGGCTTTTTCATCAATACCGGCACACCCTCTATTTCATAAGTTTCATCATCTGCTTCCATATTATCAAAGCCCAATACATAACTCATGCCCGAGCAGCCACCACCTTTTACACCTATTCTTAAAGATTGTCCTGCTACAAAATCTGGTTCACTCATCAATCTTTTTACCTCAGCTACGGCGCTAGCAGTTAGTTTTACCGGTGCACTTACTATAGTTTCCATATCTATTACTTTGCTGTTTTATGCAAATTTACCACCATCTTACGCCCCCGCCAAATATTCATAGCTGTGTTATTGGCTTACATTATACCACTATAGAACTATGCATGTGTAATGTTAATATGTGATAAGTTCCCAAACTAGTTGTATACTTACTGTTATAAATCGGTAATTTCTTTACTTTTGCATACTTTTTAAAAATATTACAACTTATGAGCGAGGCATTGGCCAAGGTTATGGATGATATTACAAAGTCCATGAAAAAAGCTATCAACCACTTGGAAATTGAAATCAGTAAGATACGTGCAGGTAAGGCTACCCCACAAATTTTGGATGGCATTTCTGTAGATTATTATGGTAGTCCTACGCCTATAAATCAGGTGGCTAATATTACTATCCCCGATGCACGCACTATAAGCTTGCAGCCTTGGGAGAAAAATATGATTGCACCAATAGAAAAGGCTATCATAGCTTCTAACATAGGCCTTAATCCTCAAAACGATGGTATCGTTATTCGCTTGTTCTTACCGCCACTTACCGAGGAGCGCCGTAGAGAATTAGTAAAACGCGTAAATGCCGAGGGCGAACAAGCTAAAGTAGCTGTGCGCAGTATTCGCCGCGATACTATTGAAAGCATTAAAAAACTACAAAAAGATGGCCTTAGCGAAGACCTTGCTAAAACTTCTGAAACAGAAGTGCAAGCCGTTACCGATAAGTATATTGCCATTGTAGACCAGCACTGCAAAGACAAAGAAAAAGAAATAATGACCGTTTAAGCAATGCCTTTGGTCATTTCTTGGTCTTGAAAAATAGATTAAAGTTGCAGCCCGTTTGGGCTGCAATTATTATTTAGTACACTTTTTGCCTTTGATGCCTTATGCAACAGATAAATGATTTTTTACTACACTGGATAGCCACCCCTTTTAAAAATAAACTGCATGCACTTGTTTTTATTTGGGCTTCTATTCCCATTTATGCACTATTCATTCCTGTAGAAATTATCATTAGCAACTGGACGCACCGCCACTTTTACAGCCTTAAAGAAACTATTACCAATGTCTATCTCAATCTGTTAAACTCTGGTATAGATGCCTTGCTAAGGGTAGTAGCGCTATTTGTATTGTTTTTCTGTTACAATCATGGTTTACAGCTACAGTTATCGCCACTAGCTTACTGGTTCTTGTTATTTATAGGCGAAGATTTTCTGTTTTGGTTAGAGCATTATGTCGATCATTCTTGCCGTTTCTTTTGGGCAGTGCATGTTACGCACCACTCTTCGCAAGAGTATAATTTAAGCACCGGCTTTCGCTCGTCTATATTAATGCCGCTATATCGTTTCATGTATTTTACGCCCTTAGCCTTACTAGGTTTCCGCCCTATGGATATACTGTTTATGTATGCCATTACGCAGATATACGGCATACTGGTGCATACACAGGCTATTAAAAAACTACCCGCTTTTATAGAATATATATTTGTAACCCCATCTCACCACAGGGTGCACCATGCTAGCAATATCAAGTATTTAGATAAAAACATGGGTATGGGGCTCATCATATGGGATCGTATGTTTGGCACCTTTGCCGAGGAAGACCCTCAAGAACCACCCGTTTACGGACTTACCAAAAACGTAGAACACCCCCACCATCCCATACATATTATTACCCATGAATGGGAGGCCATAGCCAAGGACCTACGCAAAAACATAAGCCTAAAAGACAAGCTGCGCTATGTATTTATGCCCCCCGGCTGGAGTCACGATGGTAGCACAAAAACCTCCAAACAATTGCAAGCAGAGGTAAAGCAGTAGCAGCAATAAGAATACTTAGCTTACATATTAGCTAGCCTTATTGCTTCTAGTTCATTGGGCAATAATCCCTCTTGTTCCAGTACACCTAGTATAAAGTCAGTCTTTTGCTGGCAGTATTGTATAGGGCTCAGTTTTTTGTCTTTAGCAAGGCTTAGTTTCAGGGCTTTATAGGCATCTGCCAACTGTGCATTATTCTTCAAAGCATTGCTAAACAAGATATGGTTTTTATAAGCAAGGCTACTACTTAGGCACACATACAAGTGGTGCTGCATCCAGCTCACTTTATCATCCCCATATCTTGGCACATAGTTATTAGCTTGTTTAAAAGCATAGCGATCAGGTATGCCTTGGTCGCCTTTGGCTTCATAGCCTAGTGCGGTAAGTAATAGGCTTATTTCATCTAATCTTTCGTCGGTGTCTATTACTATGTCTATATCCAGTACAGGTTTGGCTATCATGCCCGGTATAGATGTGCTGCCTACGTGTATTATAGTGCAGGGCATATTGTTTAAATGTTCAGTTAGTACAGCTTTTAAGTCTTGGAATTGGGTAGCCCATTCGGCTTGGTAGGGCATTAGTAGTATTGTATTCATGGGCTATTGCATTAGTAGTATAAAGTCAGTAGCAAATGTATTTAAAATACCAACGGGCTAAGCAAACGCCTAGCCCGCATAGGTTATGGTCAGTTATATTGTAGTTATTACTTCAAGCCACCCATTTCCAATATCATGGCATACTCCTCTGGGGTTACACGCCCTACACTTAGTCTACTTAGGCGTATCAGGTCCATATTGGCAAATGCTGGGTCAGCTTTTAGCTGTGCCAGTGTTACAGGCTGTGGTATAGCTTTTACAGGCTTTAAATCTACCACTACCCAGTTGGTATCTTCCGTAGTAGGGTCTTGGTAGGCCTCTTTTACTACTTCAGCTATGCCCACTATAGCTAGTCCCTCATTACTGTGATAAAACAGCACTAGGTCGCCTTTGGCCATAGCTTTCAGGTTGTTGCGGGCAGCATAGTTGCGCACCCCATCCCAAAAGGTTTTTTTATCCTTTACAAACTGTTCCCAGCTATACTTAAACGGCTCCGATTTTACCAACCAATAATTCATATAATACTGTACTATGTTTTAAAGTGTCTGTAATCTATGGTTTTACTTCTTGTTCGCAATAGGTTTTTAAGTATTGTAGGCTTTTTTCAAGGTCTTTACCTTCATACTCATTATGGCTTCTTAGTAGCAAAAACGCATTCCAAGGGTAGCTATATATGGTAGCAAATTTAAAAGTAGTTACCGCATATCCGGCACTATCAGCCACGCTCAATCCTCCTGTATAATCTTGCTCCTGTGGCACTGTCAGTTTAAAGTTAAAGTCCATGCCATTGGCAGATGTTTTTACATTACTTATAGTAGCACTACCGGTTTTTTTAGGATCGCCTATCCAGCTCATGCTGCTGCCCACGCTACCATCTGTACCGCTAAAGTTCAGCTTCATAGTGCTGTCTATTTTGGTCCAGTTGCACCACTTAGGCCATTGCTCAAAGTGTGTTATAGCACTCACTACAGTTGCGGTAGGTGCTTTTATGGCTATTTTTCGGGTCACTACTTGTTCTCTGGGCACTATAAATCCTGCTATCAGCACTGCCGCAAAAGCCGCAGCCGCCACCCAAAACAATACGGTAATAAATTTATTAGAATCTTTCACTAGCTATACTTAAAATAATACGGGCGCAAATTAGGCAAGATCACTAATAATCTTGCACATCTTGCACCCGTTAGTTATATTTCTATTACGCTTATTAGTCCGTTATACTATTATCCCATTTGCTCCTTAGCGCGCTTTTTGCTTGCCATAGCAGCTATAAGGCTTATGCTTTCTCGGGTAAGCGGTTTTATCAGGTAATACTCCACATATGGGTTAGCATTAGCTCTGTCCATGTCGCGCTTATCTATAGAGGAAGACAGTATGTATATTTTAATGCGCTTTTTTACCAGCTCATCTACTTTATCAAAGGCCTCTAAAAATCCCCACGCATCCATGCCCGGCATTTTTATATCCAGAAACAGCAGCCCGTTGGTAGTAGTTAGCGGATTAGAGTATTTTTCTATAATGTGCTGCAATCCTACTTCTGCCTCTATAAAGTCTGCCACAGGTGCATTAGGAAATAGCTTATTTATTAGTGTTATGCAAATTCTATTATTCAGCTTATCGTCATCTATTATGATGAAGTCTGTATTATTATCCATAGGCAAGTAAAAAGCAGTATATGTCTATTAATGAGTACTTTCCTTAAAGTGTTAACAAAGATAACTAATTGAATGTAAATTCTACATACTATTCAAGAATGTATGATATTAGTCATGGTTACATGCTAATATCTAGTTTAATGGCTATATAAGCTTAATATAGTTTCAGCTTAGCCAGTCTGTCCATTTCTAGGTTGAGTATGTTGTCCAGCGCCTTAGCTTTACCCTCTTTGTTTTTGTAGATAAGCCTATGGTCTAGCGTAGCCTTGCAAATGTCTTTAAGGTCATCTTCTATTACATAGGTGCGCCCTTTTACCAGTGCATAGGCACGTAGGCACTTTAATAGTGCTATACCACTACGGGTAGATGCGCCTAGGCTAATGTCGCCATGCTCGCGAGTGGCGCGTACCACATGCGTTACACCTTTTATTATTTCATCATGCACATACACCTCGTTGGCCTGCTGTTGCAGGTCTAGTATATCGCCCATGCTCAGTACCTGTTGTAGTTCGGTTAGGTTGCTGGCTATGTTCAGATAATCTTTATATATGCCTAGCTCCGTAGCCTCGTCTACATAGCCAAAGTATATTTTCATATAAAAACGGTCTAGCTGAGCCGCAGGTAGGGGATAGGTACCCTCCATTTCTATAGGGTTTTGGGTGGCAATGGTAAAAAACAGTTGCTCCAGCTTCATGGTAGTATCGCCCGATGTTATCTGGTGCTCCGCCATAGCTTCTAGTAGCGCACTCTGCACCTTGGGCGACGAGCGGTTTATCTCATCGGCCAGTAGCACATTACAAAACATGGGGCCTTTCTTAAATACAAACTCCTTATTTACATCGTCAAATATGTGCGACCCTATCAAGTCCATAGGCAGTAGATCGGGGGTGAACTGTATGCGTTTAAACAATACATGCTCGCCCGCTTTATTACCGCTTATGCACTGTGCCAGTGTTTTGGCAAGCACCGTTTTACCCGTACCCGGATTATCTTCCATAAGTATATGGCCACCCGCCAGCAAGCAGGTGATGACCAATTCTATCTGATTGCGCTTGCCACGCACTACTTTTTCCATCTCAGCCGCCAGGCTGGCAATAGCCGCAGTGGCATCTCTGCGTTCCATAGTATGTTCGGCTAGTTCCATGCTCATATATTACGGCTACAACATTAATCAATCTCTTGCAAAATTGTGCTTACCCACATGCTAAAAAAGTGTAAAATACCACCCCGCACTATATGGGCTATGCCTCGTATGCTTTTACTACATTTGCGGTATGCTTACCCTTTCCGATACTATAGTAGCCATAGCCACGCCTCCGGGCGAGGGTGCCATAGGTATTATTCGCCTTAGCGGAGCTCAGGCTATAACCATAGCCAATGCCATTTTTCGTGGCAAAGACCTTACGCAGCAGCCTAGCCACACTATTCACTTTGGCCGCATACACAGCAATGGCACTGTTATAGACGAGGTGGTAATCAGCATCTACAAAGGCCCCCGCAGCTATACCGGGGAAGATATTATTGAAATAAGCTGCCACGGCAGCAACTACATATTGCAGCAGGTGCTAGAGTTGTGCATACGCCAAGGCGCACGCATGGCCAAGCCCGGAGAGTTTACCCTACGTGCCTTTTTAAGTGGCAAGCTAGATCTGGCACAAGCTGAGGCCGTTGCCGACCTTATAGCCAGCCAAAACAGCAGCGCCCACAAGGCTGCCATGCACAATCTTAAAGGGGGCTTCAGTGCCGACCTTGCCGACATGCGCGAGCAGCTTATACAGTTTAGCGCACTTATAGAGCTAGAGCTAGATTTTAGCGAGGAAGATGTAGAATTTGCCGACCGCACCCGCTTTTATCAGCTTATAGAAAGGCTTACCCATGCCACAGCCAAGCTGCTAGAATCGTTTAAGCTGGGCAATGCCATTAAAAACGGCGTAAGCGTAGCCATAGTAGGCCGCCCAAATGCCGGTAAAAGCACCCTGCTAAATGCCCTGCTAAACGAGGAGCGCGCCATAGTAAGCGATATAGCGGGCACCACCCGCGACACCATAGAAGAAACCCTAAACATAAACGGTATAACCTTTAGGCTGATAGACACTGCCGGCATACGCGAGCATACCGGAGATGTTATAGAACAGCAGGGTATAGAGCGCAGCCGCCGTGCCATGAGCCGTGCCGATGTGGTGGTATACCTCTTTGATGTGGCCAATAACAGCCCTCAAGACATACTGCAAGAAATAGCCACGGTACAGGCCCAGTACCCCGATGCCCAACTGCTATGGGTAGCCAATAAGGCCGACCAAACAGCACCCGATGTGCGCCTACAGTACGCCCATCTACAGCCCGAACCCATATTTATAGCTGCCAAAAACAACCAGAACATCAATGCCCTTAAAAATGCCTTGTATGCACTAGTGGCCGAGGGCGAGATAGACTTGGAAGGCACTATAGTAACCAATGCCCGCCACTACGGAGCCCTGCAAGAGGTGCTTAATGCCTTGCACGACATCCGCACCGGGCTAGACCGCCGCATCTCCGGCGACCTTATAGCCCTCGACATCCGCCGCTGCCTCCACTACCTCGGCGACATCACCGGCCAAGTCACCACCGAAGACAAACTAGACTACATCTTCAGTAAGTTTTGTATCGGGAAGTAAATATCAATGACAAAAGCAAACATCTGCAAAGCAATACATTGTAAATTAGGTTGTTTTCTTTTTATTTGCATATGAAAAATTAATACTTTATTTTAGTCAAATATTGTCAAGTCAAAAAGGTGTAAGTTGAAGACCATTGGTAGTACATTAAGAGATTCGGAAGGACTTCTACTTAGAGAAGTTTGAGCAAAACTTTTAATTGACCCAACAATCTTGAGTAAAATCGAGCAAGACAAACGAATGCCGACAAAAGAGCAATTAATATCACTAGCTTACTTTTATAAAGACTGGAAAAATGTAATAATCATTTCTTGGCTTTCAGACAAACTATATTATGTAGTACAAGACGAAGATTTGGCATTGCATGCAATGCAGGTAACAGAAGAAAAATAAAAATCTCAAAAAGAAAAATCGAAGAGAAATGATTAAAAATAAGGAAACATTCCTAAAGCAGGTAGCATTAATGCCCGAGTTAAGAGGAAACAGAATTTCTCTTGTTTTTGCATTACGCCCATCAATTGATATTTCTAACAAAACGAAATTTGTTGACAATCTTAGTACTTACTTCATAATGCAAAAAGAAGAAGATAGAGAAAAGATAAATTTGAATAGCGATAAAAAAGTAAGTGATATTGAAAAATGGCTTGGTAAAGATTTAAGAATAAAAAAAATTAAACTCAATTCAGTGAGAGGCTTTCCTAAAACCAGTAAACCATTTGGCATTGACTTTACTAATACTCTAGGCAAGCCACAAAGTATGATAATACTTGGTTCAAATGGCTCTGGGAAATCTTCAATTTACAATTCAATTGAATATACATTTTGTAAGAAAATTAGTGAGGCTCAACTTAGAAATTCACGCACCTTAAATGACGAAGACAATGAGTTTAAAGAGTATTTAAGTCATTTCAATAATGGATTTTCAAATAGTATATGTGACGTAGAAACTATCGATGAAAATTTAACGCTTCAAGGTTTGAACATACCTATTGAAGTAAGAAGTAAAATAAATCCGAATACACACTTCATTAGTGACTTTGATATATATCATAATGGACAACTAAGTTTTTTGAGTGGTGAAGAGGGTACATTTCACAATCTTATTGCTGAAAGTTTGGGTTTGAGTGAACTATTGCTGTTTGAATAAAATCTTATTGTATTTTTTGCCTATCGATGATCTACTGAAAGTACTTGTTTAAAAGCCTTAGAAAGGGAAATTTATGATGAAAATCAGCTTATTGAGAATAATAAGAAAACACTTGTCGAGAAAAAATCAACCCTAATTCATTTAACTGAAAATCAGCAAGAACAAACTGAAACTAATAAAGTACAAGAATTACAAAAAACACTAGCTCAAATTAAGTCAACCAACTTTTCATTCCAATTTGATTTGAAATCTCTTCAAAATAACATTTCTGAATTTGAACAGAAATACAAGGAATTTACATCATTAGAAGTGAAATCAGGCAACGCTGCACAAATTCAATTCTATAAATTGGGTATAGAATTATTAAAAGAGGCAAATGAATGCCCTTTCTGCAACGGCTCAAAGAAGTCTACAGAGGATATTCATCAGTATGCCAGCGAAAAAATAAAGCAAATTGAATCATTCAATAAGATAAATCAAGAACTAACAAAATCGCAAAACTTCGTAACTGAAAATTTAGAGAATTTTTTTAATAATGTTGCTTTATATCTAGGTAAGGTAAAACAAGAACAAAACACCATTAAGCCGTTTAGTGAATTTTCAGAATTGGCATCAAATGAAAATAGTCATGTAACGTTCATAGAATCTGCTCTAGCAGAGGAATTTTATCAGGTTGGCTCAGGATTGAATAATAATGATAAATACAAATTAAATAAAAATGAATTTCTTTTTTTATTTTTTAAAAATCATAAAGAATACTTACAAAATGGGCTTAGTGCTTTCATTGTTGAGTTATCTAAGTTTTCTGAGAATCGAAGATTGTTTATTCAACAAATAGAAGCTCAACTAGCACAAAGCTTACAAAGTAAGACCATTTTTGAGCAAGTTGTAACTATCAAAAACGAAATAAGTTTTTTAGAACTGCAAGTTTCAAATTCAGAAAAGAAAATTCAAAATAGCAATAATGAATTAAAAACCTACCGTGAACAGCAAGCTGTATTCAAAGAAATTAAAGAAGAAGTAAAAATTTATAAGAACAGCTTTCATACTCTTCTAAACAAAGAGGTTCAACAAGCATTTGCACCGATTAAATTAATCGTTGAGGATGTGCTAGAGAAATATCTACAAAGTGATAATCGAAATGTAGAACTTGAAATAAAAATGAAAGAGGACGAAGTAGACAATGATACAGGTGAAGTATTATCAGAAATAATTACAGCATATATTGTTCCCAAAGACAATTCTCAGCCACCTTTACCAGTGAATAAATATTTTAACACATTTCATTATAGATTATTCTGTACAATGATAGGAGTGAGTATTGCTATTGCTTCAAGAATAAATACAAAAATCAACTTGCCATTGGTTCTTGACGATATTTTTTATGCAAGTGATTTTGAAAATAGAGCAACGGTAGAACGATTTATTAAAAAGTTATTCGACATTTTCAATAAATACACTCCAAATTTAGAATTTCAACTTATTCTCTTTACCCACGACCAATTAATTTTTGAAAGTGCAGTGAAAGCTACTGCTGAAATGAAAGTTAATAATATCGCTTTTGCAAGGCTCTTCCACCATTCAAAAGCTAAGGACAAAGGAGATGTATTGGAATTAGCTTACCGTATGCCTACATATTTACCTTATAAAATAATGCAAAACACTCTTACTAAAATATGAGTACACCAACAGAAAACAGTCAAAAAGCTCGCAACTTTATATTTAATGGAATTTCTTACATAACATTTTTATGTATTGTTGTTTTTTTAATATGTAAATTAGGAAATGTTTGGATTGAGAGAGTTATTATTTCACAGCAAGAACAAGTCAGTCAGACAGTCATTACAACTATTAATGAGCAAGCGAAAAAAAATCTATTGTTACCAGAAATTATATTCATCAATACAGATACTACAAGTAAAAAGAAGTTAACGGAATCTTTTAAAAATGAAATTGCTAGTGTTCTTACAAAAAAATATTTGACTAATGAAAAGGTTAATCCAAGCGAGATTTCTTTTCAACCGTTTTTTATTTTTCCAGAATCCGCTGACAGTTCAGGCAATTACAAGCTTACTAAAGCTCAATTAGAAGAATTAAAAAACCATATTGTTTTTCTTACGAATCAAGTAGATAAAGCTGTAACACAGACTAAAGATGAGATTAGTAAAGAAATTGATCGTATTAACACTTGGGTAAGCATTTGGATTGGCGTTCTTTCGATTTTTGGAACAATAATTCCTCTTTTCTATAATTACAAGAATAATGAGGATTTAAAGAAAATAAAAGAAGATGCTGGAGAAGCAAAAGAAAAGTCAGAAAAAGCCCATAGTTTGATAGAAACACACACAGAAGACCTCGGAAAAGTTAAAGAAGTTAGTAAGGACTTAGCATCAATAAGGTCAGATTTTGATGGATTAAAAAACGAAGTTACACAAGCCAGAATATCTTCAGCAGAAGCTTCGGAAGAGGCAAGCAATGCAAGCCTAAAGGCAACTAAAGTTGAAAAGCTCATTTCTACTTTGAATGATGTTAGCAAAATCAAGGATTTAGACGCTTCATTTTTATTATACAATGACAAACCGTTTGAAGTACTAAAAAGCTATTTGGCAGAAATTTACACTAACCTTAGCAATTGCTCCGACTTATGTAATGATCCCATTATAAAGGATGTTTTGAGGCAACTATCACTTAGAATTCATTTAATATCATTTTCTGCATTTATTAAAAGCCCACACATATTCGATCTGCTCAACCAGTTTGCTTTAGAATTATCCAACAAAATCGGACAACCTTTAACAGTTGAAACCTACGATGAAACAATTGGTTTATTGAACACGTTAAATACAAAACTTCAAACTGAGGAAAATATTAATTAAAAAAATAAGTAATGAAATTATACGAATCACTAGAAAGCAACTTAAAATAAGAACCTAACTACGTTACAGAGAACGGAGAACTTAAAAAATAGCCAATTCTCAAAGTCAAACAAGCTTTAGTCTTGATTTCTGGTCAGATGTATAATTCTTTATTAGTGCACAAAGTAGGGTATATATCACATCTTTCAATACTTGTATTTTGAGGTAGTTAAACATCGGCATAATTAGTACTCACCGTTTCAGTTAACTCAAAAAGCTATTATTGGTCAATGTTTTAGTGGTATCCTTCCCCTTGCGGAGAATCCACTACCTAATCACCGCATATTTTGCGGCGAATACAAACTCTAATCTCCGCATACTATGCGGAGAATGCCCCCCCAAAAAAAAGCGAGGTAGCACAGCTAGGCTGCACTACCTCGTGATGTATTGGTTGTAGAGTGCTATTTCTTATTGATACGCCCCTGTATGTACCATAAGAAGTCCAGCTTCATGCGTTTTTTAAAGTTGCTATCATTTACCATTTCTTGAACTTTCATATCGCTCGTATTTTTCCTTACTATCAACTCAAAAGATAATTCCTTTTAGTTTGATACATCATTAAGTATCCGCG
>CAYWUY010000064.1:0-16060 GCA_964461535.1 uncultured Flavipsychrobacter sp.
ACCCTCAATAATTTACTCTATTTAAATAATAGCACACCCAACTTTACTACCATACCCACTCCATTTTACTGCGTAGGTAACAACTACTTTTACAATTTAGGTGCCATTGACCCACAAAATGATTCTTTAGGCTATCAAATGGTTTCTGCAGAAAATGCTTTAGATTCAGATAATCCATTTTCCAGTGAACTAGTAACTTACAATGCGGGGTTCTCGGCCGTAAAACCAATTGCAACTAGTAGTTTTTCATTTAATCCTATAAACGGACAACTTATTTTTACTCCTAGCCAAATTCAGCGTTCTGTAGTAGTTCAAAAAGTAACAGAATACCGCAATGGCACAATAGTGGGCACAAGTAAAAGAGAAATGAGTTTTATTGTAAACTCCGGCTGTGATGGTCAACCATCAACACCTTACCTGAGCAATGTTACAGGAGCATATATATACAACCAAACACTTATTAATATTTGTGTAGGAACACCTTTCATTTCTTTTACTATCAATGTAAACAACCCTGAAGGCGATTCTGTTTTTCTGGCAGCTAATAATATACCTACTGGAGCTTCAATTAGCTATACTGGCCAAGGAAGCACAAACCCGACACTTAGTTTCAACTGGAATACCCTAACCCTAACCCCAGGCACTTATACATTCTACCTAAACATAGCCAATCATCACTGCCCTTTATATAATTATCAATCTATAGCTTACACTATATATGTAGCCAATCCACCTATCCTTACTATAAAAGAGTTATTCCCAACTCAATGCATACATAATGCATTTTATGAGTTCACTACCCAATATGGCTTCAATCCTAAAATAATTACTATTTCTAATACTAGTGGTTTTAATCAAACCTTTACAGATAATACAGCGCCCGATTCAATTGGCATAATAAGGGACAGTATCCCAGCGGGTAATTACACTATTACCATAAAAAGTGGAGATAGCTGTTCTACATCTTATAACCTAATTATAAGTGATACAGGTAGTTTACCGGAAAGACCACTTAATGCAAGCTTCTGTTTGAACGATCCCATTTTCCCCATACCCCTAACCAACATTGTTCTTGGTTCAGATTTAAAATGGTACCTACCCAACGGGGTATTACTGTCATCGCCACCTATAGTATATACTAATGAAGTAAAAAGCTATGAATGGTATTATACTGAAAGCGTTGGAGTATGCAGTACTGGTAAGGTTAATGTAACTGCTGTTGTACACCCCAATCCTACTGCCGGTATAAAAGACTTTCCATATAAAGTTTGTTACGGCGATGAAGTAAGATTAATTGGAACCGGAGAAAGCACCTACACTTGGCTACCTGCTGAGCTGGTAAAAATAGATACTGCCGGTTATTATATAAATGTTGTAGTGCCCTCCATAGTTATAGCAAGAGCTACCAATGAATATGGGTGTAAAGACTCTACTAGCGCAACAATTAATGACATTGAAATGTGTTGCAATATTACTTGTCCTAATGCTTTTAGCCCTAATAATGATGGCAAAAACGATATTTATCGTGTGGTAAACTATGGCAATATGACTTACTTCACCATGTATATTTACAACCGCTGGGGAGAATTAGTAGCTACAATTACAAACCCAAAATTAGGATGGGACGGCAAGCATAATGGTCAAGATTGTGATATGGGTGTATACTATTATGTATTACGTGCTCAATGCCTAACCGGACCTACCGCTTATCAAACTGGGGATATTACTCTTGTACGCTAGTGCCTGCAATTTTAGAATTATAGTATTTTCGCAACATGAAGTTTTTATTGGTTGGACTCGGCAATATAGGCCCTGAATACGACGCTACCAGACATAACATTGGCTTTGACATTGCAGACTCTTTTGTAATAAAAAATAGTGGCAGTTTCCGACTAGATCGACATGCTGAAGTAGCAGAAGTAAAATGGAAGGGAAAAACTTTTATTGTTATAAAACCTACCACCTACATGAACCTTAGCGGCAAAGCTGTAAAATATTGGATGGATAAAGAAAAAATACAACTTGAAAACATCCTTGTTCTTGTAGATGATCTAGCTCTACCTATCGGCACCTTAAGATTAAGAGGTTCTGGCAGTGCAGGCGGACAAAATGGTTTAAAAAACATTGAATTATTACTGCAAACGGATAAGTATCCCCGACTAAGGTTTGGTATTGGAAATGACTATCCTAAAGGACGCCAAGTAGATTATGTCTTAGGCAAGTGGACACCTACTCAATTGCCTGCAGTTAAAGACACGATTCTAAAAAGCATTGACGCTATAGAATTGTGGGCATCTATGGGCATAGGCAAAGCAATGACAGAATTTAATAAGTAAGTCAATAAAAAATGGCAACTGATTACAGTTGCCATTCTACTATATTATTTACCCACTCTTGCCTATATGGGGTTTGTACCTTTATATAATTATCGGTATAACCTTCCATCATACCATTTTTATCAGCACCTTCAAACAATATCTGCCTTTTACTACCCTCTTGAGAGGCAGTAAAATATTGCATTTTTTGGTAAGATAAATTTCGTAACACCTTATTTCGCTCACTACGTATATGCATAGGCACAACTTCCTTCATATCAGCTGCCAGCGTATTATCCCTTTCAGAATAAGTAAATACGTGAAAGTAAGACACATCTAGCGCATGTAAGAAGTCAAAGGTCTCTCTAAATAACTCATCAGTTTCTCCGGGGAAACCCACTATCACATCTACACCTATGCAGCAATGTGGCATCAGCCTTTTTATTTCAGCCACCCTTTCAGCATATAACTCTCGTTTATACCTGCGGCGCATATGCCCTAATATAGTATTACTACCACTTTGCAATGGGATATGAAAGTGTGGCATAAATTTCCTAGACTTAGCAACAAAGGCAATTATATCATTATTCAACAAATTGGGCTCAATACTAGATATCCTAATTCGCTCTATACCATCTTGCTTATCCATTTCCTGAATTAAATCAAAAAACGTTTCCTCTCTTAGCTTGCCACCAAAGTTGCCCTTACCGAAGTCTCCTAAATTTATACCGGTAAGCACTATTTCTTTAGTACCACTTGCAGCCAGTTCTTGCATATTATGCAGTACACCATCTATACTATCACTACGGCTATGACCTCTGGCAAGAGGTATAGTACAAAAGCTACAATTATAGTCGCATCCGTCTTGCACTTTTAAGAAAGTTCTGGTTCTATCTGTAAGCGAGTATGAACTATTGAAACCATCAACTTGCTCTATCTCACAAGAGTATACTTGCGCCATATCGCCAGGAGATACCTTAACCAAATTACTCAAGTGCTGATGAAGATTAAATTTCTCCGCAGCACCAAGTACTAGGTCTACACCATCTATTTCTGCTATTTCCTTAGGCTTTAGTTGAGCATAGCAGCCTGTTATTACTACAAATGAATCTGGTGCACGCTTTTGAATACGGCGCACTAGTTGCCTACATTCTTTATCTGCATTATCTGTAACCGAACAAGTATTTATTACATACACATCAGCAATATCATCAAACTCCTTTTTAATAAACCCCTCAGCCTCAAGCCCTCTACTTAATGTAGAAGTCTCAGAGAAGTTGAGCTTACAACCTAGTGTATGAAATGCAACAGATTTACTCATATTATTTTAAAAAGTAGGCAAAATTACTGTAAAAGCTATGAATTGCCATATAAGACTTAGTTATAAATACTAAAGCCACCCTTTTGCAGAGTGGCTTTAGATAAAGAAGTATTAGCTTGCTAACTCATTACTTTTTAAACTGAGGAATTAAATCCTGAGCTAATTGTACCATTTTAGCAATACCATCATCAGGTAAATTACCTTTTTTGAATTCTTTTAATACATCAGGCAATTTCATCTCCATCTGCTGAATGAATGCATCTTCAAATGCACGTACATTCTTAACAGGTACTTCGCGTATCAAGTTATTAACACCTAAATAGATAATAGCAACTTGTTTTTCTACTGAATATGGAGAGAACTGAGGTTGTTTCAATATTTCTACGTTACGGCTACCTTTATCGATAACAGTTTTAGTAGCAGCATCTAAATCACCACCAAACTTAGAGAAAGCTTCCATCTCACGGTAAAGTGCTTGGTCAAGTTTTAAAGTACCTGATACTTTTTTCATTGACTTGATTTGCGCACTACCACCCACACGACTTACAGAGATACCTACGTTAATAGCTGGACGAATACCGGCGTTAAACAAGTTAGACTCTAGGAATATCTGACCGTCAGTGATAGAGATAACGTTTGTTGGAATATATGCAGATACGTCACCAGCCTGAGTTTCAATAATAGGTAGAGCTGTTAAAGAACCACCACCTTTTACTTTACCTTTTAGGCTCTCAGGAAGATCGTTCATTTTCTGAGCAATCTCATCGTTATTGATTACCTTAGCGGCACGCTCTAGTAAACGACTATGTAAATAGAATACGTCACCAGGATAAGCCTCACGACCCGGAGGACGACGTAACAACAAAGATACCTCACGGTAAGCTACCGCTTGCTTAGATAAGTCATCATAAACTACTAGAGCAGGACGACCAGTATCACGGAAATACTCACCTATAGCAGCACCGGCAAATGGAGCGTAGAACTGCAATGGAGCAGGGTCTGATGCAGAAGCACAAACAATAGTAGTATAAGCCATGGCACCATTATCTTCCAATGTTTTCATAACACCGGCAACAGTAGATGCTTTTTGACCTATAGCTACGTATATACAATAAACAGGTTTTCCTGCTTCAAAAAATTCTTTTTGATTGATAATGGTATCCAAACAGATAGCAGTTTTACCTGTACCACGGTCACCAATTACCAACTCACGTTGACCACGACCGATAGGAATCATCGCATCAATCGCTTTAATACCGGTTTGAAGAGGCTCTTTTACAGGCTCACGGAAGATAACCCCCGGAGCTTTACGCTCAAGTGGCATTTCATAAAGCTCGCCAGCTATCGGACCTTTACCATCTATAGCTTCACCCAAAGAGTTAACCACGCGGCCTACCATACCCTCACCTACTTTAATAGATGCAATCTTGTTGGTACGACGAACTTTGTCACCCTCACGGATGCCAATATATTCACCCATTAATACCACACCAACATTGTCTTCTTCAAGGTTAAGTGCGATGGCTTTAACACCATTAGCAAACTCAACAAGTTCACCTTGGCGTACACCACTTAGGCCGTAAACACGAGCGATACCATCACCCACTTGTAATACGGTACCTACTTCTTCAAGATTAGCGGCACTATCTACACCGCTTAATTGCTGGCGTAATATCGCCGATATTTCATCCGGTTTAATGTCAACCATATTATATTAATTCAAAAGTTACTGTTCAAAAAATAAATTAAAAATTATAGAGAACTAACATAGCTAGTATCTACTATACGCTTTTTAAACTGAGCTAGCTTATTTTTTACACTAGCATCAATTAATTTATCACCTACTTCAAGTACAAAACCACCTATCAAACTTTCATCTACCTTAGATTTAAGTTCTACAGTCTGGCCTTGCAAGTTAGCTGATACTTTATTTAATATAGTACCTCTCATTTGCTCACTTATAGCAGTTGCTGTAGTAAGCTGAACGGTACGGATATTTTTAAGTTTTTTGTATTGCTCAATATATGCCGTTACTATCTCGGCAAGATTAACCTCTCTCCCTTTATTAACTAATAATGTTATAAAACCTTTAGTTAGCGGGTTCAAGTTATCTTTCACTACCGATAATATAACAGCTAGCTTTTTATCACCTTTTATTACCGGGCTCTTCAACATCACTTCAAAATCTTTGCTCTGATGACAAATGCTCTCCAATAATTGCATATCGGCAAGCACCTGATCTATGCTGTTTTTTTCAACAGCTAAATCAATCAAAGATTTTGCATATCTAGAAGCCAGACGTGGATTTTGCATATCGTTTTTTCTTCTTTTGTATATCCTTAGAAGAACATACAAGTTTAATTTGAAAGATAAATATGATAAGTCGGTAATACAACCGACTTAACTAATTAATTCATTTTTATTTCATTAGTCAATAAGCTCATATAAGCCTCTTGACCTTCAGTATTGCTCAATTGTTTACGTAATATGTTGCTAGCAACTTCTACTGCTAGGCTACCTATTTCGTTCTTCACTTCAGCAATAGCAGCGTTTTTCTGCTGTTGAATTTGTTGTTGCGCTTCTGAAATGATTTTGTTAGCCTCTACTTTAGCTTGCTCTTTAGCGTCATTAATCATTTTATCTTTCATTTGCTTTGCTTCATTAAGCATAGCAGTTCTTTCTTCACGAGCTTGAGCCATCAATTTCTCATTTTCAGATTTCATTTGGCTCATCTCTGCTTTTAATTTATCAGCAGAAGATATAGCATCAGATATACTTTTTTCACGCTCGCTTAAAGTGCTAAGAATTGGCTTCCAAGCAAATTTTGCTAATATGAAGAAAACAACACAAAACGCTACTAGCGTCCAAAAGAAGAGACCGAGTTCCGGGGTCAACAAATCCATACTGTACTTTAATTATATATTGTGATGAATATTTTTTATTAATTCCATTTAAAATTAACTGCACCCGCGGCCCTGTGCGTAAGGTGCAGTTAAAATTTCTTAGCTACTAAGCGAAGATGGCAAGGATACCCGCGATTACAGCGAATAGAGCAACACCCTCAACGAACGCAGCAGTAAGGATCATGTTAGAACGGATATCACCAGCAGCTTCAGGTTGACGAGCGATAGACTCAACAGCACCTTTACCGATTTGACCGATACCTACACCAGCAGCTACAGCAGCTACGCTTGCGCCAATAGCACCACCAGCTTTTGCGATATCGCCGGCTAACATAATTGTGTTCATTAAAACAGACATGTTATATGGATTTTAATTAAAAAAAACTACTTTGAAAAAACTATACTAATACACCAATTATGCATGATGCGCAGGTTGACCATGACCATCATGATGCTCATCATGATGACCTTCTTCAACCGCCTGACCAATAAATACTGATGTAAGATTAGTAAAGATGAATGCTTGTATTGCTGCCACCAACAACTCTAGCATAAACATGAATATTGAGAATGCTATTGAAAGTGGAACGAAACCAACACCTGCAACTTTACTAATTCCTGCAAATATAAATATCAATGATATAACACACAATATAACAATGTGACCAGCTAATATATTTGCAAAAAGACGTATAGTTAATGCTACTGGCTTGATAAATAATGATATTATCTCAATAGGAACCAATATAAATTTCACACCAATCGGCACTCCGGGAGGGTTTAATAAGTGTCCCCAGAAATGACCATTAGCACGTATTATCATTACTATGAAAGATACTATTGCTAAAGCTAGCGTTACAGCAATGTTACCAGTAAAGTTAGCACCACCAGGTAGCAAACCTAATAAGTTGTTCACCCAAATGAAGAAGAAAACAGTTAACAACATTGGCATGAACTTATCGCCTTTCTTCTTGCCTATGTTTGGCCTAGCTACTTCATCTCTAATAAATAGTATGGCTACTTCTAAAGCATTTTGGAATCCTTTAGGAGCTTTAGTAGAACCACCCTCTTTATATTTCTTAGCTACAGAAAAACCTATCCACAGTAGTAATATTACACTTATCAGCATAGATACTACGTTCTTGGTAATTGACAAATCATATACTTTGCTACCATCGTCAGCTACCACTTTTTCCTTCATACCTTTTTCAAGGTGAAGACCATTATATGATTTACTTCTCTTAATACCATTAACTTCTTCCTCACACTCACCAAATTCATGTGCAGAAAAAACAGATAAACCATTTACTTCGCTGTAAACAATTACAGGCAATGGTATTGCAATAGCTTTTTCTCCAATATTAAAAAAGTGCCATTCATGAGAATCACCTATGTGACCAAAAATCAGTTCAGTTAGGTTAATGCCTTTCTTTTCTCCTTCAGCATGTGCTTCTTCACCTGCTTTTGGCGCTTCGGTTGTCGCAGCTTCAGGTGTTTCTGCTGTTTGTGCAAACGAAGAATTGATGGAGCTAAACAGCCCAAAAGCCACTATTAATAAGGAAAACAGACTTTTACGAATCATTACTGCTCTGAAATTTTGCGCAAAGGTATGAGTTAATGAATGAAAAATCAAAAGTAATAGCGCAAAAAATATTGGAGTGTAGATAATAAGTGAATAAGTTATAATAAATCGTTTTCATCTGCAAATAGCTATATCTGCATTAACTAAGCATTACAAGGCTATACATAGCCACTAATCACATACAATATTATTATACTAATTTAGCAGATTCCAATGTTGCCTAAAATTCAACTCCTATCCCTAATACTAGTTTACCATCCTGCTTGCTGTCAAATTGTTCTGTAACATGCTGAAAATACCCTACATTCAAGGTCAAATAATAAAAATCAAGATAATTCATCCTTAATATGTTATTCAATATTAGGCCAGCTTCATGATATGCATTATCAGGAACTTTAAAATCTAATCCACTATGTACCTGCCTATCCTGCATATTACCAACCAACACATTATACTGTAAGGCCAAATTAGGACCAAAGCCAAATTTTGAATGAGGCACATTATAATTAAACAGCTTCCAATCAAAATCGTGCCTGTACATTATATTCAAATACCTATCGCTATAATACTCATACGGATAAACTGTAAGTAGGCCACCAAAAGTATAAATTGAACTTTGCCCACCTTTACCACCATCTGCTCTAAATCCGTTGGCTGCAAATAATTTACTCACCGGTAATGGATGATTACTAAAAGATATACCCGACTGTACTTGAATTCTTTCGCTACCTATTCTATTTATGTGCTTCTTCCACGCAAGAGCTGCATTTATTTGGTAATACTCAATGTTTAACTGATCGGCATATAAATTACCTGCTGTAAATTTTGCATACAAAATAGGATACTTACTACCTACCGAATAATACTTGCCAAAAAAGGGTGCAGTTCTTTCTGCAAATGCATACCTTATAGATAAAACTGCTTCGTCAGCTTTGTAGCTAGTATATTGTTTTCCTGCTATATCATAAGCATAAACATATTGTGGCAATATTTCCTGATGTTGTCCAGCTATGCCTAAACTCCAGTATCCTAATTTTTTAGTTAGTTGTACTTGAGCCATTTTTATAAGATCTACTTTCCTTAATAAATAGGCACGCAAATACATCTTATCTAAATCAGGGTGCATACGCACTCTACCGGGGTCGAATAAATCTTCTGAATACCCTATTTTTAGTACGGTCTCTTTATTATCTCTAAATGGATAGAACTCTGCAAATGCTCCGTACTTCCATCTTACATCTTTAAAACCATAACCGGCCCATCCTCCTAATGAAAACCATTTTGACACTTTATCATTCGTTTGTCCGCCTACACCCAGCCTAAAATTTTCGTAATAGTTTGCCCTTAATATTCTAGTAATGTCCAAGTCTACAGGCCCTATAGGCACCTTACCTGCCGGCAAACCACTTAAATAGGATGTATACCTATCTAAATGAAACTTTTCTCCTATACTATCTATTACTGTGTATGTTTGCTGTTCTTTAGCGTCTAAAGCTATTGGCCTTAGTTGAAGCCATTCCTTATCCGACTTCATATCTGCCCCCTCTTGTATTTTTATGGTATGTGCCTTATCGAAATGGAATTTGTCTCTTTTTACAAATGATACTGTATCTATTTGGGAATTACCCGTAATATGGTATTGTATAGGTACACTTCCACTTGGCAAGGTCCAATCTATAAAGAAGTTTAAATGATGAGGAAACCAATGTGAAACTTTAGCAGCTGTATCTGTTATATAGCTATATTCTTGCTCAATACCTACTACTCTTTTTAATAAAGTATCTGTAGTTACTGCTTTCAAGTTGGCTATTGCATACCCTTTAGAAGATATATAGACACTACCTTTCAATCCGCCTGCATTTACTAGGGTTGGTTTAAATTTAAGCACCCACAAAGTATCACCACCTACCAGTATCTCATCTGCCAAGGCATACTTATAATATTGCTGCCACCCTGCACTCACAGGATTATGATAGTCTTTACCGTTTAAAGATATATAATCATTATAGCTATGAAAGGGCAACACATCGGTTACCATAGAAGTGAATACTGACTTTTTTAGCCCTGAAAACCTTGTACCAAGTACTTCTTCCTGCAATTTTTGTGGCTGTTGCCATGTACGCTTACTATAGGTTTCCGACATTAATAAATGTTGTTTTTCCGTAAACTCTCTTATTTCTCTAGCCTCTTTACCGGTATCATTTTTCAAACTTTCTGTCATATCTACATCTACTTTCATCTTATAATAGATATAACAACTATACCAATCATATTTATCAGGATTATTGGTATTTCTTGAATTAACTGCACTTCTTAAAATGCGACGAATCTTATCATCGTTGGTTTTTACCACTACTTCTTTAAGTGTATTATCAGAAGGTTGTAGCACTATTGGGCTGTTACTAATTGGCAACTGTAGTTTTTGACTTTTATACCCTACACAACTTACTTCCACCCAGCGTATATTCTTTATTTGTTCCGGGTCCAGCGTTATATAACCATCCAAGTCAGCAATAGTTCCCCGTCCCGTTTCTTCATATTTTACTGCTGCAAATGCCACCGGCAAACCATTATATGAACTCACAATTTTTATACGTTGCGCTTGTGCAAACAATGCTAAAGGCGCAAAAAGCATAAAAAATAAACTAATACATAAGTGTTTCATGCTTATAAAATGGTATTTGGGGAGTATTGAACCAAAAATCATACCGAATATTCTTTTGCAATATAGATATGATTAGTATCTTTATGTATCTATTTTATTACAGAAAATGAGAAAAATACTAAACACCCTTTGTGCTCTATCTATAGCTAGCCTTATCATTGGTTGCGGAAAAGATTATGTTGCTAATGCAGATAATAACGGAAACCAAAGTAGCAATCCACTAAACCTATTATCTGCCAAAGACTTTACTTGGGGTGGTGAAAAACCACTAAGCGCAGATATTGATGGAGTCCATTACGTGGCTGACCCCGCATATACTAGCTTTGCTTTATCGTCAGGCAATAATCTTGTGGTTTCTATGAAAAACGGACAAGGCTTTGTAATGAACCTAGGCGATGTGTGGGGAGGTAATGTCTATAATATTAACTCCATGCGCATGCCTAAAGAATACAGGTCTATAAACTATTATGATAGCGCAGGAGATCCTCGTATTTATTATTGCGATCGTGGCTTAGTAGGTCAGGTATATATCACACAAAATGATACAGATGTAGTTGAAGGAAAATTTTATCTACAAGCTGCTAACAAGGATACCACCAAAATAATTTCTATTACAAAAGGGTATTTCTACATCACAAAATAATTCAATAATTTTATTCAATTAAGCCCCCTTTATTTGGGGGCTTTTTTATATAAAACCATTAAGTACACCTATTTTTTTGAATGAGTATTTTTAGAAAAAAATCAGTACACACCATTATTTCCGATGCTGAGGCGGGCTACAGCGATGCTCATGATAGTAATATGCATCGTGTTCTTACCACACGCGACCTTACCTTTATGGGTATTGCAGCAATTGTAGGTGCCGGCATTTTTTCTACTATAGGCAATGCAAGCTTTGACGGAGGACCAGGGATTATTTTTCTATTCTTGTTTGTAAGTGTAGCCTGCGGATTTTCAGCACTTTGTTATGCTGAATTTGCTAGCATGGTTCCGGTATCTGGTAGTGCCTATACTTATTCATATGTAGCGTTCGGTGAATTGTTTGCTTGGATAATAGGTTGGGATTTATTAATGGAATATGCCATAGGTAATATAGCCGTTGCTATATCTTGGAGCGACTATTTTACTGCTCTCTTTAATAGAATACACATTGGTAGTTTCCATTTTCATATACCCGAATATCTATGTATGGACTACTGGTCGGCAAAAGCACAAGCCTCAGAAGAGGCTAAAGTAGCATGGGCAAATGCACCCTCATTAGGCGCTTTCAAGCTCATCTGCGACTTACCTGCCTTTATAATAACTGCCATTATCACGGGTATCATATTTGTAGGTATCAAGGAATCTAAACGTTCTACTAATGCCATGGTAATTCTAAAAATTGCTATTATAATTCTAGTAATTATTGCAGGAGCATTTTATGTAGACACTAATAACTGGAATCCTTTTATGCCTAATGGTGTGAGTGGTATTCTAAAAGGCACAGCAGCAGTCTTTTTCTCTTACATAGGTTTCGATGCCATATCTACCACTGCCGAAGAGTGTAAAAATCCCCAAAGAGATTTGCCGAGAGCTATGTTTTACTCTTTAATCATTTGTACAGTTATTTATGTAGCTATTGCACTTGTGCTTACCGGAATGACTAGCTATACTAACCTAAAAGTAGGCGACCCATTATCTTATGTGTTTAGCCATGTTGCCGGAAAAACTGCGCATATTTTGTCTATTATTATTGCAGTAGGTGCCGTTATAGCTACTGCAAGCGTTCTACTGGTTTTTCAGCTAGGCCAACCTAGAATATGGATGAGTATGAGTAGAGATGGATTGCTTCCTCCAGTGTTTGCTAAAATACATCCTAAGTACAAAACCCCTTCTTTTTCTACAATTCTTACAGGATTTGTTGTGGGTATACCTGCTCTTTTTCTTAACCTTAATACTGTAGTAGAGCTAACGAGTGTAGGCACCTTGTTCGCATTTGTACTGGTATGTGGGGGAATTTTAAAACTACAAAACGATAGTAGCCGACTGCACAGTAAGTTTAAAACACCATATATTAATGGAAAATGGATAGTACCCGCTTTATTCATCATAAGCATATATATAGCATATAGTTATTTTAATAACTCCGCCAACATAGCCGCCAACGAAGATGTATGGAAAACAAAGGGGCATCTTGTTGTTTTTGGCATAGTATTTCTTGTAACGGCTGTATTAAGTTTCATAAAAAAATACTCTCTTATTCCAGTTCTAGGTTTCTTATCATGCTCATACTTATTATGTGAATCTGGCACTACCAACTGGGGTAGATTTTTAATTTGGCTAGGCTTAGGTCTAATTGTTTACTACATGTATGGTTACAAGAATAGTAAACTAGCCTTAAAGAAACACTAACATTACTTTAAAATAAAAGTCTGCAAGGTTTCGTATCTTTGCAGACTTTTATCTATTAGAGCATATATAAAATATACTAATAAATTTACTAAAACAACTAAAATTAATTATATATGAAAACGAAAAAGGAAATTGTAGAAAATTGGTTGCCCCGCTATACAGGGCAAGAGCTTGACAAATTTGGAGAATACATTCTACTTTGCAACTTCAGCAACTATGTAAAAATATTTGCTGAAATGCATAATGTACCTATTGTGGGACTAGACAAACCTATGCAATGTGCTACCGCAGATAACATCACCATTCTTAACTTCGGCATGGGTAGCCCAACAGCTGCAACTGTTATGGATCTTTTATCAGCTATAGACCCAAAAGCAGTTTTATTCTTAGGTAAGTGTGGCGGATTAAAAAAGAAAAATAACGTAGGAGACCTAATACTTCCTATTGCAGCTATTAGAGGCGAAGGTACCAGCAATGACTACTTCCCACCTGAAGTGCCTGCGCTACCCTCTTTTGCCCTACAAAAAGCAATATCTACTACTATAAGAGATCATGCACTTGACTACTGGACAGGTACCGTATACACTACCAACCGCAGAGTATGGGAGCATGATGAAGACTTCAAAAACTACCTTCGTCAAGTAAGAGCCATGGCTATAGATATGGAAACAGCAACCATATTTACTACAGGATTTTATAACCAAATACCTACAGGTGCATTGCTACTAGTATCTGACCAACCAATGATACCTGAAGGTGTAAAGACCTCTGCTAGCGATACTACAGTTACCAAAAATTTTGTAGATACACATATTAAAATAGGTATAGCCTCACTAAAGCAATTGATTAATAACGGACAAACGGTAAAACACCTGAGATTTTAAGTTCAATAATCTTTTTTGCTTAAGCCATCTCTAATCGAGGTGGCTTATTTTTTGGCATGAATGTTGTAAAAGTATGTGCAAAATAAATAGCCATTAAAAATCAGTACTTTATGAACAGTATTAAACATTTTGCCATTGTACTTTTTGTTACAATTCTATCTTTTTCAACTCAAATTTTTGCCGGAGAAAATAATCCGCCCGTTGTTTACCAATACAAACAAATTACAGCAGTAGAATCTGTAATTCCTGGAGGTTTAGGTCGTAGTAGAATTTTAACTACTGATGATGGCGGTCAAATGCTAGAGAAAGAATTAAAAAACTTTTACAGTCTTGTAGGTATCAATTTTGAAAATATCTGTAATAACGACAGAGTCATTGTTGATCGATTGAATGATTTAAGTAATCAAGGATGGGAATTGGTAAATGTAGTATCTGGTAGCAACCAACAAAGCTCTAATGGTAGTAGCTCTGGTGGTTTATTCATAACTCGCTATATTTTCAGAAAACCTAGATAATAATTCCGAATTGAATACATATAAAAGGACTGATATTTGTTAGTATCAGTCCTTTTTGTTTATATCTATTGCACTGTAGAATTTGCAGTCAAGTAAGAACTACTCACTGAGTTATATACTAGCTTTCCGGTTGTCAGATCTAAATATGCAGAAGCGTCATTATATGCATAACCATAAGCAGCGTAATATACACCTGCACCGGTAACCAATCCTGCATTGTGATGATCTTGTGTAGGAACTATAAACACTACTCTACTGGCATTCGCTACTATATTCTTAGTAAAGGCAATTAGGTAATTTTCCACCTCATTATTTACAGTAGTATTGCTATTCATGAATAAAATGCAACTTCTAGCTCTACTATCAGCATTAAATGTTACAACCACCGAATCTCCCGTTACCGATACTGCCGGATATACAGTAATTGAAGTAGGTGCATATTCGGGAATCTGAGACAATTTTATATCCCGATTCAAGGTATCACTCAGAAACTGAAAATTATTAATCTTGGCAGAGCCATATCCACTACAAGAGGCTAACAAATTATAAGAACCGGTTGTTACTGGACCATATATGTAATAGCCATTATTGTCCGGCGATTTAGTACTACTACCACTTAATGTTAATTGAACATTAGTTAAGCCCGTAAGTACTTTGCTACCATACATGTCGTATAAGCTAACATGCCCACTTATAGCCCCAGTAAATGATGGCCCAGCAGGACCTTGACTGCCAGTGGCACCTGTGTCTCCTTTTTTAGTACAACTACTAGCGGTAATAATAGTGGCAAAAATCAAGCCTAAGTATTTTTTCATTTTCAAACGTTTATACATATTGGACTATGCCATAATTATAAAGTTTAAAAAAATGAAAAAAAGCCCCGTTATATAAAGGACATTGTAGAAAACAGCAATTACAATTTAAGTAATAGATAAAATACTACTTAGACGCTCTTTTAAAAACAGAAAGAAAATACATAGGGCTAGCTGTGGTATTGAAATCTTGAGGGTACTTATCGCCCATTAAATTATAGCAAATGGTGAGCTGATTATTTTCTATCTTATATATAGCCATAAAGTGTTTACCTGCATTTACACCCTCTTTACTATATATATCCATTTTATTACCGTTATAACGCACAATTCCTTGATCAACACTTTCTGCTTTTAGTATATAAATACTATCCTGCAATACCAGTTGCTGCTTAGAGTAAAAAGATTCAGGTAATTCTTTCCCACCCATTTCCTGTCTTACCGGAGTCCAAGTTCCTACTACTGACTTTGGAACAGCATTATTCTTACTACTTGCACAACTAAATAAAATGCTTACAACAATAAGTACAAAATAATTTTTCATAAACGCATTTTGCTACGAAAGTAATGTTATTTACAATGCGCTACGCATCAAAAAATATTCAATACATAAAAATGGGCATAAAAAAAGTCCTGATGATTAGTCAGGACTTTTAAAAGAATATGGCA
>CAYWUY010000065.1:0-15408 GCA_964461535.1 uncultured Flavipsychrobacter sp.
TGCATATAAGTGTGTATTAGTAGATTATTTAGTCAATATTTATAGTCAATTCATTAACCGAGCAGCTTATATCATCCCAAGTAGCTTTCAGTTGTTTGTAAAACCTCACCCCCTCTTCCGTCAATGTAAAATACTTACGTGGTGGCCCCGAAGTAGACTCTTCCCACCTGTAAGACAATAAACCGGCATTTTTCAATCGGGTAAGTAATGGATATAGGGTGCCTTCTAAAACCACCAACTTAGCATTTTTAAGTTTCTCTAGTATATCACTAGGATATACCTCTTTTTGGCTAGCTATTACACCTAGTATACACAACTCTAGTAAACCCTTTCGCATTTGCGATTCTGTATTCTCAATAGCCATACAAACAACTTAACATATCAAAAGTAGGTAAAAAATAGTAGTATGCAATACATAGTACCTTCCATTAACTAAAATTATTGTTAAATAGGCATTTCTTATGCTTAGTGCAGAAATAATGCATGGCTAAAATTTGAGTTACAGTAGAAACATTTGAAAAATGTATCTTGTAACCGATTTCAAAAGCATGAAAGACAATATTCCTGTTTATGACATTTGTGCACTTAGCGAGCATGTATCTCATTGGCAAGATGAGATAATAGCGGAACCATTTGAAATATACCTAAGTAAACACCCCAACCTAGTAACACCACATAGGCATAACTTCTTCCATGCAGTACTTTTCAATTCAGGCAATGGATATCATACTGTAGACTTTAAACAGTTTAAGTTAAGCCCGGGGCAAATGTATTTTATGAGTCCGGGCCAAGTGCATAGCTGGCATTTTAATGATGTGCCAACAGGCTATATATTCAATTTTTCAGAATCTATACTACAACATTTAATACCCCAACTACAACTAGAAAATAAGTACGATTTTTTTAGAGGTGTAGCTCAAGATTGTGTAGTTCAGCTTAACGTTGCCACTCATGCAATTGCACAAAGCATATGCCGACAAATTATAACAGAAGTAAAGGGGAAAGAATTTGCAGGACAAGATGTAGTAGCTGCACTTTTTATACAACTTTTTGGTTTAGCTTCTAGATTTTCTCTTAAAAACAGCTCCAGCACACCGGTTTCACCAGGATTACAAATTGTAAATAACTACCGCATGTTGGTAGATAAAGAATATACCCACCAGCGTCTTACAAAGCACTATGCCAACTTGCTACATGTATCACCTAACTACCTTAATCTCTTATGCCAACAATATATAGGCATGCAGGCAGGAACAGTAATAAGAAACAGAATATTACTAGAATGTAAAAGACTACTGGTAAACGCAAACCTGAATATATCAGAAATAGCTAACGCACTTAACTTTACAGATGCCTCACATTTTTCTCGTTTTTTCAAGCAACACACAGGCATGACTCCCGACCAATTTAGAAAGAACGCCACAATAGCACCCTATCTGGATACCGAATAGGCTGTAAACATCTGCTAAAATTTCGCTAGCAGCCTTTACAAATAGAAATAATTTCAAGTATTACATTTACTTTCGTGTATAATTAATTGAATGCAGCTTATGCGCTACATACATACAGCATTTTGTATAGCATCTCTGGGTTTATTATCCTGTTCAGATAATAAACAAAAAAACCATGGCCCCATTGTTCTAGGAGATTCTTCTACCATAGTTACTGAGTCTGACCCAAAGCTTTTAGAAGATTTGGTAGCTGACTTACAACCCACTATACCTACTGCCCAACAAATAGATAGTGCTAAAAAAGCCGACAGTTCTAAAAGCGTAGCAAAAGACACTACCACTAATAGTACTGCTGATAACAGTGGTAAAGAAAACAGCTCTTATTCCAAGCCACTTCCGGCTATGAATGGCATTAAAGCTGAGTTTAAAGAGGTAGCTATATTAATTGGGGGTGTTGATGGAAAGCTATCGGGCAAAAGTGATTTAAGTAAGGCAAACGGAGCAGTATATACCATATCAGCGGGCAACTTTGCTGGTAAAGTACTTAGAATAAGTACACAAGGTACTATTACTAAAGTATCTCAAAGATACCAGTCTATAGTAGTACTTAAAAGTAAAATGGGAAACCTAACCCTTGATAATCTAAGCACAACCACTAGCTGGGAGACAATGAAAGGAGGCAATGGGACGTACCCTATAGCAGGGCTTAATGAAGAGGATTTAGAAACACCTAAAGCCAACAATAGCAGCATAAAAAGCGCTGTGCAAAAGGCCGCACAACGCAGAAGAGTAAATAGCAAGAAGATAAGAGAGTATGTGCAAGAAGTAAGCCAAGTAAAAGCTGTTGATCAATCACCACTGAGTGTAACAGTACGCTCTGTAATGTGGAAGATAGATGGTAAAGATGCTAATGGCAAAAACTTCTCTAAACAAATAAGAGTAGATATTCCTATGTAATCTACACTTGTTATAACTTACAAGTAAATGGGCTAACCTTTTTGATAATTGGTTAGCCCATTTTATATACATTATATTTTTTCTACACGTTTTTGATGTCTGCCACCTTCAAATTCTGTTTTACTAAACACATCTACCATTTCAAGAGCTAATTCGCTACTTAAAAAACGGGCAGGAATACACAATACATTGGCATTATTATGCTGGCGTGCCAGTGCAGCTAGTTCAGTATTCCAGCACAGTGCTGCACGGATACCCTGATGCTTATTAGCCGTAATACAAACACCATTACCACTACCACACACCAATATTCCATATGTAGCAGCACCTTGCTCTACAATAGTAGCTACGGGATGCGCAAAATCAGGATAATCTACACTATCGGCACTATAAGTTCCCTTATCTTCCACCGCTATACCTTTTGCCTGTAACGCAGCTTTAATTATCTCTTTGTACTCGTACCCGGCATGGTCAGAACCAATAACAACCGGTAATGTATGGTTAAATGTTGCTTGCATACTAATAATTATTGTCTTGCGCCTCCTTCATCATTTTAGTTTTTATAGCTCTAGCACTTATAAAAACAGATAGCTCATACAAGAAATAGAGTGGAAAGAACACCAATAAACAGCTAAACAAATCTGGAGGAGTAATAATTTCAGAAACTAAGAATAATATAAGAATAGCATATTTACGAGAATTTCTCATAAACTGTGGCGTCATAATACCTATACGAGACAAAAAATATACTATCATAGGTAATTCAAACACCAACCCTAGTGCTAATATCATATTACTAAATGTATCATAATAATTCTCTAGTGTTATAATATTTTCAATCTGAGGGCTCAGTTTATAGCCTCCAAAAAAGTTTATAGTGTAGGGTGCTACTACAAAATAGGCAAATAATACGCCGGTAAAAAACAGTAGCGAACACCAAAATACGATACCTCTTGCAGCCTTTATTTCATTAGCTTTTAATGCAGGCTTTATAAATCTCCAAAGTTCCCACAACACATAAGGGAAGGCAGCTATAAAACCTAACATCATTGATAAAGACATACTCATCATAAACTGCCCAGTAACAGCAGTATTCTGAAACTTCATCTTTATTTCATGCATCCTAAATTCATCATAGTGTACTAATCTACCCAATGCATCAAACCATTTATAAGATATAAAATCCGAATGTGTTGGCCCTAATATTACGTGATGAAAAATCCATTCTACCTTAAAAAACATGAATATGGCCATAACAACAATTACAAATGCTGAACGGACAACATGCCACCTTAGCGCTTCCACATGATCTAGGAAACCCATTTCGGCAGTGGGATTGGGATTGGTTTTATCTAGTATTTTTTTAAATGCACTCACGTCTATGTATTGCGGGTGCAAAGGTAGGCAATTAATGGTTTATGTTTTCATTGTAAACCAGCCACCTATTAATATTCCACATTTATAAGTAGCTTTACAATTAGCAACAAGCTTTACATATTGTTCAGTATGGTGCTGACAATATTAAAGAATAATGTTACCAATAGATTTAGAATACATAGAAAATAAGGCTGCCAGTGAAGCGGTAAAAAATGACCATTTTACTGCATATGTAAGAAAACTAGACAGTACTGTAATAGACCCATTAGTACACGATTTAAATAAAACCATAAGTAGCCAAATAAATTGTACCGATTGCGGAAACTGCTGCAACTTATTGGTTATAAATGTGGAAGATAGCGATGTTAAAAGAGCGGCAGAAGGCTGCAATATATCTCAAGAGGCATTCAAAGAAACCTATTTAGAAGAGAGCCTTGCCGGAAAACTATTTATGAATAGCGTTCCTTGCCACTTTCTTACTAATAATAAATGTACTTTTTACGAATATCGATTTACAGACTGTAGAGAGTTTCCACACCTACATAAGCCTAATTTTAAAGATCGTTTACCTTTTACCATGATGTATTACGGCAAATGTCCAATAATATATAATGTAGTAGAGGCGTTGAAGGAAAAACTAAACTACTAGTACTTAACTTATTTTACCCCAGTGAGACTCTTTGGCTTGCTGAGATATCGTTTGTCTCAACATATAATTTTGCTGCAAGGTAAGTCCGGGATCATTTTTCAGTACAGCGGCAGCTGCGTCTCTTGTCTCCTCTAGTAAATGTCCATCTGCCACAATATCTGCAAGTTTAAATTTAAGTATACCACTCTGACGGGTACCATGTAAGTCGCCAGGCCCTCTCATCTCTAAATCTCGCTCAGCTATTATAAAACCATTACTGGTGCTTACCATTATGTTTATACGTTTCAGACTGTCATCTGATATTTTGTTACCGGTCATTAATATGCAATAAGACTGCTCCGCACCTCGCCCCACCCTACCCCTAAGCTGGTGCAACTGCGATAGTCCAAAACGTTCAGCACTTTCTATAAGCATTACCGATGCATTAGGTACATTTACCCCCACCTCAATTACCGTAGTTGCAACTAAAATATGAGCATCCCCTTTCACAAAACGGTGCATGTTTCTTTCACGCTCATCTAAGTCTTGCTTGCCATGTACCATGGCTATTTTATATCTATTTTCATCAAACCACACCTTTACTTGCTCATATCCTGCAAGTAAGCTCTCATAATCTAGTTTTTCAGATTCTTCTATTAGCGGATATACTATATATACTTGTCTGCCTTTATCTATCTCTGATTTCAAGAACTCCATCACCCGCATTCTTGACATATCATATCTATGCACGGTCTTTATCTCTTGTCTACCCGGTGGCAATTCATCTATAACTGACACATCCAAATCGCCATACATAGTCATAGCAAGCGTTCTAGGTATGGGTGTAGCTGTCATAACCAGCACATGTGGTGCCAGTTCATTTTTCTTCCATAAGCGCGCACGCTGCCCCACACCAAATCGGTGTTGCTCGTCTATTACGGCTATACCTAGATTTTTAAATTGTACGGTATCCTCTATAAGTGCGTGTGTACCCACAACTACCGGAATAGTCCCTTCAGCCAGTCCCGCCAAAATTTGCTTACGCTCTTTACCCTTTACATTGCCGGTTAATAGTTTTACCGTAATGCCCATAGGTGCTAGCAACTCTGCAATACCTGTATAATGCTGCTGGGCAAGTATTTCAGTAGGTGCCATCATACAAGCCTGAAAACCATTATCTAAAGCTAGCAGCATAGACATTACTGCTATTATAGTTTTACCACTACCTACATCGCCCTGTATAAGCCGGTTCATTTGTTTACCGGTCATAGTGTCTTGCCTAATTTCCCTCAATACTCTTTTTTGAGCATTGGTTAGATTGAATGGCAAGTAATTATTGTAAAAATCATTAAAAATATCACCCACTTTCTCAAATACCCAGCCTGGCTGCACCGTATGTTGCAATCTTATCCTAGCTATCTTCATCTGCGACAAGAAAAGCTCTTCCCACTTCATTCTGTGGCGTGCCATTTGCTCATGTTCCTCTGTATCTGGAAAATGAAGCCACGCTAGTGCATGATAACGACTACACAAGCCGTACTTAACCAGAATATCTCTTGGTAATATTTCCGGAATATCATGGGGCTTTATCTTTTCAAATAAGCTTTGGGTAACTTTTGCAAAAGAACGGTTAGTGATACCCCTAACTCTTAATTTCTCTGTTGTAGGATAAACGGGTTGCCTACCGGGTATGTTTGTATCGCTGTTCCATGCTTCTACCTCAGGATGAGAAATGCTATACAACCCATTAAAAGCACTAACCTTACCAAATACAATATACTTATCTCCTTCCCTTAAGTTTTTCTTTACCCAAGAAATTCCCTGAAACCATAGCAACTCTATTTTCCCGGTCTCATCATATAAGGTAGCTACCAGCCTACTTTTTCTGCCACTTCCTTCTTCACCTATGTTTATTATTGTACCGGCACACTGCACATGCTCCGAACGCTCATTAATAGTTGCAATTTTAGTTATCTGCGATCTGTCGAAGTATCTATAAGGATAATGATACAGCAAGTCCTCAAATGTTGCTATCTCTAGTTCTTTACGCAACAAATCACCCCTTTGCGGGCCCACTCCTTTCAAATACTCTATAGGAGACTCTAATATGTTAGCTATATTACTAATACCTACTATCTTAAATTTCTACTTCACCTTTAAAAACAAACACTGCTGGCCCCATAAGTACCACCTCTTTTGCTGTTACTTCAGTGTCTTTCACAAAACTAACCTCAAGTTCCCCTCCAGGTGTTTCTACTAAAGTACTAAAAGCGCCTATCTCAGTTCCGCTGGCAGCAATAGCTGCTGCCGTAACCCCGGTTCCACAACTCAGTGTTTCACCTTCTACGCCCCTCTCGTAAGTACGAACTAGAAGCACATCATCTATTTTCTGTACAAAGTTCACATTAGTACCACCCGGCTTAAAAGCTTCGCTGTATCTTATATCGCTACCTATATTATACACATCAGTATTAGCTATATCATCTACCCAAGCCACATAATGCGGAGACCCTGTATTTAATATGGCACAGTCTTCTAGTAACTGTATACCCGAGACATCTTTCATATTCAGGCTTACAATTCCATCAGGAAAAATAGTAGCTTGATGTGGACCATCAACAGCAATAAAATTTGCTACAGACTTTACTATGCCTAACTGCTGAGCAAAAGCAGTAATACATCTGCCGCCATTTCCACACATACTACTTTCGTTACCATCAGAGTTATAGTAGATCATCTTAAAGTCATATCCTTCCGCATTTTCCAATAGCATTAAACCATCTGCCCCTATACCGGTATTGCGTTGACACAATAGTGCTACCTGCTCATTTGTAATTTTTACACTACCAGAACGATTATCAACTAGTATAAAATCATTACCTGTCCCGTGATATTTATAAAACTCCAATTTCATATATTTATTTTTATTCTACTCCTCCATCAAATCCCACATCTTCTATCCAGTTTTTACTATCTGCAGCTTGGGTGGCAAGTACATCACACCTATTATTATATTTATTATTGGCATGCCCTTTTACCCATACAAATTTAATGGTATGGTTCTTATATACCTTCAAAAAACGTGTCCACAAATCGGCATTCTTCTTACCGGCAAACCCTTTTTTAACCCAACCAAATACCCATTTTTTCTCTACTGAATTCACTACATAGGCCGAATCTGTATATATAACTATATCTAATCCCGGCCTAGTTAACATCTCTAAAGCAGCTATTACTGCCATCAGCTCCATTCTATTATTTGTAGTATGTCTGTAACCTTGAGAAATTTCCTTTACTGTATTACCCCACATCAATACGGCTCCATAACCTCCCGGCCCGGGATTTCCCCTAGAAGAACCATCTGTATAAATTATTAACTGCGACATTTTGCACAAATGTAATTAGGAAATTCAAGGCTAGTATTGTTCTTTGCTTATAATTGAACAATTAAGATGGGTTTATTTTCGTTAGTAAATCGTGAAATTATTCACAAGTCTTCCGTAACTTGAAAATTATTTTATTTTTGTACAATGAAGAACTTGGAAATTACACAAGACGATTTGTTTGATCTGGGATTTGAGCCACTTGTAACTGAGAACTCAAAGTCTATGGATTATATTCATCCTGAATTGGGTATTAGAATATGGAAAGGTATGTTTAACCCTGATCCATCTGCAAGATTTTGGAAAATGGGCTACGGTAAGGATAAGATTCAATTTGAAACTCTTGATCAATTGAAAGCTTACATGGAGCAAGTAGCTAAAGAAAACGAAGGTTAATTTTTGTTCTATATAATTTTGGCAGAGGTATGCTAGGCATATCTCTGCTTTTTTATTCATATTACCTTACTGATATGATTCATATTCTTACTGATAAGCTTTGGTTTCCACCGGCAGAAGATGCTCTCGACGATGGGCTTCTAGCCGTGGGAGGAGATTTATCTCCCCAGAGGCTTTTACTGGCTTACAGTAAGGGTATATTTCCCTGGTTTAACGAAGACGAACCACCCTTATGGTGGTCGCCCGACCCAAGGTGTGTGCTATACCCTGAAAGACTTAAAGTAAGTAAAAGCATGAAACAAGTGCTACGCTCCAATACTTTTAGCTTTACCATAAATACTGCGTTCAAAGAGGTAATTACTAATTGTGCCTCAACTGAAAGAAAAAATCAGGACGGAACATGGATTACCAATCAAGTAATTGAAGCTTACTATACCCTACATCTTAAAGGTCACGCACACTCAGCAGAGTGCTGGCATAACGGTCAACTAGTTGGGGGTTTATATGGTATACTATTGGGTAAAACATTTTTTGGGGAGAGCATGTTTAGCCATGTAAGTAACGCTAGCAAGTTTGCATTCATACACTGGGTAAGGCACTTACAAACCTTGGGAGTCAACATAATTGACTGCCAAATTCATACCGACCACCTAGAGAGCTTAGGAGCTGAAATGATACCTAGAGCAGAGTTTATTAGCACTATTAGTAACAATATGCTCTAATAATAGTTTACTTGTCTTTATTACGTTCGGCAACCAGATACACTTTTTCTCCATTTACAAAACAGTGAGGCGGTGCAAAGCCGGGCATAGATGTAGCCCTTATATGCTTATTTATCTTTTCCTTATCCCAATTCATATCTATAAGCTTTATTTGTGCCATCTCTTTTCTGTAATGCAAACTAGTTCCATACTTAGGCTCTAGCAACTCCTGTGGCAATAACTTGTAATTACCACTTACTACATGCTGTAGCGTTTGCTTAAACAAAGCCAAAGAAGCAGTATAAGTTTTATTATACAACTCATCTACCCAACAACCCTCAGGTATAGGGAACCTTTTTTGAAACAATATAGCCCCATGGTCTATTCTGGTATCTATTTGGTGTATAGTAGTACCAAACTCTGTTTTGTCCTCCAATATTGCAAACGAAAACTGATTACTCCCCCTATACTCCGGAAGTGGTGCCATATGCAGGTTTACTGCTATATCTCTTGCCTTATCTATATGCTCTTGCTTAATAATCTCATGGTACTGAACCGAGTATATAATATCGCACTCGGGTAAGTCTGACAAGGAGCTAATTAAGGGGATACTATTTTGCAGCGCCAATTGGCTTAGGTCATGGTCATTGCCAAATTCACTACGTTTTTGTGTAAGCAGCCCGGCTATTTTTATATCTAGCTCATCGGCCTTTTCTATTAAATATTTAAAACATTCGTAACCAATGGGCTTTGAACCCATAAATATTATTTGCTTACTTGGCATAGAACAAAAGTAAGTAATTTAAAAGTTCTCTATTTTCGCACTGTATGAGCGCTCAACGCAAGATTTTAATCGTCTCTAACAGAGTACCCTACCCACTAACAGATGGAGGTAACATGGCCATGTATGCCATGATTGAAGGTTACAACAGAGCAGGATGGCAAGTGTATCTACTTGCAATGAACACCTCTCGCCACCATGTAGATGAAGCTATATTACCAGGACTTTATACCAATATTCACAAATTTGAATGGTACGAATTCAATAACGATATTAGCAATTGGGGTATAATAAAAAACTACCTATTCAGCAAAGAAGCTGAACACGTAGAGCGTTTTTACCAGCCGGAATTTGAATCGAAACTTCTAGAAATAGTTGACGAGTTTAACCCCGATGTAATACAAATGGAAAGTGTGTACCTAAGCACTTACCTGCCTGCTATTCGCAAAGCTACCAATGCCGTTACCGTGCTTAGAATGCACAATATAGAGTATCAAATATGGTTTGGACTGGCACAAAAAAGTGCTAACCGTATTAGAAGAAAATACCTCTATAATCTTACCGGCAGGCTAAAAACTTTTGAACGTGAAGCTTGGAGAATGTATGACTTACTCCTTCCTATTACAGAAAAAGACGCTTACCACATAAGCCGACTAGAAAAAATCATGGACGTCATTATTGCGCCCTACAGCATCGATGAGTCTAAATTCCCGGTACTAGACGAAAGTAAAGAACGCTGGGTAGGCTACCATATAGGTGCTATGGACTGGATTCCTAACCGCGAAGGTGTTAAGTGGTTTTTAGATGAGGTTTGGAACCACATTCAAAAAGTAGTACCCAAATTCGAATTTTATTTCGCCGGCAGACGCATGCCTGAAGAGTTTAAAGAAATAAAGCTCACAGGCGTTCACTGTATGTCTGAAGTACCTGATGCAGCCGAATTTATTGCCGATAAAAAGATACTCATAGTGCCCATTATGGCTAGCGGTGGCATTAGGGTAAAAATATTAGAGGCTATGGCTGCCGGAAAAATCGTTATATCCACACCAGAGGGCATTATAGGCATCGAAGCAAAATCAGGCGAACATTACTTAGTAGCAAGAAAACCTGAAGACTTTGTAAAAGCTGTAAAGTGGTGCATGATGAATAAAGAAGAGGCACAAGCTATGGCATTGAGAGGTAGAGAACTTGTGCGCAACAAGTACGAACACAACAGCGTGATACGTAAAGTAATATCTGAGCTTGAAACATTTATGAAGCTCAGAAACCAATAATATACACACCACACACTGCATACAACCAATACGTTAAGAGGGCTTCAAAACATGTTTTGAAGCCCTCTTGCTATTCATCAGTTAGTATAGTATACTATTTATTATTTACCGCTATGTATATGGTCAGCCGCCTGCTGCATAATGCTTGCTAGCATATACACATCCTCATAAGTATTATATAATGGCACAGGAGCCACTCTTATTACATTAGGCTCTCTCCAATCTGCTACTACCCCATTCTCGGTAAGGTATTCAAATACCTTTTTACCATCTTTAGCAAACAGCATTGACAGTTGACAACCTCTTTGCGCAGGATTAGAAGGGGTGATAATCTCAAAATCCAAGCCTTTTATATCCTTCAATAAAAACTCCAAATAAGCCGTTAGCTGTTCACTCTTAGCTTTCAGTTCCTTCATTCCGGCTTTGTCATATATGTCTAGCGATGCATTTAAAGCAACCATATTAAATACTGGTGCATTACTCATTTGCCAGCTAGCCGCACCTTTTTGAGGTATAAAGCCTTTCTGCATTTTGAAGCGCGTTTTCTCATCGTTGCCCCACCAGCCCGCAAGTCTAAAAAAGTTAGGGTCATCGCCATACTTTTCATTTACAAACACGCCACCTACAGCACCAGGCCCTGCATTTAAGTACTTATAAGAGCACCAGCAAGCAAAATCCACCTTCCAGTTGTGCAACTGTAGTGGCAAGTTACCTACAGCATGTGCTAGGTCAAAGCCTGCATAAGCACCTACTGCATGCGCAGCCGCTGTTATTTTCTCTAGGTCAAAGTACTGACCGGTATAATAGTTAACCCCGCCAAATAGCACCAAAGCCAGGCTGTCACCCGCCTCCGCTATAGCAGTATAGATATCCTCATCTGTTATCGTATGTTGCCCTTCGCGCGGAGATACCTCTATAATAGCATCATTAGGGTCGTAGCCATACATACGCACTTGCGTTTCTATGGCGTATTGGTCAGACGGGAACGCACCTGCTTCCATCAATATCTTATATCTTCCATTAGCAGGACGGTAAAATGACATCATTAATAGATGCAAATTCACCGTAAGCGTATTCATCACCACTACCTCATCAGCCTTAGCACCTACTACTTTAGCTAGTCTTTCAGTAAATATATGGTGATACGAGAACCACGGATTAGCAGCCCTAAAATGCCCCTCTACGCCATGATTAGCCCAGTCTTTCAGCTCTCTTTCCATCAAGTAACCCACCATTTTAGGCTGCAAGCCTAGCGAATTACCACAGAAATAATGTACATCTTTATCGTTATGCTGAGGAAAATGAAAACGCTCCCTAAACGGGAATAATATATCTATCTGATCTAATCCTTGGGCATACTCCAAAGAATTCTCGAATGCTGTCATTATCAAAATTTTGACAAAAGTAATACCATTACACAATTAAGTGCAATGGTACACGAATATTAAATTACTAATGTGCTGTATCTTATTAATACCAATATTTACTCTGCCCACGATAGTGCGCATTAAAGCGGTGCCTCCTCCACGACGTTCGCGTAGACGATACACAACTGCTTACAAAAGCAACAATAAGTAGCAACGATACTATTTGTAGTATTCTGTATTTCATAGGTCTCAAAGATAACAAAACAAACTATGTTGTAAAATACATATTCATAGCATCTTTCAAAAAAAACTATGTAAACCTTTTGGCGCAAAAAGCCGTCTTATATTCCTAAATTAGAGCTTAAACCTAACTGCTTAACACCTTTACAATATGGACATTAAACACAAACTACACCTCCTTTGCAACGATTACATAGCTAAAAGCGTAGCCAACATAAAACAAAATGTAGCCGAAGCCCAAGAAGCCGCCGGAGAAGACACCAAAAGCAGCGCCGGAGATAAATATGAAGTGGGCCGCGAAATGATGCAGCAAGAAATAGAATTGAACCTAGCCCGCCTGGGCGATATGGTAAAACTAAAACACGCCCTGGAAGACATAGACCCCACCCAAAAATCTACCCATGTAGCACCCGGCTCATTGGTTATTACCAATACCGGCAAATACTACATCAGCATAGGTGCGGGCAAGCTCAATTTGGATGGTACTATCTACTATGCAGTATCGCCCGAGGCTCCCATAGCCCAGCAAATGATGGGCAAATCCGTTGGCGATTCTTTTGAATTGAATGGCAAAAAAATGTCTATAACAGAAATTCACTAGGCATTGCCCAAGTAGCGTATATTCTTCAGTATCAGCATCAGGTCGGCTAGCGGATTATAATGCTGTGCATAAGTAGTATTAATATGCTGCACCACCTGCTCATTAGGCTCATAGCCCGGTAAAATAATATAAGGGGGTAACACCCCTTTTTTTATTTTAGGCAGCTTTGCACCTGGCGCACCACTATAGCCCACCCAGGTAGCAGCACCCACCAGCACTGCAAATACATTTTTAATAAAGCCACCCTTACCCTTAACCACCAGTAGCAGTATAGGCAATAGCAACAGCATGCCCAACGCACACAGCACATCTAGCACCCTTTTACTACGCAGCTTAGAAAAATCATTCAGATCATAGCTTTTATCTAGCGTATACAAGTCGCCCGATGTAAAGCTAGAATTACTACCCACAAAGCTCTCACTACCCGGTAGGTGTATCTTATATTCAAACTGCGGACCACAATGCTGCATCTGTTCAAATATCTGACTATAGGTCAGTCCATTTACGCAAAATATCACCTCATTCACACCCGTAGTCAGCAGCAGTTCTCGCATTTCGCTCAGGTGCGCCAGGCCGCTATGGTCTTCAGCAGCTACAGCTATACGCCCCGTTATCTCTGGCGCATAATGCACCTGACGCAGCGTAGCAGCCGTTTGCCTATACGCCCCCTCCGATGCCACTATTACCGCCTTCTTGGGCAGCTTATCATACGGCACATACTTAAGTATGCCCAGCTTATACAGCAGTTCGTGCATACCTAGTAGTGCTATAGTACCCGTAAAACCCGAAAATATAATAATAGCCCTGGAGTAGCGCAGCTCCGGCGGCAGCAGTCCATAATAGGCCAGCGTTACCAATGTACCTATCATCATACCCCTTATTACCCGTATAGCCCTATACGGATTATCATAAGCACCGCTAAAAAACATACTCACCAGCCACAGCCCTATATAAGCCGGAAACGTAGCCGATACCGAACTCAGCGGAATAGGCGTCATCCCCTTTACCTCATTCACCCAAAAAGCCTTCATACCCAGTAGCGTCAGCAGTAGCAACAAGGCATCTATCAGCGGCATATGCAGTATTTTTAGCCCCCGCTTCACCGTACCCAGCACAGCCCTCAGCACTATACCCACATGTATAAAAAACACAAATAGCTGCGCATCTTTCTTAGAATAATGCTTTTTTACAAAAGTCACCAAGGCCTCATTAAAAATCCGCACATACGACAGCGTCATTTTTTTAGTGCTCTCCCCCTTATAATGTATCAGATCCACCTCCGGGAAATACACATTTTTATAGCCCGCCTTCTGTATGCGATACGATAAGTCTACATCCTCGCAATACATAAAGTAATCCTCATCAAAAGCACCACCCGCCTGCTGCATAGCCAGCGTACGCACCAGCATACAGCAGCCACTCAGCACCTCTACAGGCGCAGTCTCACGCTCGCCTATATGCACCGCATAATATTTATTAAAGTAGGCCGACTTACTAAATAGCTTATTAATACCCGTAGTTTTATACACAGCTACCGAAAACGTAGGGAACGACTTTTTACCATCCGGCGCAAACTGCCCTACCCCATCTATGAGCCTTGGCCCCAGGCTACCCACCTCGGGGTGAGCATCCATATAAGGAATAGTTTTGCTGAAAAAATCTTCCGGCATCACCGTATCAGGATTTAAAAACAGCACATACTCCCCCTTGGCTATAGCCACACCCTGATTATTAGCCTTAGAAAAACCCTTATTATCGCTATTAGCTATAAGCACCACCTGCGGAAAATGGGTGCGTAAAAAAGCACAGCTACCATCGGCAGAATTATTATCCACCACTATCACCTCTACATCATAGCCCTCGGCAGCACGTAGCACCGAATGTATACATACCTCTAGGAAATACTTAACGTTATAATTGACTATAATGACCGATACCTTCATACAAGAGGTGGTGTGCTACATTTTTAGGCTGCGAATATACTACATTACTACTGCTATATACAACGCCAAAAGCACACAAATAAGTGTGCAAAGCCCCTCTATACAGCATTACACAAAAGAATATACATACCGAAACCCGCATGAATAGGGCGTTACGGAACTTTTAAAAAATTATTAGCAGATTTATTTGGCAGAACCGAAATGCCGTTCTACATTTGCATCCTCATCGCGAGGTAGAGCAGCGGTAGCTCGTCGGGCTCATAACCCGAAGGTCATTGGTTCGATCCCAGTCCTCGCTACACTAAAGGC
>CAYWUY010000066.1:0-6712 GCA_964461535.1 uncultured Flavipsychrobacter sp.
GCAACAAAATCCATATGAATAGAAAACTCTCTTTCATATACACCATTAATTCTATTCATAGATGTTGTCATAGCACTGAGACATGCAGCTATTGTAGGTGTAGTACTTCCCGTAGCTGCTTGGCAATAAAAGTGGTTAGCACATAGTGCCAAACTATAGGTGCGCAATTGCCAACCATTGCCGGTACGTGCTGCAAATGTTGAAGAGCCAGCGTCTGCTGATAATATCTCATCGGCAGTAGTTAAGCCTTCATGTTTAACATCGCAATGCATTTTGTCTGCTGCATCTCTGTAGTCATTATGCTTGTATCTTACTAGGTAAAAACCATCTCCAAGTCTATCGTATGGGTCGATTAATGTAGTGTTTTCGCCAGCAAAAATCATGGCATGAAACCCAAAAACTGTAAAGTCTAGCTTAGCTGTAATGCGAGGATTACTAACTGAAACCCCAGTGAAAGTTCTTATTTCGGTATATTTTGAAGCAAGCTTTTCCGGCATCATTGGAGCATCCCAAACTTTAAATGCCATCATTGAGCCATCTCCCATAGGAAGCTCTATTGTCATTGCTTCATTTTCATTGGTTGTAAGGCCGAACATTTGCCATTTTAGCCAAGACTCATTTAGGGTAAATACTTTGTAGTCTGTTGCCTTAATAACCATAAGCTTTGCGGATGGCGCCTGTTGCTTGTCTACATTTTGCCAAAGTGTTGTGTTTGCAGTGGCTACTTTCCCCCCGAGAAGGCTAGAAATAAATGCTACATAAGTAACAATTTTTTTCATTTTAGTGTTGTTTTTGTTTGGTTCGTGAAATTTTACTGTCTCACAGGTATTAGGGGTAGCTAGTGTGGTTATATTGGCTTATTATTCTAGTAATAATTTTTTAATGTACTGACATGCAATATAAAACAAATTTTAACATTGCATAAATGTATGTGGTAGAATTAATTCTACTTATGTTGTTTCTCTATATTTGTATTGCTAACCTTAATTAATGTCAAATCAGTATTTTTACGTAATGGGGTCAGTGCTTTACAAAAAACAGTTTGGGTTAAGCGAATTAGCAGATTTAGTGGGAGATGTACTTAAATTTATAAACAACTATAAAGTATGGGCGTTCTATGCAGAAATGGGCTCTGGTAAAACAACTTTTGTGCACGAGCTATGTAAACAATTAGGAGTAGTTGATGCGGTTAGCAGTCCTACTTTTGCACTCATAAATGAATATGCATATAAATTGAACGGTTTAGATGCTGTGATATATCATATGGACTGGTATAGGGTAAATAGTGTAGATGAGGCTATGAATGCCGGTATTGAGGATTGCTTACTTCAAGTTGAAAAAGGGCATGGATTATGTTTTATAGAATGGCCTGAAAAATTGCCAGCGTTAGTGCCTAATACCGCATTGAAGATTGTAATAGAAAAGATAGGTATGGCTGAGCGTGAAATAACGCTAATAGCTGGTGCAATTATATAATAATATTTACCATTTTCTTAAGTAAATGCCTCTAGCCTTATTATAGTATATTTGCGCCATTCTGTGTAACAAAATAAATTTATAGGGTTTGAAGTATCGTAGTGCCTTATTATTAATTCTATTGGTTCTAGTAGCCGATCAAGTGCTGAAAATATATATCAAAACACATTTTTGTAATGGAGATGATGTTAGGGTGTTGGGCAATTGGTTTAAGCTTCATTTTATTGAGAATGAGGGTATGGCATATGGTTTAAAGTTAAGCGAGTCGTCAATAGGTAAGTTTATACTTACAAGTTTTAGATTAGTAGCAGTATGCTCAGGTTTTTATTTCTTGAAAAAAGTGGTAGATAGCGGTTATAAAAGAGCAGCTATCATTTGTGGTTCATTAATATTAGCAGGGGCTTTAGGTAATCTTATTGATTGCTTATTTTATGGTTTAATTTTTTCTGATAGTCCATACTCCTGTTTTTCGGGAAACTATGATAGTATTTCAGTAATGATGCAAAATCATAATGCTACTGGTGTGGCACATTTTACTTCTTTCGGTCAAGGGTATGGCAAGTTTATGCATGGTAAGGTGGTAGATATGCTTTACTTTCCTATGATAGATATGCAAATGCCTAGTTGGGTGCCTTTCTTAGGGGGTAAAAACTTTGTTTTCTTCGAGCCTGTATTCAATTTGGCAGATGCTGCTATATCGGTTGGTGTGCTTGTATTAGTGTTTTTTCAGAAAAGTTTATTAGTTAAGACAACTGCCGCAGCTCCTTCTTCTAATAATATTGAGGCTACAAACAATACTATATAATGGAAGATGAACTAATGCCCATCAATGTATGGCTAGCAGGCAGAAGCTATAGACTAAGAATTAAGCCAGAGGAAGAGGAGTCGGTTAGGAAGGCAGTGAAAATGGCTGAGAATAAAATGTTGGAGCTGAGAAACTATTATAGTGGCAAAGATGAACAAGACTTTATGGCTATGGTTTTGCTCATGTATGCTACAGATTCATCTATAGCGGCTATGGGCAATCCTGTAGTGCAAAATGAACTACAACAACTAACTCAGAAAATAGATAAAGCTATAGGAGAACAAAGTGTATAGTAAACTATTTTTTACCTCTATTGATAGCCTCTAGCATAGCATCGTGAATATGCCCATTAGTGGCAAGTGTTTCTCGTTCAAATACATTGTATGGACTACCTTCAAAATTGGTGATTTTACCACCAGCTTCTTGCACTATAAGGTATCCAGCTGCTACATCCCAAGAACTTAAATTATATTCCCAAAAGCCATCAAATCTTCCGCAAGCTACCCAACATAGGTCAATTGCCGCAGAGCCAAGTCTTCTAATAGGTAAGCCTTCTAGTACAAATCTTTCAAATACTTTTATAGGATGCTCTGCTGTTTCAGGCCATTTGTATGGGAAGCCGGTTACTAGGCAAGCCTTTCTGAAATCTGTTTTTGAAGATACTTTAATCGGTCTGTCATTTAGGGTAGCACCTTTGCCTTTTTCTGCAAAAAAGAGTTCATTCATCATAGGGTTATACACTGCTCCCAATAATAAATCTTCTTTATGTTTTAGTGCTATACTTACACAGCAAAGAGGTATGCCATGTGCAAAGTTGACAGTGCCGTCTATAGGGTCTATTATCCACTGGTATTCCGAAGGTTTTATGAGTTCTCCTACCTCTTCACTAATAATAGTATGTTCAGGATAATAGTTTCTAATAACCTGAATGATTCTATCTTCAGATTTTTTATCTACCTCAGTTACTAGATTGTTGATGCCTTCTTTATTATCTATGGTAAATGTTCCATCGAAGTAGTGCATTATAATTTTACCTGCTTCAGCAGTAGCCTCCAGTAAAACTTTTTTCATTGCCGCTATATCCATATACCTATAGTTTTATTTGTTTACCCAAATAGTAATCTAGTACTTTCAGCTTAAAGATAAGGTCGTATTTTGCTAAAAGCAAATTAGATGCGGAACTAAATTGTGTATTTTGAGTGACCAATAAATCAACAGTGCTTGTTAGGCCTAAGTCATAGCGTTTTTGCGCAAACTCTAATGCTCTTGAAGCAGATTCGTAAGAGCGTTTTGATGCCTCATATTTTTGTTTAGAACTAAGAGCATTATTGTAAGCTTTATATACATTTTGTTTTAGTGTAAGCTCAGTATTGAATGCAGTAAGTCTTTGACGCTCTAAGTTTATTTTTGCCTGCTTTATTCCAAACTGGGTTTGCCATCCATTGAATATTGGAATATTTACACTCAAGGCTATGGTTTGGCGCAAGTTGTTTTCTATTTGGGTACTAAAAGGCGTATTTACAATATCGAAAGATTGAGAATAACCATAGATAGGAAAAGATTTAGCGCTCGCAGAATCAACTGCAAAGTAGGGTAGCTGCTCGACTGTAGTCTTAGGATTTTTATATGTTTTAGAATTATTAGCAAAGTTGGTACTAACCTGATAGCTAAGTGATAGCTGCGGCCAAAGTCCAGATTTTGCAGCGGCAAGTCCTTTCTCGGCAGATATAACACTGTATTGACTACTTAGAATAGAGCCAAAACTGGACTTAGCATAGTTGAAAATAGATTCCGGATTTTCTGACAGGGTTGCGTATAATTCTGAATTGACATCTTGCTGTGGTACTGTAATATCAAATGGGCTAGATAGCTCAACATTTAAAAGTGTTTTTAAATCTAACAGTGCTGAATTGTAATTGGCAATAGCCGTAATGAGATTTGAGCTATCTGCTGCAACTTGAGATTCAAGTTGAGCTAAATTAAGTTCAGGCAGCCGACCGGAAGCTACAAAAGCTTTAGTTTGGCTAAGTTGAGCTATTGATACCTTCACCTGACTTTCACTGATTTTAATTTGCTCTTTTGACAGTAGAGCTGCCAGGTAGCTGTTAGCAACATTTAGAGCTACATCATTTTTTAACTGCTGATGATTAGCTATTGCTGCTTTTAGGCTGTATCTATTTTTTTGTATGGTATTGCGCACTTGAGACCAACCAAATAGTAGCGCACTTGTGGATGCACTGGGGCCTAGGAAATCGTAACTGCCCTCAACAAACTGGTTGGTAGTAGGGTTGATGGAACGACCATAGCTGCGGCCATATGAGCCTGAAATATTAAGGCTAGGTATTTGTGATAATTGGCTTTGCTTAAGCGTATAGTCTGACTGTAGTGTATTAAGTGAATCTTGCTTTATAGAAATGTTATGGTCAAGGGCATATGCAATACATTCTTGTAAAGTCCATTGTTTTTCTTGGCTATGAACTTTTACAGATATAATGGTGCACAAAAAGAAAGTTAATAACGTATATGGGCGCATAAGACAAAAGTAAATGAAATATATGCAGTAATAAAAAAGTGATGGTTAAGTAAAGTATCAACTAAAAAATATTGTCTTATAGATAGCAATTAACTACATGTAGCAAGAAATAAAGTACATCATTGAGTGTTTTACAAAATAAGGATAGTGCTATATGGCTCTATTTATGATGTGTGAATATACCTGAAATTGGGTATTTAATACCACTTTTAGGTATAATATACCCTAAAAAGGGGGGCAAAAGGTATATTTATACCCTAATATTCCAGCTAAGTAATTGATAATGAGTAATGTAGTGAAAAAAGTGCCTTTTTTAGGGTATAAATACCTAAAAGAGATTTTTTCAGGGTCTTTAGCAATAATTTGGATTTATGTGAAAGAGCTTTACTAGAACCTGTAAAAGTACTATAGACATTTTGACCAAGTGATATTTTGTGGATAAGTTTTGAAAGATAATAATAACCAATTTTTTCACCTACAGCGTTCTCTATGTACAAAAAATAAGGGAACAGCTTTTGGCTATTCCCTTACAGTATAAATATTTCTTTGGTAAACTATCTATTAATATTGAAATAGATTACCTGCTTGCCAGATGTTGATGTAATAGTTAAGATATACGTACCATTACTTAGTGTATTCTGGATAGATAATGTAGTATCAACTATTCCATTTTTTGCTTCGGATGTGGTAGCATATACTACTTGACCCAATAGGTTAGTGATGGTTATAGTAGCAGTTTCGTTGTTGTTATTTCCTATGTAACCGTTGATGGAGAATGAGCCACTATTAGGATTAGGATATAAAATAACGTTAGGTGAACCATTGGCATTAACATCATGTATGCCTACATTATCTGTAATAAACACTGTAGTAGTTCCAAATACTGTAATGCCGTTACATAAATCATGATTAGTTACTTGACAAGTAATAGAATCGTCTGTAGCTAGTACATTAGTAACGTAAGTATTATTAGTTGCACCTGGTATTAAAACACTGTTTTTATACCATTGATAAGTAGGCGCAGTGCCTCCGTCAGTCACCGTAGCAGTAAATGTAGCTGTAGTACCAGGAGCCATAACAAATCCCGGACTTGTAGCTATTGAGACTACAGGTAAGTCTACAGGGAATACGTGCATAGTCATTGGAGCACTAACAACAGTTGGGAATGTAGCGCAAGGGAAATTACTAGTCATGGTACAAGTAACTATATCTCCATCAGTAGGAATATAAGAGAATATAGAGCCAGTGCCCATGGTAACACCATTTACCTTCCAAACGTAAGTAGGCGCTGTACCTCCATGAATAGGAACGGCAGTATAAACAGAGTTGTAACCTTCGCAGCCCGTATCTGATGCATTAATAATAACGTTAGCCATTACATATGGGCTTACAGTTAGTCGTAATGTATCATAAGCAAAAGGAGTAGAAGGACAAGACGCATTACTTGTCATAATACAAGTTACAACATCACCATCTGCCGGGAGGTAAGCATATGTACCTGCAACACCAGGGCCGACAGGAATACCATTCACTTTAAACTGGAAGCTAGGACTTAGACCTCCATTTGTATTAAAGCCAGTAATAGCTGTAAGTGCACCAAGACATACTGTATCGCCAATGCCAGTAGATAGGCTAAGTGTAGGTGTAACTTGAGGGTTAACTGTACCTATAAACGTATCTGCTACACTTAATACCGACGGACAAGCTGCACTAGTAACCATATTGCAAGAAACTAGATCTCCAGGTTCAAGTGCGCATCTAAATGTATTACTCGTAGATTGATAAATATTGTTGATATACCAGAAATATGTTGGAGATGTTCCTCCGTTAACCGGTGATGGAGTAAATGTTACAGAGTCGCCTTCGCAAATAGGGAAAGCAACGCTAGAAGATATACT
>CAYWUY010000066.1:6812-15231 GCA_964461535.1 uncultured Flavipsychrobacter sp.
GTTCTAAAGCATGTAGTAGAAGGATCGGTATAGGTAAGGGTAGTAGTACCTGCACTCATACCTGTTACTAAACCTGTGCTACTTACTACATCGGCTATAGATGTGCTAGCGCTAGACCATACGCCACCTGTTGTAGTGCTACTGAAAGTAGTAGTAGAACTAGGACATATAGGGCTGGTGCCGCTTAGTGTACCAGGTAGGTTGTTAACTGATACATTATATAAAGCACGACAACCTGTAGCAGGATACGTGTAAGAAACTATGGCTGTACCCGCTGTAGCGCCCGTAAGCACACCAGAAGGTGAAATACTAGCTGCTGAAGAAGATGACCATAAACCACCTGTTGAAGTAGTATTTAAAGTAATGGTGCTACCTAAACATACTTGGGTTGGTCCGGTAATAGCATTAGGAACATCGTTAACCAATATATTGGTAGTAGTAAAACAGCCTGTAGCAGGTATAACATAGCTGATAGTAGCTGTACCAATAGTGATACCAGTAGTGAAGCCAAATGTTGGGTCGACAGCAACGCTACCTGTACCAGCAATACCATACCAAGAGCCGCCGCCCGTAGTAGATGATAATGATATAGTGCTACCATTGCACACTGCCGAAGGGCCACTTATGCTTGCAGGTAGTGCATTAACTGTCATAGGACTAGTAACAAAACAACCAGTAGCAGGTATAGTATAACTTATAGTAGTAGTGCCTGGTGCTGCAGCAAAAACTGTAGTACTAGAGCCAGACGGCGATAAAGTAGCTATTGTAGTAGATGCTACACTCCAGTTGCCACCGCTAGTAGTAGAGCTTAAAGTAGTAGTATTACCCATGCATAGGTTGATAGATCCGCTTATAGCATCAGGTAAGTTGTATATAGTAATATCTGTAGTTCTAAAACATCCGCCAACTGCAGTATAAGTAACAGTAGCAGTACCTGCTGTACCTCCAGTAACTATACCCGAAGAGCTACCTATAGTAGCACTACCAGTACCTGCACTAACCGTCCACGTTCCACTAGGGGTAAGACTTGATAATGTAGTATTGGCTCCAGGGCATACACTAGTAGTACCGGTAATGGCCGCAGGATTGGTGTTAACCGTAATAGGATAGTATACTGGAGTGGTACCACAAGTATTGGTAACTGCATAGGTTACCGTAGCAGCGCCTGCGCTAATACCAGTGACTATACCGCTTGTAGAGCCTACTGAAGCTGAAGATGCACCTGTAGTGATGCTCCAAGTGCCGCCTGCAACTGTATTAAATAGAGTGATATCAGAACCTGTACATACCGATGTGCTGCCTGTAATAGGGCTAACAGTAGGTACAGTAATAATAGTGTCGTATGCTGTAGCATAACAGCTACCCTTAGTATATGTAATCGCAACTATACCCACAGCTACAGGTGTAACCGCACCTGATGAAGCGCCTATTAAAGCTACAGAAGATGGTGTAGCTGACCATGTGCCGCCGGTAGTAGTATTACCTAACGTATGTGTGCTAGATAAGCATAATCTAGATGTGCCGGTAATAGCTGCAGGAGAGGCTGTAACCGATACCACATGTGTAGCGGATATTGGACCACAAGCGTTTGTTTTGGTATAAGATATGGTTACAGAACCGCCTGTAGTGCCATACACAACACCAGAAGCATCTACGGTAGCTATAGAAGTAGCAGAGCTGCTCCATGTACCGGTAGTAGAAGTATCTGATAAAGTAATAGTAGTGCCAGAACACATAGTAGTAGCACCGCTGATGGCGCCTACTACAGGGTAGGCTCTTACATAGATAGCTTTTTTACGTACCGCAGTTTCTCCGTTACAAGTGATAGTATATACTACAGTATCGCTTCCTGCAAGTGAACCAGTAAACTCACCGGTAGTAGCATTTATGGTGCCGTGAGTGCCAGGATTTAAAGACCATACACCACCAGAAGTGGCATTGTTATACGTAACAAGATCGCCGGCGCATGCAGTATCTGGGCCCGTGACATTACTTATGATTGGCTTAGGAGCATTTCTCAATATAGAAATACCGTTAGAACCAGCATTGTTTGCTACTATGATATCACTTTTAGAGTCTCCGTCTACGTCGGTTATTGTTATACCTAAGCTACCTGAGAAACCTGATAAAAGTGAGGTTGTAAATGATAAGCTGCTACCTGATGAAGTATTTCTTGCGATGACAATATTTGCTCCATATGACCCAGTGATAATTTCAGGATAACCATCCCCATTCAAATCTCCTGTAGCTGCAGTAAATGCTTGTGTAAGGCTAGGTGTTGATAATGAGATAGTAGTACCGAAAGAGAAACTACCAGATGTTGAATTATTAGGTACGATAATAATTGAACCTGGCTGATTTGCAACAATAATTTCTGGTTTGCCATCTAGATTTAAGTCAGAACATGTTACTTGTTGCATTGTAGGTGTTCCAACAGTTACTGTAATAGAATCGGCTAAAGTAAACCAAGAACTAGAAGCCAAGCTGGGTCCAGTTGTAGTATTACGTAATATGTATATTTTATTATTATTTCCGGATGCGGTTATTACATCTTTTTTTCCGTCGCCATCTATATCAGCCACAGCAAGTGTTCCTAGAGCTGAAAATATTGGAGTAACCCTAATGGAGGCACTGTCAAAGCTAGTAGTCAGAAAACTTGTAGCAGGTACTGATGCTATAGCATTATGAAAAATAAACACTCTACTTAAAGATGGATTAATGGCAACGTAATCTACCTTTCCATCTCCATCAAAATCTCCAGGAATACCCATAGCCATCGAACCTGAAGCGGGTCCAAAAGAAGTAGAAGATGAGAAAGCAATGGACCCTACCCCAGAGGATATATTTCTATAAACATAAGTTTTAGTTGAGTTATAGCATCCAGCCAAAATATCTATTTTGCCGTCACCGTCAAAATCAGCAAACTGAATATTCTGTACTTGAAGTGATGCAGTTAATTTGGTGACAAAAACAAATGATGATGAGGATATACTTCCACTTGTTCCAATATTTCTAAAAATCGTTATTGAGTCTCCCAAACCAGTACCTAGTGCTGTGGCATTAGCCACAGCCATATCTAATTTTCCATCGCCGTCAAAGTCTGCAAAATTGGCATGAGCAGGGAGGTTGATACGCGAATTAAAATTAACTGCACTGTTGAAGTTTAGTGTGTCTTGATAGAAACAAGAGCTTTGAAACTTTGGTATGAAGCTTATTTTTTGATATGCTGAAAGTCTAGTAGATGAGTCTAAAACGCTTACAGGATATTCGCTAGCACCAGGGGGTACGGTAACGGTTAATGATGTGCTAGAGCCTGATATTACAGTGGCTCTGGCGCCTCCAAATCTAACAATGTTGAGGCCTGGGGTAGCATTGAAGCTACTACCGTTAATAGTTACATTCGAGTTTACGTTTTCAGGGTTGTTAGCTACAGACGAAATAGTTGGCTGTGCCAACACATCGGCTGAGGGTGTAATAGCAGTTGCAAGTATCGAAACGCACAAACCAAAGATACTTTTAAGCCTAGGGTACAAGATTTTCATCATAAATAATGTTAATTATTGCAGGTGAATATACAGTTAATCTAATTAATAGCATAACATACACCCATATTAAATACGGCTGCATATTTAGCCCTAAAGGTAAGAATTTATATTAATAATTATATGTAGCGCCGGAATAAAGCCAAATTATTTTCTCCTACTAAAATTTGCTTTGCACATCAAAATATTTACTTTTATATCTGCTAACTTTTATATTTGCAACTACTACTTTACATAAGTAGCGGTTTTTAACGTTAAAAAATTACATATGTCATTCCGTTTGAGGGCTTTACTTGTATTTTCTTTTTTTTGTTTAATGTCGTTTGCTTCTTCTGCTGAAGACTTGAACTATTTTACGCATACTAAATATTTTTACTTGTGCAGCTTTTCAAAAGAGTGTTCATTTTGTGAGTCTTGCTCTAAAGACATGCTTAAGGTAAAGATTAAAAATTTATCTTATAAGAATATTGCAAAAGTATATTACTCTTATTATTCATCTAATAACGATCAAGTGCTAGTAAGAGAAGCTAGGCTTGAAGGAGGTAAGATTGATGGCCAACAATTGGGCTATCTTACCTTGTGTGTGTCTCATAAGCTTCATTGGGCCATTACTGAAATAGAGTATACTGATGGCTCTAGCGTTAAATTTGTAGTTGATGGCCCGCTTAGAAAGTTTCATCAAGAGGCTGACGAGTGCGATTGTAATGTAAATAATCCTTCTAGAGTTTATTAATATTTGTTGTTTGCGCTCACTAACCTACCAAGAACTTATGCAATGGAAGGCTGACCATGTTCAGTATCAGTTGCTAGATGTAAGGGAAGATTTTGAGAGAGAAGACTATCATATAGGTGGCATGCACATACCTATGGGTGATGTACTGGCTCAAAGTCAAACTATTCCCCAAAATATACCAGTAGTAGTTTATTGCCGTAAGGGTGTGCGTAGCGCCATAATCATACAGCGCTTAGAGGGTTTGGGTTATACTAACCTATATAATTTATCAGGAGGAATAGAGGCCTGTAGGTTAGCCGGTGGATAGTGGTATTAGTGCACTTCCTTTTGCATGCACTTCAAAAGTATACTCGGCACCCAGTACCAAAGTGTGATTAATACTATCGTGTCCACAAGGAAAATTAAAGCCTACGGGATAGTTATACTCAGCTACTGCATTTAGTATTATTTCTTCAATTGTTTTACCAAAGGGTCTTTCAGTATCTTCCAAACCTGTAAAGTCACCTACTACCAACCCTGCAAGATTTGATAGTTGATTGGCTCGTTTTAGTTGCATCAGCATTCGGTCTATTTGGTATAGATGTTCACCTATATCTTCTATAAACAGTAGTTTTCCGGCATAATCAACCTCAGAGATAGAACCCGTTAAATGACTAAGTATAGCTAAGTTGCCTCCGGTAAGTATTCCTTTTGCTTTGCCTGCTTTGTTGTGTATTGATGCTTTCCCACTTATGATATTCGGTTGTCCAATAAGTGCATTTTTAAAGCTTAAAACATCGGCTCTTGTGCTATTATCTTCTTTAAAGTGTCCTGTCATTGGGCTATGCAGTGTTGGCACAGCTAGCGTAGCTTGTATATGGCTGTGCAGCACTGTAATGTCGCTAAAGCCACATAGCCATTTGGGATGTTTGCTGAAAGTAGAAAAATTAAGCTGGTCTATAATTCGGCTCATGCCGTAGCCACCTCGCCCCATTATTATTGCCTTTATTTTAGGGCTGTCTAACATGTGCTGTAAATCATGTGCTCTTTCCTCATCGGTGCCTGAAAAATAGTGATATTCATTACCTACAGTTTTCCCCAATAGAACCTTGAATCCCCAGCTTTCGAATAGTGTTTTAGCATAGGACACTCTTTCTTGCGATACATAACCAGATGGGCAAGTAATGCCAATGGTATCACCAGTTTGCAATTTTAGATTACTTATGTTAGATATACTATTACTTGTCATGCTTGTCAGTGGCTAGTTGTTGTTGTAGGTATTCTTTATGCTCGCTCATCCGAGCGTTTTGTATCATGCTTTCAAATGTACTATTTAGCAGATTCAGTTTTTCGGTTTTATAGGTTGTGCTGCTATTTTTTATTTTCTCCTTTACATCAAATAATGCAGCAAGATAACCCTTCTTATGGCTGGTAACTTCTTCTGTGGTGCAGTATTGTGCATAGCTAGCTAGTGCTATTTCATAAGCCGGAAGGTTATTGCTGTTTTGCAAATATTCCAATATGCTATTTAAATAATCTTCTGTAGTCAGTTGATATTTATAAGGTAGTATAGTTTGATAAATAACAGTATCTGCTGCTTTTGCAGCCAAGCCTATAATCTCGTAGGCATTAGTAGCTAATGCCCCTGCAGGATTATTCTCTAGTGCATGTTTGGCTATTGGGTAGGCTGCATTACTATCTACTGCCCACAGATTTTGTATTGCTTCGCCGGCAACAGCGTAAGAGCTATCATACACTAACTTTAGTAAAAGATCTTTATAACTATCAGGCTTATTATCATTTAGTATTCTAATTGCAGCTACACGGCATTTACTGCTATTATCTTCTCTAGCTGTATACTCTAGTATTTGTAGTATTTCTTTAGAGGGTTTGTTTTGTCTCTTATTCAACAGTTTTATGGCTGTTTCTTTTATAGTCTCATTCTTATCATTTAATGCTTTTAGTAGTAATGTATTTGTTATGCTATCTGTCTTTGCTTTTTGTAGATATTTTACGGCTAGTAGTTTGCTTATTACAGACTTACTGCCTGTGTATTGTTGATAGTAGTCTTTGCTTGTTTTAGTTTCATTTATAGTTCCGGGTATTACGTGGTTCGCATCAAACACTACAGTTGGTGCGTTATCTTGTTTGTAAGGAATAATTATAGTGTCTCTCTGGCGTTTTAAGGTGTAGGCCATCATTTCATTGTCGGCTGCTCTTATTATTTCTAAGGTAAGTGGTAGTATATAAGTGTTGGTGCTATCTTGTGCAATGCAGATTTTTAGTTGTTGCAAAGAGTCTGAGGGTAGGTATTGAATATCAATTTTAGGATGTCCTCCTTGGAAGTAAAATTCATTGAAGAACCATTTATAATCTTTACCGGTTACTTTTTCTACGCTTTTGTGCCAATCAGTAGCTTCGGTATTTTTATAGGCATTGGTAGTTAAGTAATCTTGCATAGCCTTATAGAAGGCCTCATCTCCAATGATGTATTGTAGATAGTGAAGTATGGCACCGCCTTTATTGTAAGTTATAGCATCAAACATTTCTTCCTTATCCTCATAGTAGTATCTGACTAGTGGAGTGTTATTTTCAGCCCTTCTAAACAAATATCTCTGTAAAGAGTTCCAAATATGAATATCTGCAGCATCTTTGCCGTATTGGTGCAATAGCCACAGATATTCGCCGTAGTTGGCGAAAGATTCATTTACAGTAAGGTTAGACCACGATTTAGCAGTAGCATAGTCTCCAAACCACTGGTGGAAAAGCTCATGAGCTACCACCAGCTCATTATCAGGTTTGTCGCTAAGTAATCTGCTGTCACCATTCATAAAGGCACCAAATAAGGATGCTGAGGTATTTTCCATAGCGCCAGATACATAGTCGCGTACTACTATCTGGCTATATTTAGGCCAAGGATATGCTACACCAGTTATGCTAGAGTAGTAGTCTAGCATTTTGAGTGTATTGCTAAATATAGTTGTAGCGTATTGGCTGTACTTGGGTTCAGTGTAGTACGATACTTCTTTATTGTTCCACTTTTCTTTAGTGGTACTAAATACACCCGTGGCAAACATGATAGTATATACAGGTATGGGTTGCTGCATAGTCCAATAGTCGGTTCGCGTGCCATCTTTATTATCAGCTTGCTTACTTAGTAGTCCGTTACTTAAGGTGGTAAAGTAGCTAGGAACTGTTAAGTCTATAGATAGTGTTGTTTTAAAGTTTGGTTTGTCTAGGGTGATTAGCCAGTTAGAATTAGCTTCGGTTTCTCCTTGTGTCCAGATTTGCATAGGCTTGTACGCTATACTACTGTCAGTATTTATAAAATATAGCCCCCTATCTGCGGTTATAGCCTTACTACCGCCAACGGTGTGTGCATAGGTGTTAGTGGTGTAGTAAAAGCAAAGCATTACCGTATCGGTTGCCTCCACATTTGTATTGAACTTTATGGTAAGCACACTATCATTATATGTATGGCTCTGTATTTTGTATTTGTTTGTGCTATTTACTAGTAGAATGCTGTCAATAGTCATACTCTTTGCATCTAGCACAATACTATCGGTGGGGTAGAAGTGCGGCTTTAAGCTCAATATTTCTTTGCTATACGCTTGCTTTTTCTCTAAGTTAAATTTAAGTGATACTTGGGTATGGCAGATGTCCCATTCTTGTGGTGCTATTGCCTGATAGGTAAGTGTTTTGCTTTTTGCACTTACACTAATGGGGTCAAGTATTATATTTTGTGTAGGTGTTTTATGTATTTTCCTTTCTGCACAAGAGCTGTTATATAATATAGTTATTGCAAAAATGCTGTGTAGCCATTTTGAAGATACTGTCATAAAACAAAGATAAGCGTGTAGTTTTTAGGTTTTTATACCGCTTTTTAGGGTATTTGCTATAGTTATATTGAGTGTTATAATAAATATATGTATGGTCTTATGAGGCTGTAAGCCTTATTGGTATTGGTTTTGATCATATACTGTTAATAAAAGTGTGTCATTTTAGGTTATTTTATTTGCTAGGCTGGAAAAACGCCGTACATTTGCAACCCCAATCGATACAGTGGTTGGGTAAAAAAAAGAGAAGTTCTTACGGTAAATAGCAAAAGCGGGTTTGTTAGCGAGGAGGTTTTAAAATTTCAGAGATTGAAAAACTTTTTCAAAAA
>CAYWUY010000067.1:0-14637 GCA_964461535.1 uncultured Flavipsychrobacter sp.
GTAATCCTATAGGTAACAGGTTGGGTATCATCCGCGGATGGGACTCAATGTGGTATGGCGAGAAAAGGGACTTCGGCCAAAAACTGGTAGAAGATCACAAAATCCGTAACTACCTGAATGCACGTATCAACAAAGGCGGTATCTCTCGCATTGTTATCGAGCGTACTTTGGGCAAACTGATTGTTACCATACACACTTCTAAGCCTGGTATCATTATAGGTAAAGGCGGAACCGAAGTTGACCGTATCAAAGAAGAGCTTAAAAATCTTACTAAAAAAGATGACGTACAAATCAACATTATGGAGATTCGTCGTCCTGAGCTTGATGCAATGATAGTTGGTGACACCATCGCCCGTCAGATTGAAGGCCGTGTTAGCTACAAGCGTGCAATTAAAATGGCAATTTCTACTGCTATGCGCATGGGTGCTGAAGGTATCAAAATCAAAGCAGGTGGCCGTCTTAACGGTGCTGAAATTGCTCGTTCTGAAGAATTCAAACAAGGTCGTACTCCACTACATACTTACCGTATGGATATCGATTACGCTTCTGTATATGCTATGACTGTATACGGTAAAATCGGTTTGAAGATTTGGATATGTAAAGGTGAAGTTTTAGGTAAACGTGAGTTAAACCCTAACTTCTCTGCAAACTCTGACAGTCGCGGTAACAACCGTCCTGGCTCATTCGCTGGCGCTGAAGCAGGCAACCGTGGAGACCGTCGCGGTGGCGATAGAGGAGGAGACCGTCGTGGTGGTGGCCGTGGTGGTAACAACCGTGGTGGTGGTCGCAAGTAATTGCCCACTAGCAAATAGTAGAAAAAATATTTAGAATACGCTAATAAATTTGTAACAATGTTACAACCGAAAAAAGTAAAACACCGTAAGGCCCATAAGGGAAGGATCAAAGGAAATGCGCAGCGTGGCGCTACCATTGCCAATGGATCATTCGCATTGAAAGCAATGGAACCTAAATGGATCACCAACCGCCAAATCGAAGCAGCACGTCAGGCAATGACGCGTGAAATGAAGCGTGAAGGTAATGTTTGGATCCGTATTTTCCCTGATAAGCCAATCACACGCAAACCAGCCGAGGTGCGTATGGGTAAAGGTAAAGGTAACCTTGAGTTTTGGGCTGCTGTAGTTAAGCCGGGTCTAATCATGTTTGAGATAGATGGCGTTCCTATGGAGGTTGCTAAAGCTGCTATGGATTTAGCTGCACAAAAACTACCAATCCGTACCAAATTCGTAGTACGTCACGACTACGCTGGTGCTTAATAATACTTTTAATAGAAAGTAGAAAGCTGTTGTAATAATAGCTTCGTGATTAAAAATTAATTTTTGTTGAAGTCTTTAGTCCGCAGCTTACGACTTTTGACTTTCGACTTTCGACTTAAAAAAGCATAAAAATGGCAAAAGATAAAAAAGCTACAGAATATCTGTCGCTGGATAACGAAGCTCTGAATACTAAAATCAGCGAAGAAGAAGTAGCGCTGAAAAGATTAAAATTCAGTCATGCTGTTAATCCGATTGAAAATCCGCTTTCAATCCAGAAATTGCGTCGTCAAATCGCTCGCATGAAAACTGAAAAGCGTAAAAGGGAATTAGGTTTCTAATAAATATTATTGATGTCCGTTATGACAACAGAAAGAAAAAGCAGGAAAACCCGTATTGGGGTTGTACGCAGCAACAAGATGACTAAAACCATCACTGTTGATGTAGAACGTAAGGTAAAACACCCAATATACGGTAAATTCCTTAAAAAAACAACGAGCTTCCACGCTCATGACGAGCAAAATACTGCCGGAATAGGTGATGTGGTTCGTATTATGGAAACGCGTCCGTTAAGCAAAACTAAACGCTGGCGCCTGGTAGAAATTATTGAAAAAGCTAAGTAACTTTTTAAAATGATACAACAAGAATCTCGGCTAAATGTAGCCGACAACAGCGGTGCTAAAGAAGTACTTTGTATTCGCGTGTTGGGCAATTCAGGACAGGATTATGCAGGTATTGGCGATAAAATCGTTGTAACTGTAAAAGATGCACTTCCTGGTGGCGGTATGAAAAAAGGTACTGGTTCTAAAGCAGTTATAGTTCGTACTAAAAACAAATTGCGTCGCAAAGATGGTTCTTATATCAGCTTCGACGACAATGCTGTAGTATTGCTTAACAACTCTGACGAACCTCGCGGTACTCGTATCTTCGGCCCAGTAGCACGTGAATTACGTGATAAGGGATACATGAAAATTGTTTCTCTTGCACCTGAAGTATTGTAAAATTTGTTGTACCTTTGCAACCCATTTGAAAATATAGGTGCTTAGGCAACGCTTAATTCATAGTAACAGTGAAACAAAGATTCAAACCAAAGTTCAATATCAGAAAAGGCGATAATGTTGTTGTCATAGCTGGCAAGAACAGAGATCGCAGCACTCCACGCACAGTGTTGAGTGTGATACCTTCTGAAGGCCGTGTATTGGTTGAAGGTGTAAACCTTGTAACCAAACACCTTAAGCCAAACGCTCAAAATCCACAAGGTGGTATCGTAAAGGTGGAAGCACCTATACATATCTCTAACGTTATGTTGTGGGATGATAAAGCGAAAGCCCCCGCTCGTGTTTCTCGCACACGCACTGAAACCGGTTTTTCACGTATCTCTAAAAAATCAGGGGAGGTAATTAAATAATGGCAACGACAATAAAATACACTCCTAGACTTCAGAAGAAGTATAAGGATGAAGTAGTTCCGGCTTTAATGAAAAAGTTTGGCTACAAAACAGTTATGCAATGCCCACGCTTGGTTAAAATATGTTTGAACCAAGGTGTGAAAGGTTCTGTGTCTGATAAAAAGATGATTGACGATGCAGTTAACGAGATGACTCTTGTTACTGGTCAAAAAGCAGTACCTACATTGTCTAAAAAAGATATCTCTAACTTCAAATTGCGTAAAAACATGCCAATCGGTTGTCGTGTAACTTTACGTAATGTACATATGTTCGAGTTCATGGATCGTTTTATATCTGTGTCTTTACCTCGTGTACGTGACTTTAAAGGTATCAACGAAAAATCTTTCGATGGTCGTGGTAACTACACTATGGGTATCACTGAACAAATCATCTACCCAGAGATTAACATCGATAAGATTCCTCGTATCAGTGGTATGGATATCACATTCGTAACTACTGCTCAAACTAACGAAGAAGCATACGAATTGTTGAAAGAACTAGGTATGCCATTCAAAAACATGGAGAAAAAAGGTTAATCCCTTTCTCCTGATAGGGTAGAAGATGCCCGGTTACAACTCAGTAATTTTAAACTAAAAATGTCTTCAGTAAAAGAAGACCTATAATTTAAACATGGCTAAAGAATCAGTAAAAGCCCGTCAACGTAAGCGTGAGAAAATGGTTGCTAAGTTTGCTGCTAAGCGTGCAGAATTAAAAGCTGCCGGCGATTATGCAGGTCTTGATAAGCTTCCAAAAAACTCTTCTCCGGTACGTTTGAAAAACAGGTGTCACCTAACTGGTCGTCCTCGTGGTTATATGCGTCACTTCGGTATTTGCCGTGTGGTGTTCCGCGATATGGCACTAGATGGTAAGATCCCAGGCGTTAGAAAAGCTAGTTGGTAAGCTCCGCTCCTGCCAAACGTCAGGATACGGATAACGTTTCAAGGTCAGAGTACTAGCTCTGAAACCCGTAACACAATTTATTTACAAACAAAACAAAACAAATGGTAACAGATCCAATAGCAGACTTATTGACTCGTATACGTAATGCACAGATGGCTCGTCATCGCATCGTTGAGATTCCTGCTTCAAATGTAAAAAAGCGTATCACTGAAATCCTTTACGATAAAGGTTATATCTTAAAATATAAGTTTGAAGACGATAACAAACAAGGTATCATCAAAATAGCATTAAAATACGATCCTCAAACTAAAGAACCAGCAATTAAGTCTTTAGAAAGAGTAAGCCGTCCAGGTCTTCGTCAATATGCAAAACCAGCTGAACTACGTCGTGTACAAAGTGGCTTAGGTATTTCTATCATCTCTACTTCTAAAGGTGTAATGACTGATAAAGAAGCTCGCATTCAGAATGTAGGTGGTGAGGTTATGTGCAATATCTATTAATATATTCTTTAGCATTAGCTGATACATTCAGCTAATGCTATTTGTTCTTATAAATATTTCATTTTTTATATTAATTGCTGATAATGTAAGTTCTCTATACGGCAACTGAAAACAGCAACAAAATAACAAATATGTCTCGTATAGGTAAAAAACCTGTAGCATTACCAAAAGGTGTAACTGCTACTGTTAATTCAGCTAACGAATTAACTTTAAAAGGCCCTAAAGGTCAACTAACACAAGCAATTGATCGTGATATCAAAATCAACATCACTGAAAGTGAAATTTTGATTGAGCGTCCTACAGATCAAATCCGTCACCGTGCATTGCATGGTTTGTATCGTTCTTTAGTAGCAAATATGGTTACTGGCGTTACAGAAGGATTCAAAAGAGAATTAGAGCTAGTGGGTGTGGGTTATCGTGCTGCCGTTACTGGTCAGCAAATTGATATGGCACTTGGTTTCTCTCACAACATCATCTTCGATTTGCCAAGTGAAATCAAAGCTTCCGCTACTGCTGAAAAAGGTCAAAACCCAAGAATTATTCTTGAGTCTATCGATAAACAATTGTTAGGACAAGTAGCTGCAAAAATACGTAGCTTACGTAAGCCTGAGCCTTACAAAGGTAAAGGTGTGCGTTACTCTGACGAAATCGTTCGTCGTAAAGCTGGTAAATCTGCTGGTAAATAGTAGCGTAGCAATTAATAATGAATTTCAGTGGTTGTGGGTATATACCCAATATGTACTCACAACTTATTTTATAAATCCGGCAGCCACCTTCTGAAAGTAGGTGAGCCCGTAAAAAGTAAGAAAAATGTCTTCTTTAGATCCAAAAGTAGTTCGCCGCCAAAAATTACGTTGGCGCATCCGTGCCAAAATCAGTGGCACAGCAGTAAAGCCTAGGCTTTCTGTATTTCGTAGCAATAGCGATATTTATGCTCAACTTATAGATGATACTACTGGTACAACTTTGGTTGCTGCTAATAGCCGTCAAAAAGATATCGCTGCACAAGGTGGTACTAAATGCGAAAAATCAATCATGGTGGGTAAAGTATTAGCTCAAAAAGCAATTGCTTTAGGTGTTACTGCTTGCGTATTCGATCGTGGTGGTTATTTGTATCATGGCCGTGTTAAAGCTATCGCTGATGGTGCACGCGAAGGAGGTCTTAAATTCTAATTTTAATCAGTCGGTAAAGCTTTTTAGTGTAACCGATTTAATAACATTAATAAATATTAGGTGTACTATTAAATAGTGTGCCGGCTAATATAAAAGCATTTATGAAAGCAACATTAAATCGCGTAAAAGGGGGAGACCTCGAGTTGAGTGAAAAGGTAGTAGCTATCAACCGTGTGGTTAAAACCACTAAAGGTGGACGCGCATTCAGCTTTTCTGCTCTGGTTGTTGTTGGTAATGGTAATGGCGTAGTAGGTCATGGCCTTGGTAAAGCAAAAGAAGTACAGGAAGCTATCACAAAAGGTATTGATGATGCTAAGAAAAATCTCATCAAAGTTCCTGTAATGAACGGTACTATCCCTCACGAGCAATTTGCAAAAGAGGGTGCTGCAAAGGTATTAATTAAGCCTGCTGCACATGGTACTGGTGTTATTGCCGGAGGTAGCATGCGTGCTGTGTTAGAAGCTGCAGGTGTTACAGATATCCTTTCTAAATCTTTAGGTTCTGCTAACCCTCACAACGTTGTTAAAGCTACATTTGCTGCTCTTGCTCAATTGCGCGAGCCTGTACAAGTTGCTAAACAACGTAACATCAGCTTGAAAAAAGTATTTAACGGATAATTACCCAACTTTGCAATGCTGTAGTAAGTCTATAGCATTGCATATTATTTCTTAATTGTCGAATTACACAATATTTTATGCCTAAAATAAAAATCACTCAGGTAAAAAGCGGCATTGATCGTATGGAGCGTCAAAAACGTACTTTAAAAGCTCTAGGTCTTCGCAAAATGCTTCACACTGTAGAAGTTGAGGCTACTCCTCAAATCTTGGGTATGGTTAAAGCCGTACATCACTTGGTAAAAGTGGAAGAAGTAAAATAATTTTCAACCTGATTTGCGAGCGGTTATACATTCCGCGCAAGTTTAAAAACTGTAAAAATATGCAACTGCACAATTTAAAGCCAGCAGCTGGCTCTGTAAAGAAAACAAAACGTATCGGTCGTGGTGAAGGTAGTGGTCATGGTGGTACTTCTACTCGTGGTAACAAAGGTCAGCAAGCTGGCACGGGTTATCAGTCTAAGAAAGGTCACGAAGGTGGTCAGATGCCAATCCAGCGTCGTATGCCAAAACGTGGTTTCAAAAATCCGTTCCGTGTTGATTATAAAGTATTCAACCTTGGCCAAGTAGATATGTTTGTTGAAAAATACGGTCTACAAGAGTTTTCACCTGAAGTTCTTTACATCAATGGTTTAATAAGCCGTACTGATCTTGTAAAACTTCTAGGTAATGGTGAAATCAAGACAGCTGTAAAAGTGAAAGTAAACGCAGCAAGTGCTAAAGCTAAAGAAGCGATAGCAGCAGCGGGCGGTACTATTGAGCTTATATAAGATACTAATTCCGACAGACGCATTTTTTGGAAAAATGCGTCTTTTGTCGTTTATTCGCATTTCATTTAATTACACTCCCTGTGAAGAAATTTATTGATAAGCTAAAGAATATTTGGAGTATAGAAGAGCTTCGTAAACGCATTATCTACACTATGTTATTAGTGTTGGTATATCGTGTTGGTTGTATCATCACACTTCCAGGTATAGACCCTCAACTCATTTCAGAATCTAATGCCGGAAACAGTGGCTTATTAGGTATTCTGAACATGTTTGCCGGTGGTGCTTTTAGACAAGCATCCATTTTTGCATTAGGTGTAATGCCATACATATCGGCATCTATATTTATGCAGTTAGCGGGTATCGTTATTCCTCAAATTGCAAAATTGCAACGCGAAGATAGCGGTCGTCGCAAAATTAATCAGTATACTCGTTACCTTACAGTTATAGTTACTGCATTGCAGGCAAGTGCGTATGTTACTTATTTATTAAATACACAACCATATGCAGGTTCTATAGCTATGCCTGGTTTTGCTTTTTGGTTAAATACAGTTGTAATACTTACTGCAGGTACTTTATTTGTAATGTGGTTAGGTGAGCGTATTACTGAAAAAGGTATTGGTAATGGTACTTCATTAATTATCATGGTGGGTATCTTAGCTCGTCTTCCTGAGTCTATTTGGCAAGAAATTACTGCTAAAACTGCTACAGGTGCCGGTGCTGGTGGTATATTAATCTTATTGGTTGAATTAGCTGTGTTTATTGCAGTTATCATGGGATTAATTCTACTTACTCAAGGTGTACGTAAAGTTCCTCTAAACTATGCTCGTCGTATTTTAGGTAGCACTAACGCAGCTAAAGAAGTTGCTGGTAACCGCGATTTTATTCCATTGAAAGTAAACTCAGCAGGTGTTATGCCTATCATCTTTGCTCAAGCTCTTATGTTCATTCCTACAATGTTCAGAGGTTATGCTTCAAGCAATGATGGTGTTGCAGCAGGATTTTTAAATGCACTATCAGACAATCACTCTGCAGTATACAGTTTACTTTATGCTGTAATGGTTATTGCATTTACTTACTTCTACACTGCGTTAATCTTTAACCCAACTGAGATGGCTGATAACTTGAAGCGTAATAATAGTTTCATACCTGGTATTAAGCCTGGTGAAGAAACTGCTAATTACATTGCAACTATCATGGATCGTATTACCTTACCAGGTGCTGTATTCTTAGCTGTTGCAGGTATATTACCAAGTATAGCTTCATCTGCTAGTATTTCTAGTGGTTTTGCTAACTTCTTCGGTGGTACTTCAATGTTAATTGGTGTGGGTGTAATTCTTGATACCTTACAACAAGTTGAAAGCTACTTGTTAAACAATCACTACGATGGTTTAATGAAAGCAGGTAGAATAACCGGTAGGACAGTTACTTCAGGTGCTGCACCTACTTCTACCAAAAGTTTATCAGCATAATTTTTCATAATAGTCTGTAGCAATACAGACTATTCATATTTTTAGTTTTAATGATTTATATTAGATCTAACGAAGAGATTGAAATAATAAGAAAAAGTGCTTTAATGGTTTCTGCCACCTTAACCGAGGTGGCAGCCTTTTTAAGGCCCGGTATCACCACTTTGGCTATTGATAAAATGGCTGAAACATTTATAAAAGATAATGGTGGTGTTCCTTCTTTTAAAGGTTATCATGGTTTCCCTTTTACCCTTTGTATTTCTGTAAATGAGCAAGTAGTTCATGGCTTTCCCGGATTATACGAGCTAAAAGACGGAGATATAATATCTGTAGATTGTGGTGTGTATATGAATGGATACCACGGAGATTCTGCTTATACTTTTGCTATAGGTAATGTAGCCTCTGATGTTCTTGCATTGTTAAAGACTACAAAGGAATCTTTATATAAAGGTGTTGCTATGGCAGCAGATGGCAATAGAATAGGTGATATATCGCATGCGGTAGAATCTCATACTTTTGGCGCACATGGCTATGGAGTAGTAAGAGAACTTGTTGGGCATGGAGTAGGTCGTCAGTTACATGAAGACCCTCAGGTGCCTAATTTTGGTAAGGCTGGTACTGGTAAGCGTATGAAGGAGGGGATGGTATTAGCCATAGAACCTATGGTGAATCTTGGCACTAAGGATGTTTATACCTTGAGAGATGGATGGACTATTGTAACTAAAGATGCAAAACCGTCTGCACACTTTGAGCATACCACAGCAGTGCGTAAAGGACAAGGTGAGGCTTTGTCTACCTTTTCTACTATAGAAGCAGCAGAAAAAAATAATAAAGAGCTTAATTCAGCTCATTATTATAACTAGTCTGCTAGTTCTGAGGTTATAACTGATTTTTCTGTCTTTATAGCTTGCTTCATTAGCGTAGCTGAAGATATACTTAATACAGATGGTAATAATAGATTAAGCACACTATTGTTACCATCTTTTGTTATATAATAGCTGAAGAATGCCGCTACTATTAGCACTATACTACCAAATAAGTAGCCAAATATAGTATTGTTTATTGTGGTTGTAGGTTCCATGATTGAATTTTTACCAAAAGTAGTTTTGTGTTTTTGCCTATGCTATTTAAAATCGGTAAACAGAATTATCTTGTCGGTGTATGCTCGCTTACTGTAGCTTTTCAACTGGCATTATATAATAACGCTAGTAACGAAATCTAATTAATACCACTCTTTTTAATAAGTTTGCAGTATGAAGCGTATTATTAATTCTATCTTGCTTATTGCTTCCGCAGCTATTTTATTTTACAGCTGCGATGGGAGTAAAAATAAGAACGCCATCAACCCTATTTTTGCTTCTCAGCCCGAGCTTAAAGCTATTACAGAAGATATTTTATCCTCTCCTAAAAATGCTGAACTCTACTACAATAGAGGCCAAATGCTTCGTAAACTACATTACGATACACTAGCCTTGGTCGATTATAAAATGGCTGTTTCGTTAGACTCTAACAAAGCGGCTTATTATAGTATTATTGGCGATTTGCTATTCGAGAATAAAGATTTGGAAGGCTCTGTTATTTGGCTGCAAAAGGCCATTGATAAAAATCCTAAAGACCCACGTGCACACCTGAAAATTGCTAAGCTCTTCTTATACATAAAAGACTACCCTAAAGCATTTGGCGAAATAAACGTAGTGCTAAGGAGCGACATTTATAACCCCGAGGCCTACTTCTTAAAAGGTATGGTTTATAAGGATATGAATGATACTGCTAAAGCCATTTCATCATTCCAGACAGTATTACAAGTAGCGCCTGACTATAAGGAAGCCTCTAATCAGCTTGGATTATTATACACAGCTAAGAAAGACGATGTGGGCGTTAAGTATTTTGAAAATGCTTACCGCATGGATACTACCGATGTAAGACCACTCTTTAACAAAGCCGTTTATCTGCAAAATAAAAACCAAAAAGAAGAGGCTATACAGTTGTATCGTAAATGCATAGCAAAGGATATACACTTTATTGATGCTTACTTTAATCTGGGCTTTTTGTATATGGAGCAAGACTCTGTGCAAAAGGCACTGCATATGTATGATATGATTACCAAAGTGCAGCCTGATAATCCTACAGCCTATTATGATAGAGGTGTATGCTACGAGCGACTCAATAAAATGCCCGAAGCTATAAACGACTATAAAATGGCTGCAAGGCTAGATACAGGATACTCTAGTCCTAAACTGGCACTTAAAAACCTGTCAGAACAAATAAAGAAAAAGTAATTTATACTAACACAATATATATATCATCAAATAATGGCCTTAATAGCACCTTCAATTCTTGCTGCAAACTTCTTGAACCTTGAACAAGATATTTTAATGGTAAATACTAGTGAGGCCGATTGGTTTCACCTAGATGTAATGGATGGCACTTTTGTGCCCAATATCTCTTTTGGGCTACCCGTAATAAGTGCTATGAAGAAAAAAGCCCAAAAAACTTTTGATGTACATCTTATGATAGTACATCCTGAAAACTACATAGAGGATTTTCATAAGGCCGGTGCAGACGTGCTTACTGTGCATTACGAAGCTTCAACACATCTACACCGCACCCTACAAGCTATAAGAGCTAAAGGCATGAAAGCCGGTATAGCCATTAATCCACACACACCGGTACATTTACTAAGCGACATTATAACCGAGGCCGATGTAGTTTGTGTTATGAGTGTTAACCCTGGTTTTGGTGGGCAAAAGTTTATTGAAAACACCTATGCCAAGGTAAAAGCTCTAAAACAATTGATAGTAGAAAAAGGAGCTAACACACTTATAGAAATAGATGGTGGCGTAACACTTGAAAATGCGCCATTGTTGATAGCTGCCGGTGCTGATGTACTAGTAGCTGGCAATACCGTTTTTTCTGCTGCCGACCCTGTAAAAATGATTCACGATTTGAAACAGGCCGGAAAATAAAACACACCCAATGGCGTTATTACGTGGTATGCTTCTGCACCGATATTTTATTGCAATTCTATTGTTATTCAGTGGCTTGTCTGTACAAGCGCAAACAGCCATAGTTAATGGTGTTGTGCGCAACGATTCGGGCAAGGTAATAGACCAGGTAACAGTAGCCGATATGGAAACGGGGCAGGGGGTATTTACCAATGCCAAAGGCTATTACTCTTACAGTATTCCTGCCGGGCGCAGTATAGTGTTGGTATATTATGCACTGGGCTACGATATAGTAAAGCGTACCGTAAAGCTTGAAAAAGGCGAGATGCGAACCATAGATGTACGCCTGAAAAAGAAAGAAGCTATAGGTAAAGAAGTAGAAATTACCGACCGCCGACCCGCCGGTAGCGTAAAAGTAATGATGACAAAAGTGCCCGTAATGCCAAGTATTACAGGTGGGGTAGAGGGTGTTATAAAACTATTGGTAGGTAGCAATAACGAACTTACTTCTCAGTATAACGTAAGAGGGGGCAACTTTGATGAAAACCTGGTTTACGTTAACGACTTTGAAATATACCGCCCCTTTTTAGTGCGTACCGGACAGCAAGAGGGCTTAAGCTTTGTCAATAGCGATATGGTGAATAACGTCAACTTCTCTGTAGGTGGCTTTCAAGCCAAGTATGGCGATAAAATGAGTAGCGTACTAGATGTAGCCTACAAGAAGCCCACCTCCTTCTCGGGCTCTGCTATGGCCAGTCTATTAGGGGCTAATGCACACCTGGAGGGTATTTCTAAAAATAGAAAATTCACCTATCTCGTAGGTGCTAGGCAAAAGAGCAATCAGTATGTGCTGCAGTCTCAGCCTACTAAGGGCATCTACAATCCATCATTTTCAGACATACAAGCCTTGCTAACCTATAAAGTGGGCAAAAGCTGGGAACTGGAAGCCATTGGCAACTATGCCCGCAACAGATTTACCTACTTCCCCGAGACTATGGTGTCTAGCTTTGGGGTGCTCAATCAGGCCTACCAGCTAAATGTATTTTACGATGGTGCCGAGTACGATCAGTTCGACTCTCGCTTTGCAGGTATTGCTGCAGCTTATCATAAAGATTCTTCTAAGTTCAGAATCAAGTTTTTAGCCTCTGGCTTCCAAACCAATGAATACGAAACCTACGATATAGGTGGCGAATATCTGTTTGGCGAACTACAAACCGACCAAAGCAAGGCCGACTTCGGACAAATAAAAACCTACTTAGGTACAGGATATATACAAAACTTTGCCCGCAACTTTTTAAATGTAAGCGTGGGCGATGTGGGTATGCGTGCTTCTTACAGTGCTAAGCGCCACTACTGGACTATGGGTATGAACGTAAACCATACCAATATAACCGACGAACTGCACGAGTGGGAGCGCAGAGATTCTGCCGCTTTCAACCAGCCTTATAATCCTAATAAGCTGGTGCTGAATTATTTCTACCATTCCTCTGCCGATCTTAACTATACCCGCTTCACCGGCTTTGCGCAAGATAATATCCGTTTCGATTCTGCCGGAAAGCTAGTAGGTACTGCCGGTATAAGGTATAACTACAGCACCCTCAATGGCGAGCTATTAATTAGCCCGCGCATACAGCTATCTTACAAGCCTATGCGCAAGCGCGATGTTATTTATAATTTCTCTACCGGCTTGTATCAGCAGCCGCCTTTCTATCGCGAAATGCGCGACCTAGCAGGTAAGGTAAACACCAACCTAAAGGCCCAAAAGTCTTACCAAATAGTAGCCGGAACCGAGTATAACTTTAAAATGTATGGCCGCCAGTTTAGAGCCACTGCCGAAACCTACTTTAAATACCTGTGGGATTTCGACCCCTACTATTACGACAATGTAAGAATACGCTATACCGGTAAAAACAACGCCATAGGCCGCGTATATGGTGGCGAAATGAGGCTGTACGGAGACATAGTAAAAGATGCCACATCGTGGATAAGTATAGGCCTAATGAAGGGCGAGCAAAAGATAACCGATAGCCCGTCTATAGCAGGCTATAACCAATACTTTGCACTACCTACCGATCAGCGTTTTATGCTAGGTATGTATTTCGAAGACTACCTGCGCCACAATAAAAACTTTAAAGTACACATCAATGCCATGTACTCTACAGGCTTGCCGGTAGGTAGGCCCGGTAGCAAGCTGTACGAAAACACCATACGCCTGCCCGACTATAAGCGTGTAGATATTGGCTTCTCGGCCCTGTTGCTAGATGCCGAGCGCAGAAGCCATCCGGCACACAGCTACTTCAACCATATAAAAAGTGTATGGGCCAGCCTGGAGATATTTAACCTGCTGAGTATACAAAATACCTTGTCTTACTCATGGATACAAGATAACAGCACCAATCGCTATTATGCAGTACCCAATAGGCTTACTTCCCGACTGCTGAATGTAAAAGTATTAGTCAACTTCTAGGCCTCTACCAGTTGTAGTTTTTCAAAAAAGTCCTGCTCGCTTATTTCCCTTACTTCGCCGGGTGCTATATCGCCCAGTGGTAGGTTTTCTATGCTCAGTCTTATCAGTCTTTTACAGCGGTGGCCCACTGTCCTTACCATTTTGCGCACCTGCCTGAATTTGCCCTCTGTAAGCGTTATTTTTAGCCAGGTATGCGGCCCATATAGCTCCATATCTGCACCGGCATACAGGCTGCCCGGGTCGGTTACTATCTCAGCCTCGCAGGCTTGGGTAGTATAGGGTAGGCGGCCACGCATGCTTATTTCCACACCACGGCGCAGGTGCTCTACCGTATGCGGCTCCACCTTATGTATTACCAGTACCAGATAAGTGCGCTTGTGCGGTATAGCACTTTCAAACAGTAGTTTGGTAATGCGTTTATTGGTAGTAAGTAGCACCAGCCCTTCAGAATCTCCATCTAAGCGGCCTATAGGGTGGGTGCCTTCGGCAAACGGATAGCCCAATTCAGTTAAGGTGCGCACAGGGTGACTGCTTACAAATTGGGTAACCATATTGCTAGGCTTATTCAGCAGGTAATAGCTATGTTGCATCTGTGGGCAATGTTACATAAAAACTATGGTTAATAGCCGCCCAATGGCTTAATATTTTATGCTAATGTGAGGGGCTAAAACACTATAATAATACAGTGGAATAAAAAATATCTTTCTCTAAAACCCTTGCCAGTAGTGCATTGTAGCAGGTTGGACATAAAAAAAGACTAAAAAAATTTTGCAGGAATGAAATGTTATCTATCTTTGCACTCCCAACGACAACGAAGGGACACAAAAAAAGTTCTTAAATAAGACGATTCCGTAGCTCAGTTGGTAGAGCAATACACTTTTAATGTATGGGTCTTGGGTTCGAGTCCCAACGGGATCACTAAAAAAAAGAGCCTCGCACTAGCGGGGCTTTTGTGTTAAAATGAGAGGGTACTTTTTTATGAAAAATACCACCTCTTTACAAGGCCGGTAAATTGGCCACAGTTCTTAAGTAAGACGATTCCGTAGCTCAGTTGGTAGAGCAATACACTTTTAATGTATGGGTCT
>CAYWUY010000068.1:0-1917 GCA_964461535.1 uncultured Flavipsychrobacter sp.
ATTATAGCTAGTAAGGATAAACAAGGTAGGTTGATGGTGAATAATCATTTGATTCATAAATAAGGCATATGCTAACTGAAGAGAAAGTATACGAATGGTTGCAAGATGTGAAAGACCCTGAAGTGCCTGTGTTATCTATATTGGATTTAGGGGTAGTAAGAAAGGTAGAAGTATTTAATAATGATAACCAGCCTAGTGTTACAATAGCTATAACTCCTACATACAGTGGCTGCCCGGCTATGGATGTAATAGCAATGGGAATTAGAATGTCTTTGTTGGGTCATGGTGTGAAAAATATAATGGTAACACAACAGCTAAGCCCTGCGTGGACTACTGACTGGATGACAGAAGAAGGCAAGCAAAAGCTGAAAGAGTATGGTATAGCTCCGCCTAATAGAAAGTCGTTTAAAGAATTAGGATTATTTGAACAGGAAGAAATAGCATGTCCTAAATGCAACTCTACTGATACACAGCTTGTAAGCCAATACGGACCGACCTCCTGCAAAGCACTATATAGTTGCAATAGCTGTAAAGAACCATTTGAGCACTTTAAGTGCCACTAATTAAGTAATCCTTTTATCTTACAGTCTTGCGTTTGTTGCGCTGATAGTCTTCAAATATGAAAGACCCTAAACCATCTAAAGATGAGTAAAAAGCTTTGCCATTGTTTACTTCTGTAAAATTGCGAACAAACTCTTGCAGATATGGGTCTTGGGCAATCATAAAAGTGATTACAGGAATTTTCAACCTGCGAAGTTGACCTGCTAGGTTTAGTGTTTTATTTAGAATCTTACTATCAATACCAAAACTGTTTTTGTAGTACTTATTGCCTATTTTAAGGCAAGTAGGCTTACCGTCTGTTATCATAAAAATCTGCTTATTCGGATTTTTTCGACGGCGTAGTAGTTCCATAGCAAGCTCTAAGCCTGCAACAGTATTAGTATGGTATGGTCCTACTTCTAAGTAGGGTAGGTCTTTAATTTCAATTTGCCAAGCATCGTTTCCAAATACAACTATGTCTAGCGTGTCTTTAGGATAGCGAGTTGTTATAAGTTCACTTAAAGCCATAGCCACTTTTTTAGCAGGCGTTATTCTATCTTCACCATAGAGTATCATACTGTGCGATATATCTATCATCAGTACAGTAGAGGTCTGAGATTTAAAGTCTGTTTCATGTATTTCCAGATCGTCCTGATGAATAGATAATTCATCTATACCTCTATTTACATAGGCATTTTTCAAACTTCCGGTATAGTTAATGCTTTCAAGAGTATCTCCAAAGCTGTAGGGTCTTGTTTCCGGACTTTGTTCATCTCCTTGCCCAGTTCTGAAAGTACTATGATCTCCTTTTTTTGCTTTTTTTAGTTTGCCGAAGACTTCTTCTAAGGAGCGTTTTCTGATACCTTGCTCTGTTTTTCCTGTTATTTTAAATCGGCCATCTTGAGACTGTTCAGTGATATATCCGTTTTGCTTTAAGTCTTCTATAAAATCGCCTATGCCATAGTCGGGGGTACTGAACTTATATTTTTGGTCAAGTTGGGTTATCCAGCTTAATGCTTCTGTAGCGTCTCCGTTGGTGTAGTGCAGTAGTTCATTGAATACTTTTAATAATCTATCGAATGGAGAACCACTATCTTTGTTGGGAACATATTGGCTGAAATGAAAACCTAGCATAGGACTAAACGTATATTACAGACTAAAGTTACAATAGCAAAAAGCAGCAAGGGTATTGCTGCTTTCAATAGTGTTATTCTAATACTAATAATTACCAATTATTGTACTCATTGCTCCATCCCATTTTGGAGTCGCTTTTTCCCATGCCTACAAATTTATTGAGGCTTAGATTAAGTCCAAATTCATTATAAGGACCTGTAATGTGGTAGTAAGATCTTGAGTAATGTATTTGAAATTTATTAA
>CAYWUY010000068.1:2017-14569 GCA_964461535.1 uncultured Flavipsychrobacter sp.
TATAAATGGTGAATTGTAGTAAATATGCGCAATGGCATATGTTTGAACTTTTTAGAAATGCCTATCTGTACATCGAAAGGTAAAGGCTCGGCACCAATAGCATTGCTATAGTTGTTTACCATTACTCCCATATTTTTTGCCGCAAGCCCAATATCTAGCAATGATTCGGTATCGTAATAGTTTATACCCACATCTAGTAGTGCAGCTGCCGCATTAGATTCATATAGTCGTGATGCAGCCCACTTTACCGCTGCGCCATATCGCCAATGTTTCAAATAGGATCCAGATGCGCCAACCGATATGGAATAGTCTCGGGCTGTAAAGTCGCCATAGGTATTACCTAAATTGTCAGTTTTAGAAAAAGTTCCGTAGTTGATGTACTGAATACTAGTAAAAAAACTGGCATTTATTTTTGGTACATGATAGCCGTATTGCAGATTGCTGATGCTAATGTCGCCATAGTAGTTGTTATAGTTCAGGCTGAGCTGGTTGTGCAAGCCAGGGCGCATCAGCGCCGGATTTTGAGCAACAAGCGATACATCAGCTTCAGGGCTAGATACATTGTAACCGCCTAGTGCTGAAACCATAGGCGATGTAGGCAAAGTAAGGAACTGAAATGAGTTTTCACCCCCAGTAATTTGCCCAAAGCCAAGGTGTGCGGCTAGTATAAATAGAAATGATAAAGAGTACTTTACAACTCGCATGATATAAAAACGTAGTCTTTCGCAAATTATTGCAAAAGACTACGCATAGGTATTATTGACCGTTAGCCTTCAGTATGTCGTTAATGATTGGTGTACTTACTCCGGTAAATGAGAAGCCCCCATCATGGAATAAGTTTTGCATGGTTACCATGCGAGTATAGTCGCTAAAAAGCATAGCGCAGAAGTTGGCGCAATCGTCGGCACTAGCATTTCCCAGCGGAGACATTTTTTCAGCATAATCTAAAAATACATCGAAGCCCGATACTCCTGAACCAGCAGTAGTAACAGTAGGAGATTGAGAGATAGTATTTACACGCACTTTTTTAGCAAAACCATAGTGGTAACCGAAGCTACGAGCTATACTTTCTAATAGTGCTTTAGCATCAGCCATATCGTTATAGCCCGGGAAAGTGCGCTGAGCAGCTATATAGCTTAATGCTACTACAGATCCCCACTCGTTTAGAGCATCGTTGTTCATAGCACTTTGTAGCACACGGTGAAGCGATAATGCTGATATGTCTAAAGTCTTTAAGAAATTTTCGTAGTTGGTAGTTTCATAAGAAATTTTCTTACGAACATTAGGCGACATACCTATGCTATGAAGTATAAAGTCGGCTTTACCACCCAAGGCTTCCATACTTTTTTGCATGAGGTTGTTTAAATCTTCGTTAGATGTTGCATCTGCTGCAATAACAGGGGCATTGCATTCTTCAGCTAGTTCGTTAATTTTTCCCATTCTTAGTGCTATAGGAGCGTTAGTAAGCACAATTTGAGCTCCTTCAGCTACTACTACTTGAGCGGTTTTCCAAGCTATAGAGCGCTCATCAAGAGCACCAAAAATGATACCTTTTTTTCCTTTAAGCAGTTGGTTCGGCATGATATGTATTTTATTAAAGCGTAAAAGTAGCAAAAAGGGTAGGATTAACTATACTTTTTAAGGGATAAGTATTAGTCTTTAGAATAGTGCGCAATATAATAGGTATAGAATATACACTTGTAAATATTACATTTGTTGTGCTGGCCTGGCTAAGCAAACAAATAATATAATTATAATATTTTCGAAATGAAACTGATTTTTACATATGTCCAAAAGGTATTGATCAGGTTTTTGCTCACCATAATCAGTTTTTCTTGCTTCCTAGCTCCTTCATATGCCAAGAATAATAAAGAAATCATTGACTCTCTGACTAAAGAGCTTAGCATTAGGAAAAATGACGATACTATTAGGGCTTGGATAATTTTAAGGTTAGCAGAGAAATATCCATATGTAGACCCTAATAAAGGTATAATACTTGCCAATCAGGCTTTAGATCTGTCTAAAAAGCTTAATTGGGATAATGGAATCGTAAGGTCTTATATAGTTTTGGGTTCAAATCAGGATAGTAGAACAGCATATAAAGATGCACAATTAAGTTATGCCAATGCACTAACACTTGCCACCCAGCTTGATGATAAAGCTATGCAGGGTGTGGCCAATAAGTATTTAGGTATAGTATATTATAATATGGGCAACTACCCGGCTTCTATAGAGCATCTACTTACAGCACTTACCTTACTGAAGGCTACTAAGATGCTTGAACATGAGGTGGTTGTACTTGAACAAATAGGTCATACTTATGAGGCACAAAGCTTTTACGATAAGGCCGAAAAGTATTATCAGTTGTCATACGAAGCTGCTAGTGCCGCAGGAATGAATATAGCAAAGGCTAAGAATTTGCTGAATTTAGGTGAGTTGTCATTGATGCGTAATAGAAATGAAGAAGCTTTAAGTTATTTCCAGCGTTCATTGGCAGCATTTGAGAGTTTAAATGACAAATCGGGTATAGCTAATTGTAGCGCAAATATTGGTTTTATATTAGGGCAATTGCACAGGTATGATACATCATTAAAAATGATGCTAGGAGCACTTGATGTATACCAGTCATTTGGCGATAGAATAAACTGCGCTATGGTATATGGAAATCTAGGTAAAACTTATTATACATTAATTACAGATACTACTAACTATACAGCATCTGATTCGCTAAGAAATAAAAGAAAAAACGTAGAGAAACTATTTTATTATCTTAATTCAGGTTTAAAACTATGTGAGGAGACCGGATTTTTAGAAGGCTTGTTTAACATTCAGTATTACCTTTCTTTATCGTATTCCTACATAGGAGATAATAAACTTGCACTTGAATATTATAAAAAATATGTAAAGGTCAAAGATTCATTGTATTCTGAAGAGAACAATGTGAAAATTGCCAATATTGAGACGAAAAAAGAGGTAGAGATAAAGAATAACGAACTGAAGTTGAAACAACTAGAATTATCTAAAAAGAGAAATGAGAGTTTGTTTTTTGTAATTGGGATTGTGTTATTATTAATAAGTGTTATAGTTTTGTATCGCAATTACTACACGCAAAAGAAATTGAATGCTACCATATCGGCATTAGTAAACGAAAAAGAGCAAACAATACAAGAGCGAACTAAAGCATTGCAGGAAACCAATAGAAAGTTGGTGTCGTTAATATCGTTTAATGTTCACCAGTTAAGGGAGCCTATAACTAGGATAATATCGCTTTTGCAACTTAAAGATCAAGTGCCAGAGCACGAGTTTATAGAAGACTGTATGCCAATGATGGAACAGTCTGTAGTAGATTTAGATAACAAACTTAAAGAAGTGATTACGGTAGCCGAGGAAGCCGTAAAAAATGAATAATTAGGATGAAGATTTTTTTAGTAGATGATGAGCAGATAACCAATTTCATAACTAAAAGGCTATTAAAGCAAACAGGATTGACATTGGAAGTAATAGAGTTTACAGACTCTAATGATGCTTATACTGCCATAAAGTCAGACAATCCGGATTTAATATTGCTAGACTTAAGTATGCCTAGGTTTGGAGGTATAGACTTTTTGACTAAAATGCAAAAAGATGGTATTACCAATAAAGTAGCAGTGCTATCATCTTCAATAAGTAACATGGATAGGGAAAAAGTGTTTAAATTCCCTAATGTAATTGAGTATCTAGAAAAGCCCACACAAAAAGAAACACTTATAAGTTGCATAGAGAGAGTAACTAAAGGGTAGTGTTTTTTGTTAATGCGTTTTTATTAATACGTTTTCACATCTTTTTACGCTAGATAAATTAGTGTCGAATTAATACGGTATTTCAGGTAAGTTTTGTTAACTTTAGTATTTGATGGGCATTTATTTTAATAAGTATCCCTATTTACCTTATGAATACCTAAAATTTACCTAAGATGTTGAAAAGAAAAATTTTGGCCAATCTTAAAAAGATTGGGCTGATAATGTGTAGTTTGGTTAGCGTACATGATACCTATGCACAGGTGCCAAATATTTCAAGTTTTACTCCCGCCAGTGGATTTCCGTTAACTACCGTTACTATAAATGGTTCTAATTTTGGAGGAACTACTGCTACTAATGTGGTTTACTTTGGAGCTACCAAAGGCAATATTATTTCTGCCACCTCTACAGAAATGCAAGTAACCACAGATACGGGTGCTACACTAGGACCTATAAATATATTAAATACATTAAGCGGACTACAGGTAAGAAGTGATAAACCATATGTACCTACATTTTTTAATGAGTATTTTATTCAAAATTCATTCAACTATAAGCGCAGGGTAGATTTTGCGGCAGGTAGTAAAACCTATGTAGCTGCAATAGGTGATGTAGATGGAGATGGAAAGGCGGACTTAATAGCCAATAATAGAGATGATGACAATGTATATGTATACAAAAATGTGAGTAGTCCAGGAAGTATAAATACATCGTCATTTGCTGCGCCAATACCTATTATTACAGGACCTAAACCTACCAACGTTAAGCTGTCGGATATAGATGGAGATGGTAAATTAGATATCATAACTGCTAACAATGGTAATAGAACAGTTTCTGTATTGAGAAATTTATCTGATGCATCAGGAATATACTTTGATACACATGTAGATTACTATATGCCATTAGCGTTTGCAGGGTCTAAGGTAGTAGCTATAGCAGATTTAGATAATGATGGCAAGTTAGATATAGCAGTAACTGCTAGTGATTCAAACGGATTGGTAGTATTTAAAAATACGGCAACAGTGGGTGTAATAGATGCTACATCATTTGCAGCTCCTATATCTATGTATACCGGTATATATCCAATAGGTGTTATTGCTGAAGATTTGAATAATGACGGGAAAATAGATTTAGCAACGGTAGATTCTCAGTCTAGAAAAATGTCAATTTTTAGAAATGTTGGTGTGTCAGGTGTTATCGATGCCTCAACATTTGCCGCAAGAGATTCCATAAGTACTGGGGTTACACCAGTAGATTTGGTTGGGGTAGACCTTGATGGAGATGGTTTAAAAGATGTAGTTGTTACTAACAGCTGGGGGCAAAATATTTCTATTTACAGAAATATATCCACCTCTACTTCAATAAATTTCGCTGCCAGGGTAGATAAGCCAGCAGGTGCTGGCCCAACAAGTATAGCTGCAGCAGATATGGATGGCGATGGAAAGGTTGATCTGGCTATTTCAAATGCCCAAGCATCTTCATCTGCTATAGGTTATGGTGTAGGGCTAGGAAGTGTTGTATTGATGCATAATTCATCTACAAGTCCGGGTAGCATAGTGTTAGATTCTATTGCTGAGTATGCTTCAGGTATCTATACATTTGGTGTAAACGTAGGAGATTTAGATGGAGATAGATACCCTGATATAGTTTTAGGTAATAATGGTACATCCGCAGGGTTAGGTAGTGTATCAATACTAAGAGGTTATCCATTGCCTGAGGTTGGTCCTATAAGTGGCCCCACCCATATGTGTTATGACGGAGCTACTATAACCCTTACAGATACAAGCACTACTGGCTATTGGCAATTAGCAAATACTACAATTGCTACTATTACAAGTTCTGGTGTAGTTACTTCTTCTACTCCCGGTATTGATACTGCTTATTATGTTAGGGTAGCCGGTGGCGATACTAATATGGCAGCGCATATATTTACTATAGACCCTGTAGCTTCTGTAACACCGATAGCCGGTGGGAATAGTGTATGTATGGGCGATGATATTACTTTAACCTCGACTCCTGATGGCGGATCTTGGTCGTCCGCATCACCTTTAATTGCAACGGTAAATACTGCCGGTGTGGCTACCGGACTAGGGGTTGGTGCTGCAATAATTACTTATTACTATACTAATGCTTGCGGTTCGGCTTTCGATACTGCTTTGGTAAATGTGGTAACTTATCCCAGTTTACCAATTGGTACAGTTACCGGACCTACATCGGTATGTGTGGCGGGGAGTATAACTCTTAATACTTCTATAACTGGAGGAGTATGGCTAACTAGTAATGCGTCGCTTGCAACAGTTGCTGCAAGCTCTTCAAGCACTGCTTCTGTTACCGGTGTAGCTGTTGGGAGTCCTACTATTACTTATCGTTTAATCAATGCCTGTGGTACTGCTAGCAGGCCATATCCTATCTCTGTTGTTGTATTGCCCGATTCGGCTACACTTTCTGGAGATACAGTAGTTTGTGTGTCAGCTACAACTATGTTTACCGCAGGTGTGGGTGGTGGAACCTGGAGTAGTAGTAATGATGCAATAGCTACTGTGGCAACAGACGGTACGGTATATGGTGTGTCTGAGGGTTTTGTAACTATATCTTATGCACTATCTAATATTTGTGGGGTTACTTATTCTCGCAAGGTGCTACACGTAAAAGATGTACCATCACTCAGCGTAATTTCGGGTGAAGTGGGAGTATGCACTATACCTGATACTGCGACATTAACATCTTTATACGCTGATGGTGTTTGGAGCTCCTCTAGTAGCGGTATAGCAACTATAGATGCCACTGGTTTGGTGACCAGTGTAGGATATGGAACCGCCACAATTAGCTATGCTAGAACAAATACTTGTGGCACAACGTATACCACATACGCATTCCATGTAGATAATACACCGCCAGATATCACCTCACTAAGTGGGGTTGCAAACTTATGTCCGGGTGGTAGTACTACATGGGTGGCAGTACCGTCATATGGGAGTTGGTCTTCTGCCGATTTAAGTATAGCTACTGTAAGTGCATCCGGGCTAGTTCATGCAGTAACTGCCGGTTCTACAACTATATCGTATCACCTAGTAAATGGTTGTGGTAGTGCAGATACTTCGGCTCTACTTACCGTGATACCTGTCCCTAATGCGGGTACAATTTCGGGTATTTCTTCCTTATGTGTAGGGAATTCTACCACACTTACCAGTACAGTATCGGGTGGTGTATGGTCATCAGGAACTACAACTATTGCAACTATAGATGCCAGTGGTATAGTGCATGCAGCTATGGCCGGGGTAGCCACAATAAGCTATGCCTTTACTAATACATGTGGTACTGCTTACGATACTTTTTTAATAAATATAAATCCACTGCCTAATGCAGGCACAATATCGGGTGCTGTTGCTGCATGTCAGGGTGTTACTACTACTTACACCTCTTCAGGTATGTCTGGTGGTGTATGGTCTGTAAGTACTCCATCTTTAGCAACTATATCTTCTAGTGGCGTGTTAAGTCCTATATCGTCAGGAGGTGTAATGATAAGTTATGAGGTGACTAATAGCTGTGGGTCAAATAGCGATACGCTACTGGTAAATATTACAGATACGCCTGTGGTTGGAGTAATTACCGGTATTAGTACTGCTTGTGTAGGAGCTATTGTTTCTTTGTCCGGTGTTAGCTCTGGTGGAGTTTGGTCTAGCACAGCTCCTTCTATAGCCTCAGTGTCATCTTCCGGAGTTGTTTTTGCTAATGGTTCCGGGCTGGCTACAATATCTTATTCTGTAACTAATAGCTGCGGTAGTGCCTATGATACTATAGTCTTTACTATAAATGCTTTGCCCGATGCGGGTGTAGTTTCTGGCCCTGCTATAGTGTGTGCAGGTACTTCGGCTAGCTATAGTACTTCAGTGGCTGCTACGGGAGCTTGGTCTTGTAGTCCTTCAGCCTTGGCAACTATATCTAGCTTGGGTAGTTTAACTGCACTAGGTGAAGGTACAGTAGTGGTTACATATTCTGTAACTAATACTTGTGGCAGTGATAGCGATACCCTACACGTAAATATATTGGCGGTCCCGGTTGCCGGAAACATTACAGGGCCAATGAGTGCATGCGAGGGTGCTACAGTTACTCTGTCTGGAGTAAGTGGAGTAGGCTCTTGGAGTAGTACCTCTACCGGAGTGGCTACATTTGCTAGTCCTGCGGAGTTACATGCTCTTGCTGTAGGAACAACTACTATATCGTATGTGCTAACTAATGCTTGCGGTTCATCCTATGATACGGCAGTATTTACTGTATTAGGCTTACCAAACATAGGTACTATAAGTGGTAGCTCATCTATATGTTTGAGTTCTTCAGCTACCCTAGGTGGTGTGTTGGGTATAGGTAGTTGGAGTTCTTCAGCACCTTCCATTATCACGGTCAATAGTTCAGGTATAGTTACTGCACTGACGATGGGTAGTGCTATTATTAGCTATAGTGCCACAAATTCATGTGGTACATCTGTAGATACTATCATGATAAGTGTAAGTACAGTACCCGCTTTACCTATTTTATCTGGCGCTGATAGTCTTTGTGTAGGTGCTACCAATTTATTTAGTGCGTCTATTTCTGGAGGTGCGTGGAGTATATTGCCAACATCCATTGCAACTATAACAACATCTGGATTAGTAGGTGGCGCATCGTCCGGTACGGCAGTTGTTTCTTATGTACTTACAAACACTTGTGGTAATACACTTGCTACAAAGCCAATACTTATAAAGCCATTGCCAATTGCGGGGGTTATAAGTGGTGGTCTTACTATATGTCCTACAGCCACTACTACTTTATCATCTAGTGTGTCAGGTGGTGTTTGGTCAAGTGCAGGTTCTACTGTTGCTACCATTTCTGTTGCAGGGGTTGTCTACGGGGTGTCTCCCGGTGTAAAAACTGTTACTTATACCTATACAAACTATTGTGGTTCTGATATTAGTTTGGCTAATGTTACTGTTCTTGCTCCACCCAATGCAGGTGTTGTGTCGGGTAGTGGTAGTTTTTGCGTTGGCAATACATCTTTAATGTCTACTACCGGCAGTAGCGGAGGCGTTTGGTCAATAAGTAATCCCGCTATAGCTACTATTACGTCTTTAGGAAATGTGACCGCTTTGGCTCAAGGTAATGCAATAGTAAGTTATACAGTAACTAATCCATGTGGTACTGCTGTTGATACAATGATGATCAGCGTGTCTCCATTGCCGAATGCAGGAGTTATTTCGGGTGCCTCTGCTATCTGTCAGTCTACTAATGCTACATTAAGTGTTAGTGCTACAGGTGGCGTATGGACATCGTCAAATACTGCTGTAGTTACTATAACAGGCGGTGGTATAGTATGGGGTAGTATGCCGGGGTCTACAACAATAAATTATACAGTAACAAATACTTGTGGTACGGCTGTGAGTAGTCACATACTTACTGTTAATGCTTTACCTAATGCAGGTATAATTAATGGAAGTCATGAATTGTGCTTAGGTGCAACACAAACATTATTAACCACAGGAGAGTCAGGAGTGTGGACAAGTATAACCGCTCATGTAAATTCATTGGGTAGCGGTGTAGTTGTAGGTGCTTCTTTAGGTGGTGATACTGTCTATAATACTGTTACCAATGGTTGCGGTAGTGATGTTGCTTCTTTTTATATAACTGTTACTCCGTTACCTAATGCAGGTATAATTTCAGGGGTAGCTGCTATGTGTGAAGATAACACTACAACCTTTAGCAGTACGGTAAGCGGCGGTGTATGGAGTACTAGCAATACGACTGTAGCTACGATATCAAATGCAGGTCTATTAAATGCTATAAGTTCGGGTAGTATTTTGGTGTCCTATTCTTACACTAACAGTTGCGGAACCGCTGTAGATACGGCCAATCTTACTGTACATGCAATGCCTTATTTTACAGGAGCCTCAGATTTTAGTATTTGTGATAATCTTCCATTCATATATGCGCCTACTACTGTAGTGGCTGCTACCTATACATGGGAAAGGAATCCAGTTTCAGGTGTTGCAAATGCATATGCCAGCGATACAGGTGCTATTAATGAATTATTGATAAACAATACCGCACTACCAGTAACTGTAATGTACACTTATACTGCTGTAGCGGTAGGCGGCTGTTCAGTAGTACAGCCATTAGAAGTAAATGTAAATCCTGCCCCTAAGTTGAGCAGCAGTTTATATGATACCATATGTAGTGGTAGCAAGTTTGAGTACATAGCTACATCAGCTACACCCGGAGTTTCTTTTAGTTGGTTGCGTAATGCTGTTTTAGGTATTTCTCCAAATACATCTTTTGGTGGGCAGTATGTAACAGATACTTTAGTAAACAGTACAACTAGCCATATAAATGTGCCGTATCAATTTGTGTTAAATGCTGCCGGATGCTCTGATACAGAAGTTGTTACTCTAACTGTAAATCCGCAACCTGCTCACTTATTTATTACTACTTTTCCGGGAACGTCTAGATGTGGTGGCGAAATGTATTGGAATTATGGACTCTCAGACACGCCGCGTGTAGGTGCTATCAGCCAATGGACAACTAATGAGCATGCCTCAATTTTTGCAGTAGGGTCTACCCAGCAATACTGTTTGGTAAATCTTGTGCCACATGGAAATGCTGTAGTTACTTTTAGTTCTTATTATCCGGGATATGCTCAGTGTACAGATTATGCAACTAAGAGCATGAATGTAAGTGCTAATACCGTATACCCACATGATGTAATAAAGTTTGCTAACGCTTTAGAGTGTTTAGATAATACAGTAGATTATTACCAGTGGGGTTATGATGATGTGGAAACATTAGATTCTACAATACTAGTAGGTGAAACGAATCAGTTTTTAATGCGTAGTGATTTTGATTTTGTACATAAGTATTATTGGGTGCTTACAGGCAAGTCTGACTGTCAGCGCAAATCCTATTATCATGTGCCGGTAGGTATAGCTCAGGAGCAATCACAAGAGGGTTATATAAACATTTGGCCCAATCCTAGTTTTGGAAGTTTTACTTTGCGCATTCCTGAGTTAGATGCTGTTGAAGCTACTATTGTGGTAGTGGATGTATTAGGTAAAGAAGTGTCAAGATTGGGTGCTAAAGCTAATGCAGATATAACTGTTGATATGCAGCAGCCTAGTGGTATTTATACTGTAATAGTTACAACATCAAAAGGTGTTTATAAGGGTAAAGTAGTTGTGCAATAATTGAATGTGATAAGCATAAATAATTAAGGCTCCGAAACTTCGGAGCCTTAATTGTATACCGTTTAGAAATTGTACTACTAGTAGTCCATTCCCATACCGCCTGGCATGCCAGCAGGAGCAGCAGCAGATTTTGGTTCAGGTTTGTCAGCTATAACACACTCAGTAGTTAATAACATACTAGCTATAGATGCAGCATTTTCAAGAGCTACGCGGCTTACTTTAGTTGGGTCTATAACACCAGCAGCAAGTAGGTTTTCGTAAGTCTCAGTACGTGCATTGTAACCGAAATCAGCTTTGCCTTCACGTACTTTTTGTACTATGATAGAGCCTTCAAGGCCAGCATTAGCTACTATTTGACGAAGTGGTTCTTCAACTGCGCGGCGAACGATAGCAATACCTGTTTTTTCGTCGTTATTGTCAGCAGTTAAGTTTTCTAAAGCATCAAGTGCACGGATGTAGGCAACACCACCACCAGGTACTATACCTTCTTCTACAGCAGCGCGAGTAGCGTGAAGTGCATCGTCAACGCGATCTTTCTTTTCTTTCATTTCTACTTCGCTTGCAGCACCTACGTACAATACTGCAACACCGCCGCTTAATTTAGCTAAACGTTCTTGTAGTTTTTCACGATCGTAGTCGCTAGTGGTAGTTTCCATTTGAGATCTGATTTGGTTGATACGTCCACCAATTTGCTCTCTTTCGCCTTTGCCACCTACTATTGTAGTATTATCTTTATCTATTGTAATGCTTTCAGCTTGGCCTAGATAAGCTATAGTAGCTGTGTCTAGTTTGTAACCTTGCTCTTCGCTGATAACTGTACCACCAGTTAACACAGCTATATCTTGTAACATTTCTTTACGACGGTCGCCAAAACCAGGAGCTTTAACAGCAGCTATTTTTAATGAACCGCGTAATTTGTTTACAACAAGAGTAGATAATGCTTCACCATCTACATCTTCAGCTATGATAACTAATGAACGACCACTTTGTACAACGCTTTCCAAAATTGGAAGGATATCTTTTAAAGTGCTAATTTTTTTATCATAGATTAAGATGTAAGGATTTTGCATCTCAACCTGCATTTTTTCAGTGTTAGTTACGAAGTAAGCACTTAAGTAACCACGGTCAAATTGCATACCTTCTACAACCTCTACAGTTGTTTCAGTTCCTTTAGCTTCTTCTACAGTGATAACACCTTCGTTGCCCACTTTAGCCATAGCTTGAGCAATAAGAGAACCTACAGCATTATCGTTATTAGCTGAAATAGAAGCAACTTGCTCAATTTTCTTATTGTCGTTACCTACTTTTTCAGATTGTTTTTTCAAATTTTCAACGATAGCACCTACAGCTTTGTCGATACCGCGTTTTAAATCCATTGGGTTAGCACCTGCTGCTACGTTTTTCAAACCTTCGCTGATGATAGCTTGAGCTAAAACAGTAGCTGTAGTAGTACCATCACCTGCTTGGTCAGCGGTTCTAGAAGCTACTTCTTTAACCATTTGAGCACCCATGTTCTCAATTGCATCTTCCAATTCAATTTCTTTTGCAACAGAAACACCGTCCTT
>CAYWUY010000069.1:0-14041 GCA_964461535.1 uncultured Flavipsychrobacter sp.
AATAGAAGCCTGCCCAACCGTATATCTTTGAAACGTAGTCTGGGCAACACATTTATTGCTAACATAATTAAATAATAAGAAGGTAATGAACAGTTTAATATGTGTATTCATAGTTGTTGCCTTTTAGAAGATATCGTATATCACTAAAGGCTTAAAAGTAGTGTAAATTTCTATTTGATGCCATCACCTCATTAGCGTTACATTGCCTTTTATGGTTTTGGGTTGGTTGTTTATTGTAAATTCGGCCCAATAGTGGTAAACACCATAATTTTGTTCAGTACCGTTATAAGTGCCATCCCAACCACCTTTAAGGCTATTCGTAAAATATATTCTTTCGCCCCAGCGATTATATATGCTTAGGCTATAGTTTTTAAAATCGTAACTTTTACTAGCTATCATATTAAAAATGTCATTCAGCCCATCCCCATTTGGGGTAAATGCATTCGGGAAATTATATACACCATCAATAGGATCTGTAGGATAATAGCTCCCTGGGCCAATAATTTGTCTGGTTGTATCTGGCGTGCCAATTCTACTTATGTAGTAGTATGAATATTGCTCATCAGGTAAACTACTAACAACAGTATCAATCCGCAGGTCATCATTTTTTTTAAAGCAACCTATTATTATATGCCTATAGGGTGAATCTGCAATGAATGTTTTGGTTAATGTAACCCAACTTAATTTGTTTGTTATGGTGCCATAGCTAGTATAGTCAATTTGTGGTGTTACGTTTATGGTGTTATACATAACACTATAAGTATATTGATTCATTGAAAAATATACACCCAAACCGTCTGTAGCAAAGCTACTATTATCAGCTAATGATACTGTTATACTCATTTCGTATTCTTGACCTACAGTAAGGGGCGCTATTTCAGTTCCAATATATTCTTTGTAATCTGTGGTTGCTGCCGGTGCATATGTATATAAGCCCACGTATGCATTATCTACACAAGCTTGAGTCCCCCAATAATTGTTAGGAACTCCAACATTAGTACCGTTTGCACAGGCATTTAAGTAGTCAGATGTTCCACCCGTAGGTTGGTACCAATTTGTACATAGATATATTTGGCTAAAGTCTGTTGGGCAAGCTGTATAATTTATAAATCCATGTGTAACTATTTGTTGTGCATTTGCTATTACCACAGCAATACATAGTAGAATAGTGTTTAGTAAATGTTTCATGATAGAGGTTTTTTAATGTAAAATAAAAGTACATATTTCTATAGAATTTCCTCTATTATCTTTTTAATTTACACTTGCAAACAAAAAATATATTTTTCCCTTCCAAACATTTTCTCCAAGCTTTTCGTCCTTATATACAGAACCTTATTTAGTATATCATGAGGACAACATTAAAGTTATTATTAGCCTTTTATGGCTTAGTGATATTGCTGATGTTGATTGGCAATAAACTGTAACCCTGATACCGCCTAATATACTATGAACCCTATATTTTACCTGAAAACAACCCAAGACCATGCAACATATTGAGTGTACTTAACTTAAATATTGGTATTGTAAGATCAGCCCTTATCTGCATACCGATACCTATAAACCCGGCTACCTATTTAAAACCCTAACGTTTTTTAGCAATACGTAGTCCTACTATTGCGTGTGAACAATTGTATGTGCGGCTGCTGTTAAGCGGCCGTTTTTTTTATGCCGTTGCCTCTTGTAAAAATTGGGTATACATGGGCAGCCATCCGTCCCATTCCTTAGCAGTGCCTAAAGAAAAATTATGAAATATGGTGATGCAGTTACTGCCCGTACGTCTGGCAGTTGCTAGCATATGGCTTAGTTTTTCATTGGCTTGCTCAGGGCTTAGATGCTGCTCATAGTGGGCTGTTGTGTCCATAAAGCAGAAGGGGTGTATGCGCAGTGTCGTGGCTTTATTTTCCTGCAGGTTATACCACATAAAAGCATTGCCCGTTCCGGCCCTATAGCCCAGGTGTGTGCCATAGCCCATACTATAATCGTGTGCTATGCCGGCCTTCATCAGGTTAATACACGTCTGCGGAAAGTGCACTTTTATGTAGTGCTGTCGCGAAATATTCACACGGTGTCCTATAATTTGTTCCAGCGTATTTTTTTCAGCAAAAAGCACCTCCTTACCATAGGCATAATAAGAAGGATGTATGCCCATTTGCCCCTCTTTATCTAGCTGCTTTATCACCCGCATCATGGCAGGGTGTTGGGGGTGTATGTTTTTATCAAATGGTGTAGTTTTTAGTGCACACAGTATAAAGTATATAGGCTGTAGCCCGTTTTGGCTGTGCAGTTGCTTTAAGGTGTTAAAGCTATCAAAGGGGTCTTTTATTTTCTTTTTTAGCACCTTGGTACGTTCCGCTATTTGTTCTAGGTCGCCCTTAAGTATGGCGCGCAGGTAGGCTCCCGTTAGGCGTGCTACACCCTTGTAACTGTGAGAGTAGGCTATATCTATATCATAGCTAGGTGTGTAGCTATATCCCGGTGTTTTTATTTTAGTATTCCATTGTTGGTTCAGTAGGGCTATTAGCCTATATACCCACTCATCTATAAGCGGTATTTCCAGGCTGTTTATGCGGTACAGTATACTCTCCGTAGCCGGAAATCTACTATGTTTATCGGGTGTGTAGTTTAAGTATTCTTCGTAGCGACTCAGCAGGTAAAATATACCTGATAGCAGGTCAAAGGGTAGTGTAGTATCAGCGCCGGGTATATCAAACAGTGTAGGCACATCTTGCCACATGCCAGTACTTACTTGTTGTGCTTCTATATGGTTTTGTTGTAGTAGTCCCGATGCCGGAATAGATACTGCATTAGTGCTAGTATTGCCATATGCTATTGCATAGGGCGTATGTTGTAGGTCTGCCAAATTATTGGTGAGTGTATAGGCTATTTGCAAGCGCTCGGTAAGCAGCCAATGCAGGCAATACGAAAGCCTAGGTGTAGAAACCGCACTATAAACTGTAATGTGCAACATATCGTGTGCCTGATAATAATGGTGAGCCAATACTTTTCTGTCCTATCACCTATCCCTAAAACATTATAAAAATACTATTTTATTTATATTTTGGTAGTGCTTGCACATTAAGTTTGCCGGGGTGCAATATTACAGTACATTTTGCCAATACTGGCTATTTTATGCCTAACTTTATCAGCGTTTTAGCCGAATGAATATGTGGTAGTAGGTAGGTGCATGTTTATTAAAAAACATAATGCAAAATGAAAAATAGCAGAGTAGGTATATCATTTTTTTTACTTGCCAGTATAATATTAGTACTTAGTAGTTGCGACCTTAAAAAGCGTTCTATAAACGATATGGCTTTGAAGGCACAGCGCGATGGTATACTTGAAGATTATCCTAAAACACCGCACGACGAAATTATACAGCGTCTGGCAGGAAACCGCATGTATAGCGAGCTCCAAGAAGATTTTAAAAGTAATCTTATCAGGCTTAAAGGCGAGTGCGATAAAGACTGTGCCAAGCTAGTGCTTGCTGTGCTAACGCCCGATGTAGGTAAGTCTATAACATTGGCTAACAACTATGGCATTCCCTATATTATAAAAACCTGCGACAATATAGGAATAGAGTTTATAGATGTTGCTGCGGCTATGGCTCAAGACGAAGATTTAAGTAGGTTTATACAGGCTAGCCAAGATAATAACTGGTCTAAAGAGGGGTGTATGTTTATAGCTAATAAGCTAGATAGTATTATAGAGAAAAACACCGCCTATAAAAGCTCTAAAAACTGGAAGTCTAAAGACGAACCTACTGTCATGGGCGACCTGCCTCCCAATCAAGACGAACGTATAGAAAGTGCTACCTATGCTCCTTATACCCTTAAGGTAAACAAACAAGGCTTTAGAATGAGCAAAGACTTGGATGCAAATAAAACTAAACAGAGAATACTAATACTGGGCGACAATAGAGTTTTTTGCCCATACCTAGATAATGCTGATATTTTTACCGAACTGCTGCAACAAAAGCACCCCGATAAGGAAATAATAAATGCCGGACACCTAAATTATACTATGGAAGACTATTATACGCTTTATGCCGAAAAGGCTAGGTATGTTCATCCTGATATAGTTATTGTGTGCACTAGCGGAGAAGATATTTTGGATGCCTTTTTTACACAGCGCAACAGATATTCGCGCAGCAAAAAGCCATATCCGCCATCAGAGGTAGCAAAAGCATTTTATAATAACTTATACGGAGAATAACGGTCAACAATATGAATATTAGTGCAGAAGAACTAGAAGTACTAAAGTACCCAACAGGCAGATACCAACGTCCTGAAGAATATACCGAAGCCGCTTTTAAAAAATGGCTAAGTACCTTAAGTGCAGTACCTCAGTGGCTAGATGTATGTATAGAAAATCTAGACGAACATCAGCTAAATACGCCATATCGCCCCGGTGGTTGGACTGTAGCACAGGTAGTGCATCATTTGGCAGATAGTCATATGCATGCTTATATAAGGCTAAAATGGGCACTTACCGAAGATAACCCAACTATAAAAGCATATGATGAAAATTTATGGGTGCAGACAGCCGATGTAGCCACCATGCCTATAAATCTATCAATAACGCTACTACATGCTCTTCATCGTAAAATGGTGTGTTTGCTCGAGTCTTGTAGTGCCGGTCAGCTAGAACGTACATTTTACCACCCCGATAGAAAATTGACTATTCCCATTTGGGAGCATGCCGCTATGTATGCTTGGCATGGTAAGCATCACGTATATCATATACGCACATTAAGAGAAAGAATGAATTGGTAGGCTGTTGATAGGGAATAAGCCTTATTTTTACCGAAATATAAATTATACGCATGATACACTTACACAGTATTTTACGCTATTTGGTGTTATTATTTACCTTGGTTGTAGCCCTACAAAGCTTAATGGGCTTAATGGGCAAAAAAGAGTTTGCTAAAGGCAATAAGATGACTGCATTATTCATGATGATCAGTTGCGATTTACAGTTGCTGGTAGGCTTGGCTCTATTATTTATGAACGGTCATTTGCAAAGCCTTTCTACTCCCGGCGCTATGAGCAATAAGGGCGTACGTTTTTTTGCATTAGAGCATCCCTTGGCTATGATTATAGGCATAGTACTGGTGCACATAGGCTATAGCATAGCTAAAAAAGATATTCCTTCGCCTAAGAAGTTCAATAAATTGTTGTGGTTTTCTGCCATAGCATTCTTGTTGTTTGTATCGCAAACACCATGGCCTGGTAAGGCTATAGTAGGTCGTCCTTTATTTCCGGGTATGTCAGTTAGCCAATAACAGCACAAATATATGCTGCGAAAACTATTGCAACCCTTTTATACCACTTATGTAGTCGTCACTTTTCTGCTTAGTCTGGCGGTTGTTTTTCCGCTAGTGGCTATTGTTAGCTTAGCTAACAATGCTAAAGGCAGAAAAGTGATTCATTTTATTATAAAGCGCTGGGCTATTATTTGGTTATATGTAATTGGCATGCCTGTTCGCATAAAAGGAGCCGTACCCCAAGATGGCAATTATGTTTTTGTGGCCAATCATATTTCTTATATAGATACCATCTCTATTTTTCCGGCAGTGCGCCGTTATTTCCGTCCGCTTGGCAAAAAAGAAATGAGTAAGGCGCCTTTGGTAGGCTACATTTATAAGCAAATAACCATTATGGTAGACCGTAGCAATACGGTTAGCCGTGCAGTTAGTATGCGCCTCATGAGCCGCGCCCTTCGCAAAGAGTCTAGCATCATTATTTTCCCTGAGGGCACTTTTAATGAAACTACTGCTCCTCTAAAAGATTTTTATGATGGTGCCTTTAGGTTGGCTATTACTTGCCAAAAAGATATAGTACCGGTAATACTCCCCGATAGTTTATTAAGATGGCACTATAGTGCATGGTGGAAACTTTGGCCCGGCAATAACAGAGCCATATACCTACCGCCCGTATCAGTAGCCGGTATGGATATGAAAGACCTGCCCCGTTTAAAAGAACAGGTGTTTGCCCAAATGGAAACCGCACTTATAGAACATGCCAATTACCTAAAGCCATAAGGCTAGCTTTAGTGTTGCAATATTCTATAACTAAGGTAAAATATGGTTCCAAAAGATACTGTAAGTATCAAGGCAATAGAAAACATGTACACTAATCTTTCCGCACGCATTGGGATATATTTTTAAATCAACAACACAAAATCACTTATTCTGTTATAAAATTATGCTATGTTTAGGTGAAAAAAAAGCCAATAACAAAAAAAAGTTTGTGATTAGAAATAAAAAAGGCTGTATTATTATAAAAAATTGTGTGAAAGTTCTAATTTTATCGCTCTAAGAATCCATTTCAAAAAATTACTAACAGAACAAATGGTAAATATGCAAAAGGGAATACTCAGCAGGTTTTCAAAGTTGACAATGATGTTGCTGCTAGCCGTAAGTTTTAATTCTTATGGTCAAGACATCGTGAAAATAAGAAATCAAAATTTCACTTCGTATTTCTCAAAATCTCAGCATCTTCCAGTATTGGTTATATATACGCTTACTCCGGAGTTGTTTAACTGTAGCAAGCAGAAAGGTGAAAATGGTGTAAGACTTGAGGTAGATCCTCAGCTTCCTGAATATTCTGACCTAAAAGAAGACTATAAAAACACCATGTTTGACCATGCTCAAATGATGGCTCCTGAAGAAAATACTTGCGATAAAGATGCTTACAGAGAAAGCTATTACTTTACTAACGTAATGCCTATGCCTAAAAACTTGCACAAAAGCATGTGGAGTAAGCTACACGATAAAGAAATGGTAAAGGCTAAGAAATACAAAAAAATAAAAGTATTCGCCGGTACTGTAGGTCGCAACTGGATTGTAGGTGCAGATAAGAACATTGTGGTTCCTGAATATTGCTGGAAAGTAATATACATCCCTAGCACCGATGAGTATTTGTGCTACACTTTCCACAACATTGAGCCATACAATCCTAACGATAAATTAGAATTGCATAAAGTAGATATCAATACTATCGAATCTTTGGCTGGTGTGCATTTTGTAAATGGTGTTATCAGTGCTAACTACGTATCACCTACACCTAGCAATTAATTAGCAGCATTATAGCTTAAAATAGTAAAAGGTCGGCATTTGCCGACCTTTTTTAGTAGGTACCATATTTCCGCTTACCAGCGGAAATAAATTGTTTTTACGCTAAATCTATCTCAGTGTTATCTCCAATGTTTAAGCTCTGGCTTAAGCCACGCACATAAGCATCACTACCTATAATACTAGAGTTAAGTACTACCTGGTGTAGCTCTGCATACGACCCTACAATGGAATCTCTAACTATAGCCGAATCTACCTTCGTATTTTCACCTATGGTTACATTAGGGCCTATAATAGAGTTGTTTATAATGCAGCCCTCAGCTATGCTTACAGGATGTATGATAACGGTGTTTTTATAGTCATTTATTACCGTGGTTTTATTCTCCTCCTCCATTTGTCTTAGCAGAGTAGCATTGGTAGATAATAGGCTCTCTTTTTTACCACAGTCAAACCAGTTGTTTACTCTAAATGCCTGAAAATTCACCTTATATTCCTCAACCATGTGTTGTAGGGCGCTGGTAAACTGATATTCTCCGTTTTCGTCAGCAGTATTATTTAGGTGCTTGTTTAGGGCCTCATACATAATATCAGTCTGCTTTATGTAGTAAATACCCACCATGGCCATGTTAGACTTTGGTATAAGCGGTTTTTCCACCATTCTTGTTACCATATCCTTATCATTCAGCTCTGCTACTCCAAAGCTTCTTGGGTCATCTACCTTGCGTACACCTATTTGAGATATAGGGCTATTAATTACCTCTTTAAGGTTACAGTCGCACACGGTGTCGCCCAGCACTATAAGCACATCATCACTGCCCACAGCATCTTTAGTTAGCCATATAGCATGCCCTGTACCTCTTCTGTCGTTTTGTGTTACAAAGGTCGATTTGATGTTCGGGTATACACGCTCTATATAGCGCTGTATTTTCTCGCCTAGGTAGCCTATCACAAATACAAACTCATCCACACCAGCTTCGCACAGTTGGTCTACAATAACGCCTAGAATCGTTCTTCCGGCTATAGGTATAAGTGCTTTGGGTTGTGTGTACGTTAGTGGGCGCAGCTTAGTGCCGGCACCTGCAACTGGTATGATCGCTTTCACAATTAGAATTTGAGTTGTAAAAGTACAACTTATACCCTTAATCTTATCTATGTTATGCTAGTATAAGCTGTCGTATGTGGAGTTTAACATTACTGCTAGTTAACTTAGTACAATTGGCTATTGTTTGCTATAAACCTATATATACAAAAAGCTATTGGGCATGTATATACCCAATAGCTTTTTTATAACAAAAAAACAGAAATTATTATAGTAAACCGGCAAACTCCATCAGCTTAGTGCGGATAGCAGTGCGGTTGGTTGCCAAGTCAGACTTTAGTGCCCATACTTGGTAATAAACGTTAGTTTGGTTAGTATTTAATGTGGTTGCCGTAGCACGTGCAGCATCGCTAGTAGCATCTGCTATCTGAAATTTGCTATTGCTTAGCGCATTCATCATCATGGTATGTATTTCTTGCCATGTTGCAGTAGCACCTGTAATATTGCCTGCTGCTATTTGGCCATCCATAAGATTCACTTTTTCAGTAAATACTGTTACGCTTACTGCTGTGGTGCTTTGTGCATAAACTACCTGAGTAGTTACCACGCTACAGGTAGCAGTTAACAGGAAGCATGCTAGTAGGAAACGTTTCATCGGTCAATTTTTTTTAAAGTTACCAAAAATTATTATTCGAAAGTTATTCTTCACTATCTAAGACAGATGCACCCACCCCATATAGTTGGGTACGATACCGTAAAGATGGTGAAATTATTAAATTTCCTAGTCCAAGAGATGCCCACTTATCATCTATTTTCTTAATAGTTTCATCGTCGGCAGCTATAATATTTGGCCAAGGTCTCTCGAAGTTATCTAATTTTTTGGTTTTTCTAGTCCCGTCTAGTCCTAATATGTGGTTATTGTCTCCTGCATAGAAGTGGTCGCGCCTAGGATCCATATTATTGCAGAAACGCCACAGTACATCAGCTATATCTGCTGCATTTACAGTATGTTCTACATATAGTATCATTTTAATATTATTTACCTCAGGCAGTTGGCATATTTGTTTATGCAACTCTTTTACATGTCCCGGGCGGTTTTTTTCTACCGAAATAAACAATACCGGTATCTGATGTTTCGAGGCTAGTCCTACATAAGCACTTTTAATTTCAGGAAAGGTGCTAGTAAATAACTCTTTTTTTAGTTGCGGGTGCATCTGGAAGGGTACTAGAGGTTCGGTTAGCTCTTCCTCAGTTTTTTTAGTACCATCTATACACATTTTCCCGCCAAAGCCCAGTTTAGAGCAGCTATGGTCTAGCACGTCCATTGGCCCTGAGCTAAAGTAAACATCCGTAGCCGGGTTTATGTTGTTAAACACATATTGGGTTAGCTCTTTGTAAGAATCTATTGGTGTGTTACCATCAGCAAGTACCAGTATTTTGTTAAACATCATTTGTCCCGCGCCCCACATAGCGTTCATTACCTTTTGTCCTTGGCCGGGATATTCTTTGTTAATGGTCGTTATCACCAAGTTATGAAACACACCCTCTACAGGCATATTCATATCTTTTATTTCAGGCACCATAGTCATTTTTATAGGTGCAAGAAATATGCGCTCGGTAGCCTTACCTATCCAGGCATCTTCTTGTGGCGGTATGCCTACTATAGTGGCTGGATACACAGCATCTTTGCGGCGGGTTATAGCCGTTACATGAAAGCGAGGATACCAGTCAGGTAGAGAGTAGTAGCCCGTATGGTCGCCAAATGGCCCTTCCCATATCAGCTCTTCATTAGGGTCTACATAGCCTTCTATAATAAAGTCTGCATCTGATGGTACTTCTATATCAGGTTGGGTTATACATTTTACCAGCTCTACCTTCTTTTTACGCAAAAAGCCCGCTAGCATGTACTCGTCTACATTATCGGGTAGTGGGGCAGTGGCGGCATAGGTATATACAGGGTCGCCTCCTAATGCTACTGCAACAGGCATTTTTTTGCCTAGCTTCTTATATTCGTTATAGTGTCTGGCACTTACTTTATGCTTATGCCAGTGCATGCCCGTCATATCTTTAGAAAATACCTGCATTCTATACATGCCTATATTTCTAATGTTGGTATTAGGGTCTTTGGTATGTATGGCTGGCAGTGTTATAAATGGTCCACCATCTTGTGGCCAGCATTTAAGTATAGGTATGGTGCTTAGGTCGGGGTTAGTATCTACCACTTCTTGGCAGGCACCCCTGCCACTTACTACCTTAGGCATCCAAGAGGCAAACTTGCCCAACTGTGGCAGCATGGCTAGTTTTTCAAGCATGCCGTTTTTAGGTGTGCTTAGTGTTTTAAACAAGTCCTCTATTTCATGCATTATGCTATCTAGGTTGTTTACACCTAGTGCTATACACATACGGCGCTCATTACCCATACTGTTTATAAGTACTGGGTAGGGAGTGCCGGTGTTTTCAAACAATAATGCTTTATTACGGTCGGGCGTTTTTGATACTCTGTCTGTAATTTCTGCTATCTCTAAAACCGGATCTACGAAGGTTTTTATTCTAACCAACTCTCCGGCCTTGTCTAGTGTGTCGATAAACTCACGCAATGATTTGTAAGCCATAGTAGGGCAAAGGTAGTAACATCTTACAAGTACATTGCACAACCCTTTTATAAGAGAAAAGTTGTTTAATATTTACAAAACCTATATCGAGAAATAGCCATTTTTTATTGCATATATCACCAGCCCCGTGCGCGATGTAATGCTTAGTTTTTCAAACAAGCTTTCTCTATAGCCATCTATAGTACGTGGGCTCAGGTTCATTTCGTCTGCTATTTCTTTATAGGTAAGCTCGCTACAGCACAGTTTTATAAAGGCTTGTTCGCGTTCGGTCAGTTCGTTACTCTTATGTTTTTCTTTATCTATCTGGTGTAGCATACGGCCTGTTACCAGTTCGCTGTAGTAGTAGCCCGAGTAGTACACCTGTTCTATTGCTTTTCTCAGCTCATTGGGGTCGTTGTCTTTAAGTATATACCCGTTAGCACCGTTTTTAAGCATTTTTATTATGTTGGCCTCCCCGTCATACATAGACAGGGCCAGTATTTTCATATCCGGATAAGCCACTTTAATGTGTGCTGCTGTTTCATACCCATTCATCTCCGGCATGTTTATATCCAGTATGCATACATGTGGCATATCGCTAGTGCCGGCTAGTTTTTGCAACAGATCTTTACCGTTAGATGCCTCAATGTTTACATTCATATTATCGAAGTTCGATAATAGTTCTGCTACCCCTTTCCTAAGTATTGCGTGGTCATCCGCTAGTGCTATTCTAATCATTTTAAGTATGTATTAGGCGATTATGTGTACAATAAAACAGTAGTCAAGTGATAGAGTTTGGGCAGTTAAGTTTCATTGTGGTGTTCAGTCAAGGGAATATCAACTGTTGTTAACACAACATTGATATTAGTTTCGCGGTGTATTAGGTCCCTAGGAGCTGAATGCATCCCATCTATTGTGCCATTTTCCGACACTATTATAGATAGCTCATGCGCTTTAAAATGTAGTTCAAGTGTTATAAGGGTAGCGTTTTGTAGGGTGATGGCATTTAATAATAGTTCCTGTATGGTGTTGAATAGCGATAGTTCTAATTCTTTGTTCAAATGGTTTATCTGGCCATATAGTAGTAGTCTTATGTTTACATCATAGGTGTTTTGTAGTCTTTCGGTATAGTTTTCAAGCGCTGCCACCAGGCTTAGGCTGCTTAAATAGTATTCGCCAATAGAGCGCGTCATCATACGTAGATTGCCTATCACTGCGTTTACTATTTCGCTGCTGTCGCTGGCGCGGTTGCTTATAGCTTGGTCGGTACTAGTATTTTTTATGTTATACAATTGCATTTTTAGCGTGCTTAGTAATTGGCCTATGTTGTCGTGTACTTCATTATAGAAGTAGCTAAACATTTGGTCCTGTATTTCTAGTTTGCTCTGCATAGTGTTTTCTTCATAGATGTTGCTCATATGTTCTTCAGTGGTGTTGGGGTATAGGCAATATAAACAGTGTTTCTATTTCTCTAATGCTAACACAAAATGAACAACAGTAGCAAAACATATAGAAGATAGAGTGCTATATAAAAGTATTTGATAATGAAGGGGGTATTGTTGCTGTATACTGTTTGCTAACTGCTACATTCAATGCTATAACAAATGTATTCAGCCATTTACAGGAAAAAGACCGTATTTTCCCCGTATTTTTCATTAAAAATAAGATTTTTGGCTTAGCAATTTTAATAACTCATTGCTTTATACTAATAAATAATTATTAATTATTATTATGTAATTACCTTCATAAAACAAAAGGCTGCCTGTAACACCAAGCAGCCTGTATGCAAAAATCGGTAAATGAAAAGTGCTATCTACTAAGGCACTTCCACTACATTCAGTATCTCGTTTATTATTTGTTCAGAGGTTACATTCTCAGCTTCAGCCTCGTAAGTAAGCCCTATACGGTGGCGCATCACATCGTGGCATATAGCGCGTATGTCTTCAGGTATCACATATCCTCTACGCTTAATAAAGGCATAAGCCTTAGCCGCTAGTGCCAAATTAATGCTGGCACGTGGCGATCCGCCATAGCTGATGTATGGTTTTAGCTTGCCCAGCTTATACTCTTCAGGAAAGCGCGTAGCAAATACTATGTCTAGTATGTATTGCTCTATTTTTTCATCCATATACACCTCTCTCACTAGCTTGCGTGCCTTCAAAATATCCTGTGTAGTTACCACAGCATTTATTTTTACAGCCCCGCCAGGATTCAGATTAGTGCGTATAATATGCCTTTCTTCTTCTTTTTTAGGATAAGATATTACCACCTTTAGCATAAAGCGGTCTACCTGTGCTTCAGGTAGCTCATACGTACCCTCTTGCTCTATGGGGTTTTGTGTAGCCAATACTAAAAAAGGTTCTTCTAGCGAGTAGGTACTATCGCCTATGGTTACTTGGCGCTCTTGCATAGCCTCTAGTAAGGCACTTTGCACCTTAGCCGGGGCACGGTTTATCTCATCGGCCAGTATAAAATTGGCAAATATGGGTCCCTTGCGCACCGCAAACTCATGCGCCTGCGGATTATACACCATAGTACCTAGCACATCGGCAGGTAGCAAATCGGGGGTAAACTGTATACGTGCAAAGCGTGCCTGTATAGCCGATGCCATAGACTTGATAGAAAGTGTTTTGGCCAAGCCCGGAACACCCTCTAGCAATACGTGACCATTGGCCAGTAGGCCTATCAATAGGCGTTCGGTCATGTGCTTTTGGCCAACCACCACTTTATTAAGCTCCATATTGAGCAACTCTATGAATGCACTTTGCTGGTGAATGCGCTCATTCAATTCTCTAATGTCTACTGAAGAAGATACGTCCATAGTTATGTCAAAATTGATGCTCCAAAAGTATAAAACCGCATAAAATATAAAAGAAAGCTATGGGAATTTAACTTTTTTTAAATGCCGCCTATATACTTATAGCAGCTAATAAGGCCGAATGGGCTATTTTCGCAACCATAAATCAAGGACATAACCTTATATAACAATGGATGAATTTGAAGTAAAGTGGATAGAAACACTAGCTTTTTTACAAGATAGATTTGGCAAGGTGCCCGATATGGAAGGCATACTTTTTTTAATAGGCATGAACGAAGTAGGCACCCCTATGGTAAAGAAGTTTACCAAAGAGCAAAAGCAAGACCTGATGCACGTAGCCGTGTGCACACTACTAAGCCAGCTAGGCTACTATGCCCCCGTAGGCAAAGATGACGACGGCTGGCCCCACTTCGACATGATACAGCAACCACCCGCCAACGGCATAAAAGAACAAGAACAAATGCTGAAAGAATGTGTAATACGATACTTCGAAACGCTTTAGACCTCTAAAGCGTTTTTTT
>CAYWUY010000070.1:0-13461 GCA_964461535.1 uncultured Flavipsychrobacter sp.
GCAACATAACATATCGCTTTTACCATATAATACATTCGGCATACAAGCTTATGCCAAATGTTTTTTAGAGATTACTGATACTCTTTCTTTAGCAGAAATTGCCACTAAATACAATAAAATAAAAGTTATTGGCGGAGGAAGTAATGTATTACTCACTCAAAACATTGAGGGATTAGTGTTATACAATGCTACTAAGGGTATAGCTATTTGTAAAGAGACCGAAGAACATGTTTGGCTCAAAGTAGCATCTGGCGAGGTATGGCATCATCTGGTAATGTATGCGGTAGCTAAAGGCTGGGGAGGACTGGAAAATCTTGCTCTTATCCCGGGTACTGTTGGAGCATCTCCTATGCAAAATATTGGAGCATATGGCGTTGAGGCTAAAGATGTAATTGAATCTGTTACTTATTTCGACTGGGTATCTCATCAGTATCATACACTTAACAATGCGTCTTGTGAATTCGGCTATAGAGATAGTATTTTCAAAAACAGCTTAAAAGATAAAATATTCATAACGGAAGTGACCTACAAACTCAATAAACACCCAAAGCTAAATACTAGCTATGGCGCTATTGAGGATGAACTTAACAAAATGAATATTACTAATACAACAGTTGCAGACGTTGCTCAAGCAGTTATAAATATAAGAAGTAGTAAGTTGCCTAATCCTAAAGAAATAGGCAATGCCGGTAGTTTCTTTAAAAATCCAACTATTTCTAAACCGCAATATGCATTACTACAACAGCAATATCCAAGCATCCCTTCTTACCCTGTAAGCGATAGTATTGTAAAAGTACCTGCAGGTTGGCTAATAGAACAAGCCGGATGGAAGGGTTACAGAACTGGCGATATTGGAGTGCATGCGAAACAAGCTTTAGTTTTAGTAAACTATGCAAATGCTAATGGAGCTGAAATATGGGAGCTATCCGGGCGTATAGTTGCAGACATCAAGCACAAATTCAACATAGAACTAGAAAGAGAAGTACAAGTATGGTAATATGGAATTGCCACAAAAAGAGCGTGCGAGCCTGAATGCTCGCACGCTCTTTCAATAAGATACTACTATATACTAGTTCAAACTTCTAAAATCCACTGGCACAAGTTTACTTACACCGGGCTCTTGCATGGTAACACCATAAATAACATCTACTGCGGCCATAGTTTGCTTATTGTGCGTAACTATAATAAACTGCGAATTATCTGAGAATTTACGAATCATCTGTGTAAACTTCCCAACATTAGCATCATCCAGTGGAGCATCTACCTCATCTAGTATACAGAATGGAGCTGGCTTTATTAGGTATATGGCAAACAAAAACGCCGTTGAAGTCAACGTTTTCTCACCACCGGAAAGCTGAGTAAGTGTACTAGGCTTTTTACCTTTAGGCTGAGCATAAATCTCTATTCCACTATCCGCAAGATTATCAGGATCTGTAAGTCTTAAATCACAATTATCCTCAGCGGTGAAGAGTGCTTTAAATACTTCAACAAAATTTGCTCTCACCAAATCAAAAGTCTCTCTGAACTTACTATTGGCAGTTTGTTCTACCTCTTCTATAGTACTTAACAAAGATACTTTAGCACTTACCAAGTCATCTCTTTGCTCTACTATAAAGTCGTGCCTAACCTTCATTTCATTATATGCCTCAATAGCAGTGGGGTTAACTTCCCCCATATTATCTAAGCGTTTTTTCATACGCTCAGCTTCTGCAGTTAACTCTTCTATACTCAACTCTGTAGTTCTTGGCTCACCAAGCACATCATCTAACTTCACCTTAAACTCAATAGATAAGCGTTCACTCATTCCCGCTACTTGCAATTTCATATTGGCAAGCTTATCCTTTATAGATTGCAGCAATACCTCTGCCTGTTCTTTTTCTCTACGTTTCTGGTTAAGCTGGCTTTCTTGTGCGCTTATGCCATTACGCATAGTGTAATAATCTCTATCCTTTTCGTTCAGTTCCTTCTCTTCACTTTCTTTTCTGGTAAGCAACTCATACAACTCATTATCACCACTATGCAGCGTTTTTTCAGTCTCTTGAAGTTGTGTACTTATTTGTTGTAACTGATCACTATTGCTACTTATCTGCTTTTTAAGATCTGCTAGCTGATTATTTCTAAACTGTAGCTCCTGCCTAAGCCCCTCTATTTTACTTAACTGCTTGGTACAGGTTATATTTTGTTGATTGTACTGCGCCGTCACCTCATTAAACGCCTGCTCCACAGTTCTAAATTCAGCTTCTGCACCTTGAATATTATGCTGAAGTTGCTGTAGCGATTCATTAATCTCTTCTAACTGAGAACGTGTCCCTTCTATACTATCGTGAGTATCTTCAAGCTGAATTTGTAAATCTTCTAGCCTGCGCTCTCCTGTTTGATTTAAGTGTTCGAAGTTTTCAATCTTATTTTTAAGATTCAACAAGTGGTTTTGCAGTCTGTTGATATCTTGTTTAGCAGCTTCAATAGCTTTATCATTCAGTTCGCTATTAAAACCTGCTATTTTATTCTGAGTATCGGAAATATGTTGCTTAAGCTGTGTAGTTGTTTGTATTAACTCATCTATCTCAGCTGCTAATCGTTCTAAATTCTTAGCACGTCCTATTTTATTACCTTCAAACAAACCAACAGAACCACCGCCTAGTGTATATTTCCCACGAACCATTTTACCGGTTTTATCTACCAATACCATACCGTAGTGCAATTGAGCATCTGTTATAACCTCGCTATTGTCGGTTATATACACATGTCCTAACAGTCGGTTTGCCAACTCAGCATATTGCTCATCTACTTTTACTACACTTAATGCAGAAACTGCACCGGTGGGCACTTCGTATTTTTCAGGCGTGTATGCTCCTAAATGTTCAAGTATAAAAAAGTTAGCTTTCCCCTTTTTATTAGTTTCTAGCAGAGATAATGCCTTAGCAGCCTCTTTAGTATCTGCAACTATATAATAATTAAGATAGTTATCTAATACGTTTTCTAGCGCAGTTCGATATTCATTATTTACCACAAATACATCGCTCAATAGCGGTGCTGTATTATTCCATTCCTTATTCTTTTTAAGGAATTTAATACTATCTGGATAACCTTCAAGACTTTCTACTAATGATTTTAATAAATCATGTTCGTTTTTTCTGGCATCAAGTTTTCTATTTTCTTCTACTAGTTTAGAGCGAAGGCTTTCCATTTGCTCTTGACTCTGTAATATCTTACCCTTTACTTCTTCATACTTTTCTACCAAGTCTTGCAGCTCCTCCTGCTTATCTTCCAGTTTTTCCTGAGTATCTTTTAATTCAGTATTCAGCTGATTGATTTGTGTAGCACGCTGAGTCCGCTCTTCTTGTACTTGATGTATACTACGCTGAATATTTAGAACTGAGGTATCTGCTATTGCCACTTTTTTCTCTGCATCAAACTGGCTACGTTGCTTTTGCGCATATTCGGCGCGCATCTGTTCCAACACTTTCTTTTTCTCATCAAATGCTGCTCGTTTTTCATCTGCTTCTTTACGAAGCTTATCCAATTCTGCACGCATTTTCTCTAGTTCCTCCTGCCCTTCATCTAACTGTAACTGCGCAAAAGCTATAGATTCGTCTAATTGCTTAGACTGCCCATCGGCTCCGGATAAGAAATCCGTTAAATTTCTTTCCCTTTCCTTTAAATGGTCTAGCTTCTGAGCAGCTAGCCTTTTATCGCTTTCTAGCTGTCTAATTCTATTTATTAAGTCATTAAACTGCTTCTGCAAGCCGTTTAATTCTTGTTCTTTTTCTATTAATTTAAGCTTTTGTTGCTCTACCGATGCTTCCTCAGTAGCCACAATAGCCTCTAGCTGGGTTCTTTTATCAGTTTCAGCATCATTTTGTTCATTTAATGTTTTATACTGCTCATTAAAATGTTCCAAAGATGCCTTAGCTAGCTCAACACTTACTTCTTTATACTCCCCCTTTACTGCAAAATACTTTTCAGCCTTTTTGGCCTGTGTTTCCAGTGTTCTAAGATTATTTCCTATTTCAAAAAGCAAGTCCTCTATACGAGCTATGTCCTGCTCTGTTGCTTCAAGCTTTTGCTTTGCCTCTTTTTTTCTGGTTTTGTATATAGATATTCCTGCTGCCTGCTCCAGCATTCTTCTACGGCTGCCATCCTTATCTTTAATAATGTCGTCTACCATCCCCAATTCTATTATGGCATACGAATCATTACTTACCCCAGTATCTAAAAAGAGATTATGAATATCTTTCAACCTACACGTTACATCATTTAGGCGATACTCACTTTCTCCATTTTTATAGAACTTTCTAGTAATGGTTACCGTCGTAAACTCTGTAGGCAACAAGTTTCTTGTATTCTCAAATGTTAGAGATACCTCAGCCATGCCACTAGCCGTACGAGTGCGCGATCCATTAAATATAAGGTCCTCAAGATTATCAGATCTTAATGCCTTTATTTTATGCTCGCCTATCACCCATCGTATAGCATCTACGATATTACTCTTGCCACATCCATTAGGACCTACAATCCCGGTTATGGGATTGTCCAGAATAACGTGGGTTTTGTCTGCAAACGACTTAAACCCTTTTATTTCAAGAGACTTTAACTTCAAAATTGTGCAGTTTTGGGGGATAGCAAAGATATAAAATAGTAAACGGACTGCACTAATTTTTAATTTGAGAGAAATAAAGTGAATTAATAATAAATATTAATTATTCATTATGTTTTTCAAATCAGAACTCATAGCTTTCAGCCTATTTTTATATAACACAGCTTCGTGCTCTTCTAATGGCAATAAATCTTCCCTACCTACTAAAAATTGCTCGCGATTAAGAGCTATCTCTCCTAATTCTAATAGTTCAGGATTTATTTTACCCTCTAACCTTAACTGCCCAAACGTTGTAGCAATAACAGCAGCATCTACACTAGGTATTTCAACAGGGTTATGCATGCTTATATTAATAATCTTGTTATAATCAGATTCTAATAAATGAGACGCATCTACACCCCAATTCTCTGTAAGGTGTTTCTCTAAAAATTCTCTAGCATCTGCCAACTGTCCATTTTTCTCAATCCAGTCTTGCAAGGCTAATAGTGTTTCCAGCCCATCATCTGTGCCAAAAGGAGAAAACTCATCGTTGTGATTGTAGTAAAAATCTTGTACCAATAAATTAGAAAAACGCTTATGGAAAGGTATATGAGAAGCTTTCATTAGCAGGTCAGGCATTGTCATAGTTAAAGGCATAAAAGTGAACAATTAATATAGTGATTAGCAAATATAGCCTCAACTAAGCAAATATTACAACTGTTTTTATAAATAATTATATTGAAGTGACTGAACGTTACAAGTCAACTTTTCTTTATAAATAAGTGAAAGATGCCGAAAAGTAGTATCAATACAGAGATTAACACCTTATATTTGCCATTGTCTGATTATGGAATTAAGTAAGAATTTTCAGCATACTGAAGCTGAACAAAACTGGTATGCTCATTGGGAAACCAAAGGATATTTTAGTAGTAAACCCGACCACAGGGAACCATATACTATTGTAATGCCTCCACCTAATGTCACAGGTGTGCTGCATATGGGTCATGCTTTAAATAATAGCGTACAAGACATATTAATCCGTCGTGCTAAGATGACTGGCTACAACACTTGTTGGGTGCCAGGGACAGACCATGCCAGCATAGCTACAGAAGCTAAAGTGGTAAATATGCTTAAAGAACAAGGCATAGATAAAAAAACACTAAGTAGAGATGCCTTTTTATCGCATGCTTGGGACTGGAAAGAAAAATACGGAGGAATAATTCTAAACCAATTACGCAAACTGGGCTGCTCTCTTGATTGGGACAGAACAAATTTCACTTTAGATAAAGATTACTACGCTGCCGTTTTACGCGTATTTGTAGACTTATATAATAAGGGCTACATATACAGAGGTGTAAAAATGATTAACTGGGATCCTAGAGCAAAAACAGCATTAAGCGACGAAGAGGTAATTTATAAACAGACCAATTCTAAGCTTACTTACGTTAAATACAAAATTGATAGCGATACAGAAGAGTATATAACCATAGCTACCGTACGCCCTGAAACTATTCTTGGCGATACCGCAGTATGTGTTCATCCTGAAGATGAAAGATACCAACATCTTAAAGGTAAGTACTGCATTATACCTATAGCTAACAGACGTGTACCTATTATTTTTGATGACTATATTGATAAAGAGTTTGGTACAGGTGCCCTAAAAGTTACTCCGGCACATGATATTAACGACTATAATTTAGGTATCAAACACAATTTAGCTGTAATAGATACTCTAAATGAAGATGGTACAATGAGTGAAGAAGCCGGACCATATGTAGGAATGGACAGGTTTGCAGCTCGTAAAAAAATTGTTGAAGACCTAAAAGCATTAGGGCAAGTAGTAAAAGAAGAAGAGTACAGCAACCAAGTAGGTTTTAGCGAAAGAACTGATGTAGTTATTGAGCCACGCCTTAGTATGCAATGGTGGTGTAAAATGCAAGACTTAGCAGCTCCGGCAATTAGGGCAGTTGCAGACGATGAAGTAGCATTTCACCCTGCAAAGTTTAAAAACTTGTATCGCCACTGGATGGAAAACATTAAAGATTGGTGTATAAGTCGCCAGCTTTGGTGGGGGCATAGAATACCGGCTTGGTATGATAAAGAAGGTACTATATACGTAGCAGAAACTGAACAAGAGGCTCACGAAAAATATACTGCACAAAAACCTGAGCTTGCAGCTAAAGAACCTAGCCTTCGTCAAGAAGAGGATGTTTTAGATACTTGGTTTAGTAGCTGGCTATGGCCTATGGAGGTTTTTGGCTGGAATAAAGATGCTAACAATAAAGAACTATCCTACTACTACCCTACCCAAACATTGGTAACTGCCCCAGAGATTATATTCTTTTGGGTAGCCCGTATGATAATGGCAGGTTATGAATACACAGGTAAAAAACCTTTTGAAAAGGTTTACTTCACCGGTATTGTAAGAGACAAGCAAGGCAGAAAAATGAGCAAATCTCTAGGAAACTCTCCTGATTTGCTTAAAATGATTGATGATTGGGGAGCTGACGTAGTTCGCTTTAGTGTAATGATTTCATCTCCTGCCGGTAACGACTTGTTATTTGACGAATCTGGACTAGAACAAGGTCGCAACTTCTGCAATAAAATGTGGAATGCACTTCGATTAGTAAAAGGTTGGGAATCGCGTTGTGCAGATATACCTGAAACCAATGCTGCTCTTTTTGCTACCCAGTGGATGGAGAATAGATTAGCAGAAGCGGCAATAGAAGTTGCTGACTTAATGAAGGATTTCAGACTAAGCGAAGGATTAAAAACTATTTACTCCCTTATTTGGAATGACTTCTGTTCTTGGTATTTAGAGTGGGTTAAACCAGGTATGGAGCAACCCATTGCTGCGGAAACGTACCAAAAAACAGTAGGCATATTCGAGCAATTGATTCAACTATTGCATCCATACATGCCATTCTTGACAGAAGAAGTATACCACCTATTAGCTGAAAGAGCTTCAGGAGACGACTTAATGGTTAAACAACTGAAAAACTACAGTACACCCGATAGCACTATCCTAAAAAATGGAGCTTTCTTACAAGAGCTGATATCTGCTATAAGAGACACTAGAAATAAAAACCAGTTAAAGCCTAAAGATGTAATACAGTTGTCCGTTGATACCACAAATCCTTCTTTGTATAACAATGCATCAGACCTTCTTTGCAAACAGGTGAATGCAGAGTCTCTTCAATTTACATCTGAGGCTACTGCTAATAGCATTTCTATAGTTGTACAAACTGATAAGCTATACATGGTATCTCCTAATACCGTAATAGACACCGCCGGCCAACAAGAACAGCTACTGAAAGATCTAGAATACTTAAAAGGCTTTTTAGCTAGCGTAGAGAAAAAACTGAACAACGAAAAATTTATGGCTAATGCAAAACCTGACGTAGTAGCAGCCGAAAGAAAAAAACAAGCTGATGCGCTTGAAAAAATAAAAGCTATTGAAGAAAGTATAAAATAATAGTGATTGTATGATGAAATTTAGTAGGGTTACTAGGTCTGTTTATTTATCTATCATTTTAGTAGCTAGTATTTTAGCAGTAAATGTTCACGCTCAAAAAAAGCAAAAAGAACCAGCTAAATCAATAGCCAAAAATGCTGATGATAAAAAAACGGACAACATGGCTAATAAACGTAAATCTATTAACCTATACCGTCCTAAAGTTTATCTCGGTAACTCTGAATTTTGTGGCGGGCCTATTAAGCGAGCTACATTCGACTCACTTATAAGCCATGGCCTTAAGTGTTACGACTCTATGGGTCGTCCTTTCAGAATTATCAGCTACTATATAAATTTTTATGAGCACCAGTTTTACGAAGATGCTAGTGGCAACTTAACTATTATGACAGATAAAAGCGGCGAGTTATGTCATGGAGACTCATTAACTCAAGTAAAAATTGAGTCATTACGTAGCCGCGTAAAATTTGGCGATACTGTTATTTTTGAAAGTATACGCATGTTGAGTCCTGCAATTACTGGTAAAAACGATACTTTCAGGGCTGCTACACTAAACTGCTACATACAGAAGTAAAACATACAATATATAAAACGGGCTCTACTAACAGATTTACTGTGTAGAGCCCATTTTATATGTTTACTACTCTTATCGTTTAGTAGCAGCAGCCATTTCTTTTATCAAAGTGGAATCTCTTTCTATAGCATTACCCACTACAATTATATTAGCACCTGCCTCGCAGTTCTCATGTACTTTCTCCGGAGTACATATGCCACCACCAACAAATAATGGAATCTCTATTTGGCTACTAACTGTAGCAATCATTTCTTTAGATATAGGACGTTGGGCAACGCTACCTGCATCCATGTATATCAATTGTTTGCCCTGCATTTCACCTGCCCATGCTGTGCACAATGCTATTTCCGGCTTATTAGCAGGTATAGGCAGCGAATTACTCATGTAAGAAACAGTAGTCTGTACTCCACCATCTACTAAAATATAACCTGTAGATAATACCTCTAGCCCACTCTTCTTTACCATAGGTGCTGAAACCACGTGCTGACCTATTAGTAATTCGGCGTTTCGACCAGACAATAACGAAAGATACAGTAGCGCATCAGCTTTGGGCGTTACTTGACTAGGACTACCTGGGAATAGAACAACGGGTATATTACTATTAGCTTTAAATAAATCTATACATGCCTCTACCTGATCTATCATTAATAGACTACCCCCAATAAATAAATAGTCTACAGCAGCATCATTACATAATGCGGCAAGTTTTGCTACATCTTGCAACGCTATCTTATCAGGATCTGCTAAAACAGCAAATCCACTTTTTTGTGTAGCTTTTAAGCCTTGTAATGAACGGTATATTTTTCTGTCTTGCACGCTTTTAATTGGTTATAAAACCCGGGCACACCCCACGTCATGGGTAAAATTAATAAAGCTACCCCAGTATTTTACTACTTTTTATCTTGTAATAAATCTCTAATCTCCATTAATAATTTATCGGTAGAGCTTGGCGCTGGCTCAGCAACAGCTTTAGCTTCTTCTTGCTTACGCTGAAATCTTGCCATAAATCTTATTGTAGCAAATATGAAAAAAGCTATTATTAAAAAGTCTATTATAGACTGTAAAAAGTGCCCATATGCAAAAACATTAGCACCTGCTTTTTTTGCAGCATCTAACGAATCGTAATGCTCACCCTCCTTAGCTGATAACAACACAAACATATCGGTAAATAATTTCCCTTTACCTCCCAAAATACTTATCAGTGGCATCAGTATATCCTCCACCATTGAAGTTACTATCTTGCCAAATGCAGCGCCTATTACCACACCCACAGCCAAATCCATAATAGAACCACGCATGGCAAACGCCTTAAAATCTTTTAGAAAGCTCATAAGCAGTTATTTTAATAAATAATGGCATTAAAGGTACGATTCTCTCTATACTCAGTTATAGAAGCATTTTGACAGCCTGCTAAAACTCAAACCTAGCACTGGCAAAAATGCCAAAATATCTAGATAGGTTTTCCGCTGCTATTGGCTTAGGATTCACACGCCACACAAAGTCTACCCTAAATATTTGAAATATATTAGATACTCCTGTTCCTATTTCTAAATAGGGTTGTCCTTTTAGTGTCCTAAACGGATATGTACCTGTTTGATTCAGCATATTGAACTTCTGATTCTCCTCGCTTAAGCTACCAACAACACCTTTTGCTGTCCAAAACTGGCGCCACTTCATTTTTTTAAGTAGTGGAATCCTGTTAAAGATTCCTCCCCCAATATTATGCTCAATATTAAATCCACAGTATTGGTCGCTTAAAAACTCGTAGTTGTTCATCATCTGGAAAGCAAACTTATTATAGTAGTAATACTCATTACCCGGATGAATTTCCAATAGCGCATACGGTATAGTACCAAAATATTTACCTGCAAATAAATTGTAGTACAAGTGTCCAATAGGTGGTATACTAATACTTTCAGAAATTGAGAATCTTAATTTTTGATAACTATATGCACTTTGTAATACACCCTTCATTCCTGCAGTTACCTCTAAATTAAATACCGGAAACTTATTTGCTAGCCTTGCTCTCTTCCAAAGCCCCTCCAAATATTTTTCTTTATATGCATATCTTAATTCTAAACCCACCTCTGAACTAATTACAGATTTAGTTGGATTGTTATTTACATCTCTAAAAATGTCAGTACTTGGTAAGGGTGCATAGGGCGTAAAGTTTCTATGTTGTAGAATCAGTTTATGACTAAATCCACTGTAATACTCCTTATAAAATTGTATGCGCTTATCATCCGAGAATGCAAGCTTCCATGGCACTCCATTTTTACGAAACATAGCACTAAAAATGTTATCGCTACCCACTTGGTCATAATAATTAGTAGTTTGATTAATGTCATGTGCATAATAACCATAGATAGTCATTCTTGGGCTTCTCTGTAATATCCACAAGCCGGTGGCACCATACTTAAACTCTTTATCTTTATCTCCATACGCTAAAAATCCGGTAAAATGACCATCTTTCAGCTTTCTAGAAGTTCCTAACGATATCCTGAATCTATGCCCCTCTACTGGGTTTTGACTATACAAATAATAATAAGGCCCTAGCTGCAACCATCCTATATCTTTTACCCCTGTGGCAAGAAGTGTTATTGTATTTTTATATACTTTGGTTATGGGCATACTATTAATAGTATCAACCATTTTATAAATAGCCTTCTCATTTTTAGATAACGAGTCCGGTCTATTTTGTGCCCACCAAGCATCGGTCATTTGTTTTGCCGAATCACTTTTAATAACATCTACCTTATATTGTTCATCATTAAGTACAGACTGTATGGTGTCTTTATTCAACTTTATATGGTGATAAGTAGTTGTTTTTCTACCTATAAAGCCTGGTAGCTTTTTAGCATCATAAATTGTAAAATTAGCTACGAATTTATCTTTAGTGCAAAACCAAACCGAGTCGTCCTGCAGCTCATACTCCTGAAATAGACTAACCCTATTCACCCAGTTTATATTAGCTAGTCTAGATACATCCATACTAATACGTTGTATGGCATAACTGGTATCTACCACCCAAAAATCGCCTTCAAAACAACTTTCTCCAGCTCGCTTAGGAGTAAACTGCATCATTATTACCCTATGCCCATGCACATAGTGTGTATCTTTTATTTTGTATCTGTAATAAAACGGCCCATCATTACTTATAGGAGATATAAACCTTTTATCAAAGACCGGGATATAGTTCTTGTAGATATTTACATTCTGATATAGCGTGCCTAAGTACTTTACTATACTTTCATTATTTACGCCACGTACCATACTAGCTTTTATAAACTCTCTTTGCTTTTTAGGCTTCTTACTATAGTAGTAGTCCGATAAGGTTTCTGTTAAATACAACGGCAAATATGGTGTAGTTTCGGAAACGGTATCTAAATTATCAAATATGAAACTATAGCTTTTTAATAATGGTATTTTTTCAAACTGAGCTTTGGACATTCTTTGCAAGTCAGCCTCTAATCTATTATATGCTTCATAGCTATAGTTATCTAATCTATCGGGGTCATTTTGTGGCTTATGGGCTATTATCTTACGCATTAGTATTAGTGCCGGATCTTCTCCTTTTGCAGAAACCACAAACTCTTTTAGAGTATTAGAAGTACGTTCTAACTCTATTATTAAATCATATTCATGCACAGCAGGATTCAACCATTTGCTTACTACTTTATATCCCATGGCCTGTATGCGTAATGAATCATTGGGCAAAGAATCTATTGTGAAGCCAAACTTTCCGTCCATATCTGCGGCAGTGCCAAGATTCAGCTTAGGAAAATAAATATTTGCAAATGGAAGTCCCTCACTATTATTCACGTCCCTAACAGTACCTTTAATTATATAAGGGATACGCTTAATTGTATCTTTCTGTACCGTATCAATAATAGGGGCATGAACTGATGTATCACCACTAGGCAATGTATCTTTCTGCTGTGCATAGCCTATATTGACTACAAATAGTAATAAAATAAGAGATAGGTACCTGACTATATTCATGTTTTTTAGTGCCGAAGCGAATATCTTGACAAAATAACGATTTGAGGTAAGTAATTACAAAAATCAGACCAACAATTCTTGTATTTTTATAGTATTGACATTTATACCCCTATTATTCCCCTATATGAAAGATATCTTTACTGCTTTTATCATTAATATAGCTTTGAAATATATTAGACTATATATTACTATTATAATTACATTCGTACTTATACCAATGTCGTCAAATAATCTGTTGGCACAGGACTATATATACGGATATGCAGATAAAACATTTTCAGGTGCTGCGATAGCCGGGGTAAATTTTAGTCAGGTAGATGGCGACTCTTACTATGGCTATCATAAAGTTGGATTAAATATAGGGGCTCAAGCTTATGCACATTTCAACACCACTTGGGGTATGTCTATGGAATTTTTATATTCTCAAAAAGGCAGCAGAGGACAAGCCATAGTAGAATCTCCTACTATAGGCACTTATGTAACAAAGTACTTTATGAATATCAACTATATAGAAGTACCATTCATGCTCCACACTATTTATCATGATTTTGACATTGAAGCAGGTGTTTCATATGGATTCTTACTTCAATCTAATGAATACATTCTATCCGACCAACCGGTTAGTATAACGATAGACAAAAACTCTTTCAATACAACTGAAACCTCATTTATATTTGGGTTAAGTCATAAACTGTATGGTTCATTCTTTGCCAATATTAGATATCAGTATTCATTAGCGCCCATACGGTCAGCCGAAAAAATACCAATAGGTTATAGCTATGGCAATCAGGGACAATTCAACAACCTTTTCAATCTTAGAGTGTTATACTACTTTTA
>CAYWUY010000071.1:0-12905 GCA_964461535.1 uncultured Flavipsychrobacter sp.
AGTAAATTCTTTCCATGCTAAGCTTTGCATAAAGCCTGCCCAGTACATAGGCACTACATAGAATACTATACCTAATGTACCTATCCAGAAATGCCAGTTAGCCAATTTAGGAGAGTATAATTTTGTCTTAAACAGTCTTGGTATCAACCAGTATAGCATACCAAATGTTAAGAAACCATTCCAGCCTAATGCACCTACGTGTACGTGTGCTACAGTCCAGTCTGTAAAGTGGCTGATAGCATTTACATTTTTCAAGCTTAGCATAGGGCCTTCAAATGTAGCCATACCATATGCAGTTACTGCTACCACCATAAATTTCAACACCACATCTTCACGCACTCTATCCCAGGCACCACGCAATGTCAAAAGACCATTTATCATACCACCCCAAGATGGAGCTATAAGCATTACTGAAAACACTGTACCTAAAGACTGTGCCCAATCTGGCAAAGCATTATATAACAAGTGGTGAGGGCCAGCCCATATATACAAGAATATCAATGCCCAAAAGTGAATGATTGATAAACGGTAGGAATATACAGGTCTATTAGCTGCTTTAGGCATAAAGTAGTACATGATACCCAAGTATGGTGTGGTTAAGAAGAACGCCACAGCGTTGTGTCCGTACCACCATTGCACTAGCGCGTCTTGCACACCTGCATACCAAGAATATGATTTTAATAGAGAAAATGGAATTTCAAATGAGTTTACTATGTGCAACATAGCTACGGTTACAAATGTGGCTATGTAAAACCATATTGCTACATACAAGTGGCGTTCTCTACGTTTCAATATTGTGCCAAACATGTTCCAACCAAATGCTACCCATATCAATGCTATAAGTATATCTATTGGCCATTCTAGTTCAGCATATTCTTTACCGGTTGTATATCCCCACAATAGCGTTACTGCAGCAAGTACTATTATCAACTGCCAACCCCAAAAGTGTATGCGGCTTAGTTTGTCGCTAAACATACGGGCTTTACACAAACGTTGTAACGAATAGTAAACACCCATAAATATACCGTTACCCACAAATGCAAAAATTACCGCATTGGTGTGCAACGGCCTTACACGACCAAATGTAGTTTGCGCCAGTCCCATATTTAGGGATGGAAATACTAGCTGAAATGCCGCTAATACCCCTACCAGCATACCTACTATACCCCACAGTATTGTGGCATAGGCGAACATCTTTACGATTTTATTATCGTAAAAGAACTTCTCAGTTTGCACAGTTGCCGGCTGTCCAGAACCTGTTAGCGTTGATGTACTCATATATTGGTTATTTGATTGAATGACTTGGTTATTAATTTGTTTTTTCTAGTTCATCTTCATACAGCATCCTCATTGAAGTGCCTTGTCTATCTTCAAACTGGTCAGTTTTTACACTCCATATAAAGGCTCCTAAAAAAGCGCCTGCCACTAGTACGCTAGCTACTATCATGATATAAAATGCGCTCATAGAAACTGTTATTTGATTTTGTTAAAAATTGGATTCAAAACTACTTGCATACATCCCGCACGCATATGACTGCACTCACGGCAAAAGATGATAATCGTCATCTTTCACACTTTTTTAGGTTTATTTATCACCCTTTATCTGTAGTTTTTTCATAGCAGCTACTAGGCTGCTAGATCCTGTAGTTATCAGCACTACGCTTAGTGTACTTAACGGCATAAGTATGGCCGCAATCATTGGGCTCATTTTGCCCTGCATAGATATACTTAAACCCACAAAATTGTATAGTATAGAAACAAAGAAGCTAAAGCCAACTATCTTTTTACCGGCTCTTGCCAATGACATCATTCCTGGCAGTCTGCTAAACTTAGAAGCATCTAGTATAGCATCGCAAGACGGAGTGAAATTATTAATATCATCGGCCAGTGTTATACCTACATTACTTTGCTGCAAAGCACCTGCATCATTTAGCCCATCGCCCACCATCATTACGTTCTCTCCATTTTTTTGCAGCTGTTCTATATAGTGCAGCTTATCTATTGGCTTTTGTTCAAAAAGTAATTGGCTCTCACTACCAAACAATTGTCGCATAGATGCTTGCTGCTTATTATTATCTCCTGACAACAAGGACAATCTATAGTCTGCTTGTAGCTCAGGTATCATCTTTTCTATAGCAGGCCTGTAATAAGGCAGTATCTGAAATGATGATATTTTATCACCTAAAGCTACATATACTGTGGCTTGCTGTTCATCAGTATATACACCCACATGATTTGCCGATCCTACCTTCACTACCCTATCACCCACACGTGCAGTTATACCCAATCCTGCTATTTCTTCTCTATGTTGTATCACAGGCGTACTTCTAACCCCCAAATAGCCTGCCAACGCCTTACTGTATGGATGTTTACTTGCTACCACAGCAGCATACACCATATCTTTTTCATCTTCCGTTAATTGATGTCCACTAGGCACACATTGCGCACTTCCTTGTGTAAGCGTTCCGGTTTTATCAAATACTATATGGCCAGCCTTACCTAGCTGCTCTATCACTGTAGCATCTCTCAAAAACAAACCATTATTACTAAACAGCCTCAGTAAATTGCCATTAGTGTACGTATCGGCCAATAATAATGTACAAGGGCATGCCACTATAAGCATGGCACTCACACTTGGCAGTATCAATGCCGGATTATGAAAATACCAGTATACAGCAGTACCGGCCGCTAAGCTCAATAGTATATAGGTAAAATACTTACTCACTATATGTACCGCACTATTCTCTTTATTATACTCCGTTTTATTTTTACTAAATGCGTAGTGATTCCACAAAGAGGTCAAATAACTTCCTGCAACAGGTTTTATTATCTGTATCATCAGCCTATCTCCCGTTTGCCTACCACCTGCATACACCATCTCACCTTTCTTTATAGATACTGGCTCACTCTCTCCTGTCACAAAGCTGTAATCTATACTAGCTATTCCGTCTATCACCATAGCGTCAGCGGGCACTATCTCATCATTATGCAGTTGCACCACATCCTTCTCTTTAAGATCTTTCAAGCTTTTAGATACCACACCACTCTCAGTCATCACATTTACCGCTATAGGAAAGTAGGCTTTGTAATCTCTGTGAAACGATAAGCTTTTATAGGCTCTTTCCTGTACTATTCTTCCGGCTAGCATAAAAAACACTATGCCACTCATACTATCTAAAAAGCCACTTCCTGTTCCCGATAATATCTCGTATATACTGCGCGCATAGGTTATTACTAATGCCAATACTATTGGAGCATCTATATTCAGCATCTTTTGTTTCAATCCCTTCCATGCCGATACATAAAACTCTGATGCACTATAAAAAAACACCGGCAAAGACAATAGCAGACTAGCATACCTAAACATATTAGCATACTGCTTCTCCATATCCTCACCTCCGGCTAAATATTCAGGAAAGGCAAACATCATAATGTTGCCAAAACAAAAACCCGCTACACCTAGCTTATAAATCAGTTGTTTGTTATACTTACTTCCTTTTTTCTTTTCTGCATCATCTAGGCTTATATATGGCTCATAGCCTATTGTAGTCAGCAGCTCTGCTACCTGCCTTAAGTTGATGCAGTCTTTCCTAAAGTGTATGGTTACTTCCTTGGCAGTAAAATTCATTCTGCTTTGGGTAATACCCGGATTCAGCTTACTCATATGCTCTAGTAGCCACATACACGATGCACAGTGCACACCGGGTATATACAGCGTCACTATTACATTTTTACCATCGGTAAAACTATACAGCGTAGATGCTATAGCCTCATTATCTAAATAAGCATATTTATCACTTCTTACAGGCTTTATTTGCGACAATCCAGGGTGGGTCTGCAGCTTATAATAGTCGCACAGTCCGTTATCATTTAGTATTTCATATACCAACTTACAACCCTCACAGCAAAAAACTTTTTCATCTATGGCTATGGCATTAGTTATACAGGGTGTTCCACAGTGGTAACAGTCACACTTTTTCTGTTCTTTCGGCCGCCTGTCTGTTTCAAGTACAGCACTTTCTTTAGTTAACAGCATTGATATGAGTTTGAGCAGTTTTAACCATCGGTTGCAACACCTCTTCTTCCAAATGCAATGCCTGACCAACAACGTCGGCTAGTGCTATAAGTGAGTGTATTGAGGCGTATTTACTAGCTAAAGATAATACACTTTTTAGCATATACAAGGTGTCCTTAACAGAAAGTAATGAAATATTAAAGTCTAACAATGCAGCAGTATGTTGCACATTACATTTACCCGAACAAGTTGCACAATTATGCCCTCCATCTTGCTTCTCAGCCAGCTCTTGTATATATGGTAACCATATATTTACCCTATGATTCACATATTTCCTCACGGCATCAACAAACACTACTACTATAGTCCTATGATCATCATCAAGTTGCATTGAAATTTCTTCTACATCTATTTGCTCTAAGAATCCACTTATTACATCATAGTAGTCTCTCCTTAAATATTCAACATAAGCTCCTAATGTGTTTATTTCTTCAGTTTGAATAGAGTGATTTACAGACATGCGTTGCTATTTTTTACGAAAGTATTAGGGATTTTACCCCCCAATTATGACTGTAGCATAGGTAAATGATGATTTTAGTCACCATTTATACTATTGACTAACAATAAATTGCAACACTGATAATAATCATATTATCAGTTGACGAGTGTTAGCCCCCTCGCTGGTGTGTTACACTACTTTTACAACAGTTACTTGCTATTGCTTATAGGCAATTAAGCCAATAACTGTTGTAATATATTTTTTGCTTAAAATGAACTTCAGACAAGAACAGGATGCGTGGTTGAGAATACTGGATCTGATTCAGTCAGAAAATATTATGCTTAAAACTCGACTAACCGAGATTGTTAAACATGATATTAGTACTGATGTATTAGAACAGGTTGAGTATTTCCAAAACCAGTTCCTTAACAAAGACACCATCATCACCCTGCTGCGATACGACATAGTAGAGCATAGGAAGGCGTGTGTAGGCATGTCGCAGTCTGACTTTGATAATAATGGAAAACTAGTGCGCAAACAGAAAAAACTGCGCGAAGACATGGATAAAATGGAAAAGGAATTTAATCGTCTTAAATTCCTTTTCAACAGCAAAATGGCCGAACTAGTTAGATAAATATTCTAGTTAATTAAGTTTTGAAGCTTACGCTCATCTAGTATATAAATATCTCCCTGCTTTATATCTATTAGTTTCTCGTCTTTAAAATCGCTAAGCGTCCTTATTACAGACTCTTTTGCAGTTCCAGCTATATTAGCTAAGTTTTCTCTGCTTATATCTATAGAGAAATTCTTATCGCCATTGCTATACTTACGGTAAATAACCAATAAAGCATCAGCCACTTTTTTACGTAGCGAATTATACGCCAGATTCAACAATTGCCCCTCACGTTCTGTAATATTATTTGCCAGTAGCTGTATAAACTTCTGCGTAACGTGATGGTTCTTATTTATCAATTGCTCAAAATCTTCTCTAGGTATTATAGCCACTTCAGTATCCTCTAGGGCTTCTGCTGTTTCTTTGTATGCCTTACCCTCAAGTAGTGCTGTATACCCAAAGAAGTCGCCTTCGCTGTATAGGCCTATTACCAACTCCTTACCATCCTCATTTGCTTTATACGTTTTCACCTTACCTTTCTCTACAAAGTATAGCCTATGCGGATAATTACCCTCACTATATATTACTTGCTTCTTCTTAAACTTGCTGGTGCTTCTATTACTAGCTAGTTCATCTAGCGCTTCCTGTCCACCTAGTGTAACTATTATATCATCCAGGCCTTGCAGTCCGCTAGATATTTCCTTTTTAACCAATTCTGCCTTACGAAGTCTGCTTTCAATAGCATTCAATAACTCTGTACCGTTAAAAGGCTTGGTTATATAATCATCAGCACCTAGCTCCATACCCTTTCTTATCTCAGCGCGCTCTGCTTTCGCAGTTAAAAATATAATAGGTATGTGCTGTGTATCCGGATTTTTATGCAGCATATGTATTACGCCATAGCCATCCAGCACCGGCATCATTATGTCACATATTATTATATCAGGCTTATTTTGTATAGCCTTTTCCACACCATCTTTCCCATCAGGGGCTGTCAGCACCTTATAGTTCGACAACTCCAGTATCTCTGCTGTATTCTCACGAATATCTTCGTTATCTTCTATCAGCAATATTGTTTTCATTATTACTCTCTTTTTATCGGTTTAAATGTTATTGTAAATGTAGTACCATTATCTAGCTCACTCTCACAGTTTATAGTACCATTCATTAGCTCGGCATATTTTGCTACTATATGTAAGCCCAAGCCTGTGCCTTGTATATTGGTAACGTTAGTACCTCTAAAAAACCTTTCAAACAAGTGCTCTTTATCCTCTTCCGATATTCCTAAACCACTATCCTTAACGCTCAACACCAACTCATGTTCACTATTTGCAGTTAGCACCTCTATGAGCTTACCTTCCGGCGAAAACTTAATGGCATTAGATACTAAGTTCATCAGTATATGTTTCAGCAGCGTTGGGTCTAGCCATACTTTAGTAACGCCACTGTGTATATATCTTACCTCTTGTCCTTTCTTAGGCAGGTGTTGCAGTTCTGTTAGTATACTATTCACATAGTCAGTTATTGCAAACTCTGTAAACCTCACTTGTATTCTTCCTTCCTCTATTCTTCCTACCGATAAAAAATCGTTCAGTATATCATTAAGCGTGTTTACTGATGATATAATGCGCTGTATGTGCTTATCTCGCTTGGGCTGCTCTTCTGTTTGTGCATACTTCGTCACCAAGTAGGCCGAAGACAATATAGTACTCAGTGGTGTTCTAAACTCGTGTGAAGCCATAGATACGAATCTTGATTTCAACTCATTCAGCTCTTTCTCTTTTTCTAACGCTTCCGACAACGACCTCGTTCGCTCTTGTACTTTTTGTTCAAGTTCAGCATTCAGCTTCAGCAATGCCTCTTCCGATTGCTTACGCACAGAGATATCACTTATAAAGGCTAGAGCCAACATTTTATCACCGGCTTTATATGGACTTAAGCTCACCTCCACCGGAAACTCAGTACCATCCTTCTTCACTGCAAACAAGTCCATACCATTACCCATAGGACGGCTATGTGCATTCTGGTAGTAATTACTCCTTAGCGACACATGGTGGTCTCTATACCTTTTAGGTATCAATACTTCTATCTTTTGCCCTATCAGTTCTCCTGGCTGATAGCCAAACTGTATCATCGCAAAATCATTCACCATAGTTATACTACCGGTATGGTCTGTAGTTACTATACCTATGGCAGCATTATTAAATAAGGCTTCAAATTCTTTGCTATTACTTACTGTCTCCATTAATAAAATTCAACAAGGCTAATTTATAACAAATACCCCGTCTCAGCAATTAGCAAAACGGGGTATTCCTTTTCAACTATGCATTATCTTCACAACTAGCTGACTATTAATGACATTTAAAATATTCAAATGGCTCCTTACAGCTATCGCACTTATACAATGCCTTACAAGCTGTAGACCCAAATCTACTTATCAACGATGTATCCTTCGCTCCGCATAGCGGACAGGCTATAGTATCTAAATCTGGCACCGACAGGCTACAAGATGAATGTAGAGGAGGTGCTATACCATACCCTCTCATTTTTTCTTTAGCAGCAGCACTCATCCAGTCTGTAGTCCATGCAGGACTATATACCAGCTTCACCTCTACATCGGCTATACCCTTTTGGTGTAGTAGTGCTGTTATATCGGCTTCTATTATGCCCATTGCCGGACAGCCGCTATAGGTAGGTGTTATTGTTACTATACATTTACCATTTTGCATAGTAGCACCTCGCAGCATGCCCATCTCCTCTATAGTTACTACTGGTATTTCAGGGTCGGCAATGGCACTTAACCATTGCATCAGTTCTGCATCTGTATGATGTTCTGCTACCATGTTGCGTCAGGATAAGCCCTTTGTAAATACTGCATTTCAGATAGTATGTGCCCTAAGTGTTCGGTATGTACCCCTTTCTGGCTTCCACTTTGCATATACTTACCGCTAGGCAACTGCAAAGTAGCCTGCTGTAGCACTTCACCTATATGTTTCTCCCAATCGGCTTTCACAGCCTCCAGGTTCACGCCCATACCCCAGTCTACTACCAAAGTATCTACCTCATCCATTTCAAATAGTTCGCCGGTAAACATCCATAACTCGTCAAGCGCTGCCTGCATTTTAGCATGACTCTCAGCAGTACCATCTCCTAACCTTATTACCCAGTCTGATGCGTGCGACAAATGATACTTCACTTCTTTTAGTGTCTTAGCAGCTATAGCAGCCAGCTGATCGTTACTACTATGTTGCAATCTCGTAAAGAAAAAATATTCAAATGCCGAAACATATAGTTGCCTAGCCATAGTATCTGCAAAATTGCCATTAGGATACTCCATAATCAAGCGATTATAAAAGCTGCGCTCGCCCCTTTTATAGGCTAAATCATCGGCTGTTTTTCCTTTACCCTCTAGCGTAGCAGCCATACTTAAAAAGGCTTGTGCACGACCCAGTAAATCTAAAGCCATATTAGTAAGCGCCAGATCTTCTTCTAGTATAGGGCCATTACTACACCATTCCGATAATCTGTAAGACAATATCAATGCATCATCGCCTAGGCGCAACGCATATTTATATAAAGCTTCTTGTTCTTTCATGACTGTATTATTTTAAATAGCTTTTGCGCCTTCAGGCATTACATAAAATGTAGCTTGTCTATATATCTTATCGTTAGATGGGTCAAAGAAAGCATCATTATCATCAGGGTTAGATGCTATTATACTTTCTGTAGGCACTACCCATATACTAGTGCCCTCGCCACGGCGCGAGTAGGTATCTCTGGCATTTTGCAATGCCATATTTTTATCGGCAGCATGCACGCTACCTTGGTGTATGAAGTTGGTTCCGGGTTTGCTTTGCATAAACACTTCCCAAGATGCCAATTGCGTATCGTTATTCATAATTGTAGATTTAAACGTGCAATAATTTTTGTTGTTGTTTTTGGCTATATGCCGCTGCTGCCTCGCGCACCCAAGCGCCATCTGCATGCACTTTTTTGTGGTGTTCTAAGCGCTGTCTGTTACATGGCCCTGCACCATTTATTACCTTATAAAACTCTTCCCAGTTTATAGGTCCATGGTCGTAGTGGCCGGTAGCCTCATTCCACTTCAAGTCTTTATCCGGCACTTTAAGGCCTATTACTTCTGCCTGCTGCACAGTTTTATCTATAAACTTTTGGCGCAGCTCATCATTAGAGTGGCGTTTTATTTTCCACTTAAAAGCATCGCCCGTATGTGGCGACTCACTATCGTGCGGACCAAACATCATTAACGATGGCCACCACCAGCGATTCATAGCATCTTGTGCCATTTCTCGCTGCGCCTCAGTTCCTGCCATCATTTTAGCCATTATTTCGTAGCCCTGGCGCTGGTGAAAACTTTCCTCCTTACATATGCGCACCATAGCACGGCTATACGGAGCATAAGAAGTGCGTTGTAGCGACACCTGATTAACTATGGCAGCACCATCTACCAGCCACCCTATAGCTCCTATATCGGCCCATGTAAGTGCCGGATAGTTAAATATATTGCTATACTTAGCCTTACCGCTATGCAGTTGAGCTATCATTTCATCTCTGCTTATACCAAGGGTTTCAGCAGCACTATATAGATATAGTCCGTGTCCACCCTCATCTTGTATTTTTGCCAGCAGTATTTGCTTAGCCCTTATGCTAGGTGCACGTGTTATCCAGTTACCTTCCGGCTGCATACCTATCACCTCAGAGTGGGCATGTTGAGACATTTGCCTGATTAGGTGTTTTCTATAGCCGTCAGGCATTTTATCTCTAGGCTCTATTTGCTCACCCTTCTCTATTTTTTCTTCAAAGGATTTCAGCATATTAGCATGTACGGCTTCTATTGTTGCATGTTCCATACTGTTATAGTTTTTACTGTTGCTGCTTAGCTGTTAGTTATTTTATAATGTTCCCCTTCTGGCTTGTTCTGCCTCTATAGATTCAAATAAGGCCTGAAAATTGCCCTTACCAAATGAGCGTGCACCCTTACGCTGTATAATCTCGAAGAACATAGTAGGACGGTCTTCTACAGGCTTGGTAAATATTTGTAGCAGGTAGCCTTCTTCATCTCTATCTACCATTATACCCAAGCTTTTTAGTATAGCCATATCTTCTGCTATACTGCCTACACGATCGCCTACAGTATCGTAATAGGTGCCGGGAACATATAAAAATTCCACACCGCGCTTTCTCATCTCAGATACAGTAAATACTATATCATCGGTAGCTACTGCTATGTGCTGACAACCCGGGCCACTATAAAAATCCAGATACTCTTCTACTTGCGATTTTTTCAATCCTACAGCAGGCTCATTTATAGGAAATTTTATACGCCCGTTTCCATTGGTCATCACCTTACTCATTAAGGCTGTATACTGGGTAGATATATCTTTATCGTCAAACGTCACCAGATTGGCAAAGCCCATAACACGGTTATAAAAATCTGCCCATTTATTCATAGCGCCTAGCTCTACATTACCCACCATATGGTCTATATACTTCAGACCCGTAGGTGTAGGCTGGTATTCAGTTTCCCATTTTTCATACCCTGGCAAAAATATGCCCGAGTAGTTTTTACGCTCTACAAATATGTGTACGGTTTCACCATAGGTTTTAATGCCTGCACGTACCACCTCGCCATGGGCATCAGTTTCTACTATGGGCTCAAAATACACCTCTGCGCCACGCTTGGTAGTTTCTTCAAATGCTTTGCGGGCATCGTCTACCCACAGGGCTATTACTTTCACACCATCTCCATGCTTTTTCACATGCTCTCCCACTTCAGAATCGTGTGTAAGGGCGGTGGTAAGCACTAATCTTATTTTATCTTGCTTCAGCACATAAGAGGTTCTGTCTCTTACGCCCGTTTCTAAACCGGCATAGGCTAACTCTTGGAAACCAAAAGCAGTTTTATAATAGTGAGCCGACTGTTTGGCATTACCCACATACAGCTCTACATAATCGGTACCGTTTATGGGCAAAAAGTCTTCTGCCGCCTCAAATATTTTTTCAATACCGTAGTTATAATTAGTTACGTTTTTTAAATCTGCTGTGCTCATAGCTTGTGTATTGTATTTAGTCTGTTAACCATGATTTGTAATAATCTTTCACCTCTATATTCATTGCCTCTTCTGTTATCATCATAGGCTGAAAGGGATCTATCATCACTGCCAGTTCTTCAGTTTCTTTTTTGCCTATGCTGCGCTCTATAGCACCGGGATGCGGACCATGAGGTATACCACCGGGATGTAGTGTTAGCTGACCTTTTTGTATATTATTACGGCTCATAAAATCGCCATCTACATAATACAGTATTTCATCGCTATCTATATTACTATGGTGGTATGGTGCCGGTATGGCTAAAGGATGGTAATCGTATAGCCTTGGCACAAAAGAGCAGATAACAAAATTTCTACTCTCAAAAGTTTGGTGTACCGGCGGTGGCATATGCACCCTACCTGTTATAGGCTCGAAGTTGAATATGGAAAACGTATACGGATAATGATAACCATCCCAACCTGCTACATCAAACGGATGATTGGCATACACATAAGGAAACATTACCCCCTTCTTCTTAATGAATATATCAAAATCGCCTTGGGCATCGTGTGTTTGCAAGTTAACCGGGCGTTTAATATCGCGCTCGCAAAAAGGCGAATGTTCAAGTAGTTGACCAAAATCGTTGCGATAGCGGCGCGGTGTAAATATGGGGTCGAAAGACTCTACATATAGTAGCCTATTATCTGTAGTATCAAAGCATATTTGGTATACTGTACCTCTAGGTATAATAATGTAATCGCCATATTTAAAAGGCAAATCGCCATACATGGTTTTTACCACACCACTACCCTTGTGTACAAACAGCATCTCATCGGCATCGGCATTTTTATAAAAATACTCGGTGCTATTCATAGGTGCAGCCAACCCCACATGCATGGCACTGTTTACAAACAGTGTTTTTCTACTCTTCAGATAGTCGGCCTCGGGCACTAGGTTAAAGCCTTGAAAGCTCATGGCATTTAAGCCATTTTCTACAGCTATTTTAGGCTGCACCGAATAGGGTGCTCCCTTTTGGCGAACTCTGGTAGGTGCATACAAATGATACACCAAAGACGACAATCCGCTAAAGCCCTGCGTACCCACCAATTCCTCTTGATACAACGATCCGTTAGGCTGGCGGCTCACTACGTGGCGCTTATCAGGTATTACACCCATAGAATGATAAAAAGGCATGTGGTATGAATTTGTTTTAGTCGAGACACATATTTATCCGACTACAATATTACACCTGCCCTATAGCCACTTTTTGTGACTTGCGTCACCCTAGTTTAATGATACTTATCAGCAATAGCCCTTAATGAGATGATTTTTCGACCCATTAACCGAAAAATAGAGTCAGGTTTTATGTATATGTTCCATACGCCGCACAAAATCTTTTACGGCTTGCTGCAGTTCGTTAATAGACACTGTATACTTATGCTTGTCTTTAATAGTAGCACATAGTTGATTAAAAAAGTCTTGGTTGCCTGCAAAACAATCTTCGTAAGACATACCTACGGTATAATACAAGTGCTTTTCTGTATGGGCAAAGTGTAAAAGTGCGTGTATATAATTACGCTTGATATTGGCGGTTAGCACAAAAGGATCTTCCATAGCAAAATGCGCCCCCATAAAAGTGCCCCCCTGACTGCCAAATTTGTAAGATTGATTACTCATAGTTTAGATAGATAGGTTGTTATTTAGACGTGCAAATTAAAACAGCCTTT
>CAYWUY010000072.1:0-12647 GCA_964461535.1 uncultured Flavipsychrobacter sp.
AATCCTTTTGGCTGGATAAAAATCTATGGAACTATAGACAACTACACACTCAGCAATTACAAGCTAATGCCTATGGGCAACGGATGTTTATTTTTACCGGTAAAAGCTGCTATAAGAAAAGTAATTAAAAAAGAGGCAGGCGATAAAGTTAGCATTACCCTATATGAAGACCATGCAAAACCTGCTATTCCTGACGACTTACTCAGCTGCCTGAAGGATAATACTGAATTGTATAACAGATTTTTCGACATGCAGGAAGCTGAACAAGAAAAGGCTATAACTAAAATAATTGCTGCTAAAAACAATAACATTAGAGAATACAATATAGCACAGTTATTAAACAAGCTGGAAAAAATGAAGTAAATCACCTCTTCCAGCTTTATATACTTCACTTTGCAGTGCACATTTATTTCCTAATATATATGCTGCAACCTAAAGAAGGTGTATTACCTATAGTTACAGGTTTACCGCTCAACAATTCATCTACAGCATTTGCCAGATATGGCGTAGCCTGTTCGGGATGTTCTCCATTATTATCTATTGCACCCACATACTTTATTAGCATTTTATTATCCTCTTTCCATACTACAAAGGCTTGAGGTGTTTTACTGGCTTTAAACATCTTTGCTATCTGCTGACTAGCATCTTGTAAATATGGGAAATGATATTGGTTTTCTCTTGCTCTGCTTTTCATTTGTGGGAATGTTTCTTGCTCAAATAGCAAACTATCCATACTATTTATAACAACTAAAGGAACACCTAAAGTACTATACTTACTATGTAAAGCATTGAGCCTGGATGTATACAGCTTTGCGAAAGGACAATGATTGCAAGAGAATACTACAATAAAGCCTTTGGCACCTGTATGCTTTGGGGTAGAAAATTGTTTTCCGTCTATACCTGGCAATGAAAAATCAGGTATAGTCATCCCTAAAATATCTTTATTGGAAACAGTATTTTTCTTTGTTGCCGACAAAAGAAATGGCAACAAGAACAATAGTAAAATATACCTAGCCGCCTTCATTTCTTTACTTATTGAATTTAGTACTTACTACTTCTTTAGTAATGGCATCTGTATACCTTAATATGTATTGACCCGGACTGAGTGTAGAAATATCAATACCGTTACCTAAATCGGGCTGAGGAAGCATTATTAATGTTCTGCCGTTCATGTTCATTATAGACACGTAATATGCATTTTTATGTGCTGCATTTATATAAATTTTGTCTGTAGCAGGATTGGGATATAGTGTTATTGTGCTACTATTTTTAACTGATGGAACACTAGCTTCTGCACCAACAATAAACTGCCCCATCATACCTTCATCTTCATGCAAAGAAATATGACAGTGATACATGAAAGGGTGCAGGTAATCGGCATAATCATCAAATTTGGCTATAAATCTTACTGTTTCACCACCTTTAACCAATACCACATCTTTCCAGCCCTGCTCATAATTTGGCGGAGCAACTCCATTCCTTGTTAGAATATAAAACTCTACATCATGAATATGAAATGGATGGGCAAATACTGAGGTGCTTTTCAATTCCCATATTTCGGTATTATTTAGCGGAACTACATGGCTAATATGGTTGATATCAAATAACTTATGCTCTAAAACAAAAGCATTAGGTCCCAGTATACCTGGCACCCCTGCACTATCTGTCAAGGTTATAGTACGTGTAATGTCAGCATCGGCTTCTGAGGGGAAAGTATTAGAGACTAACATTGTAGGAACAGCAGTTATAGCGGGAGCCACTTGAGTGCCTACTGCCAAATGAAGTATATTGAAATCTAAGTGCCCCAATGCATTTACAAAAGGACCACCTGTAAAACTTTCTCCACCCGGTATAAAAGGAGCTAAAGAGGCATTATAAGCTTTCAAATCGACTGTACTGCCCTCCTGCCCTGTGAAGTTTACTAATATTTCTACACGCTCACCGGCAGATAATAAATATCTGGTAACAGCAATAGGTGCATTCAGCAATCCGCCATCAGAGGTAATTATATAAAAAGTACGATTATCGCTAAATCCTAGATTGTACGAGCGTTCTATTGCTCCATTAAGTATGCGCATGCGTACTAGCTGTGCAGGAATAGTATGCATAGGACGTAGCACACCATTTACCAGCATACTATCGCCATAAGGTACTGTAGTAAACTGATTTAGAGCATCAAAAGAACGATCTGTGAGCACCAGAGGAATATCGTCTACACCATAAGTACGCGGCAATGGAAGTGCACTCTCTACAGCATCACGAACTATTATAAGTCCACCAATACCTTTGGTGATATGCTCCATAGTCATCTCATGCAAATGAGGATGATACCAGTAAGTAGCCGCATTATTTGTAACCTTCCAATAGGGCTGCCACAGCGTACCGGGAGGTATTACCTGATGCGGTCCACCGTCCATAACGGCGGGCAAGTGCATGCCATGCCAATGCAGGGTGGTACTATCATTGAGATTATTAGTAACATTGAGATGAACGGTATCGCCCTGATTAAATATGAGTGTTGGCCCCCAAAATTTACCATTAATAGCACCTGTAACAGTTTGATTTCCGCTAGCTACTATTTGAGCAAATGTATCCCGAATATCGAGGTTAAAAGTTGTACCGGAAAGGGTATCAGGTATCCATAGTGGGTTATACTGCGCTTGCGATGTACATGCTATACCACAAGCCAAAAGCAATAGTTTAATAAATTTCATTGGGAGGCGTTTTATCTATTGACGTTACACCCTCCGGATTTCCTTCTATTACAGCAAAAAATTATTTTTTATAAATACAATCTTCCAGCTAGTGAAGCAATGTTTCCCTCAGCTTCTGAAAGGGCTTCTCAATTATATAATGTAGCAAAAGCGCAACAGCTACGACATTAATAGTAGCTATTATAAACATTAACCAACTATCATTACTGAGCCAATTATCCGGCAGTAGAACTTGGGTAAGATGAATAACAATTTTATGTATCAGGTAAATGAGGTAAGATAACTTAGCCACCCATATTACTGCATTTGACTTTAGCTTTACTAAAAACCTATCTACACTTACAGAGCTTAATAATAACACACCATAACCGATACTAACCACAGAAAATCCATAAACTGAAGCTATATAAGATGTTTCGTCAAGACATAAGTAATAAGCTACTGACAAGGCGGCCAAACCAACTATTATTCCTACTATGGCAAAATATTTTTTATCTGGAAACCTAGGTAATATTTTAGTTTTAACTACAGCAGCCAAAACACCTATTACAAGCCCATCTAAACGAGTATACGTAGGATAATAAATATATTCATACCAATTAAGGAATGCTGTATCACTATCTCCATAAGGAATAACGAAACTATGATAACATAGATGCCTAACAATAGGCATAGACAACCACAAAGCTAGCAGCAAAAGCCATGCTTTGCCATATTTATTCATTTTAATAAATAGAATCATAAGCAGGGGCAACGCTAAGTAAAACTGCTCTTCTATACACAAAGACCATGCATGCGAAAAAGTACCTTGTTTGCTAATATCTAAGCTAATATTTTGGACAAAAAACACATATTTCCATACAGGCGCTAGCCCTTCTCTTTCTCTAGCAAATGGTATAAAAATGTAGACAAGAAGAACTATGAAATATGCGGGCAGTATCCTCAGCGTTCGCTTTATAAAATAAGGTTTAAGAGCTAGAAAGCCTGTTTGTTGTTGTTCTTTTAACAGTTGCCCTCCTATAAGAAATCCACTAAGCACAAAAAATAAATCAACTCCTGTCCAGCCAAACTTACTTATAGTATTTATAAACTCTGGATGCGGAAATAATCGTCCGTAATGAAATAAGAAAACTAAGGTAATAGCTAATGCACGTAGCACATCTAAAGCATAGCTTTTGGGGGTGTTCATAAACAGAAATTATGGCGCTGACAGCAAGAATGAAAAGTAAAATATAGCCTACTAAACTACACTTATTTGAAACAAAAAAAGACTGCAAAAGCAGTCTTTTTAGTAGCACGTACGGGAGTCGAACCCGTCATTCCTCCGTGAAAGGGAGGCGTCTTAGCCGATTGACCAACGCGCCATCTATCGAATTGGAATGCAAATGTATGATGACATTTCGACAACACCAAACTTTTTTCTCAAAAAAGTTGAAAATTATTTTTAGCAATTTACCATTGCAGTAATAATACCTAAAAACTCGTCGGCTTTTAACGATGCGCCACCTATCAATCCACCATCTACATCGGCACAAGCAAATAACTCTGCTGCATTAGATGGCTTACAGCTACCGCCGTATAATATAGATGTAGCTGCTGCAACATCTGCGCCATACTTACCTACTAATACGCTGCGTATATATGCATGCATATCTTGCGCTTGCTGTGTGCTGGCAGTTCTACCGGTGCCTATAGCCCATATAGGCTCATATGCTATTACTACATTTTTCATAGCATCAGCACTTAAATGAAAAATACCCTCATTTATTTGCTGACCTACATATTCGTTTTGTGTATCTGCATCGCGGATAGCCAGAGGCTCTCCACAACAAAAAATCACTTTCAATCCATTAGCCAACGCTTGATCTACTTTTTTAGCTAGCATTGCCGATGTTTCAGAAAAGTATTCTCTACGTTCAGAGTGGCCTATAATTACATACTCCACTCCCGCACTTTTTAATATAGGTGCAGAAATTTCGCCAGTATATGCACCAGCACTTTCTGTATAGCAGTTTTGTGCTCCCAGATATACATGAGCAGCACCATGCAATTGAGCAGCAGTTTGAGCTATATGAATGAAAGTAGGAGCTATTACTACTTCTTTATTATCAGACAAAGAAGGCATACCAGCTAGTATTCCATTTACCAGATTTTTACCCTCATCTAGAGTTACATTCATTTTCCAATTAGCTGCAACAATTTTTTTACGCATATTCTTATTTTTTATAAAAGCTTAAAGTATGAATTAAAACAAAAAATCCGCTTGGTAGGGCGGATTTCTTTACAATATCTCACGAGCTTAACATACCACAGAGTAGTACTATTAAACCAGTATATCAATGTATCTTAATTAGATGTAACAGCTCTTTCCTGAGCAATTTTGTATAACTTGTAAATACCGAAACCTACTCCAGCGCAAAGCAACAAAATTGTGCCATTGTCTAGTGGTACGTCCACAATATCTCCTCCTCCACCGCCGCCGGTAGAATCTACATCAAACCCTGTTTGCGCCTTAGACAACATAGGGAGCAAAGTACACAAAGCAAATGTTGTTACCGCTACAAACAAAGCACTGCTTTTCCTCTGAGTAAGTTTCATTTTTTTAACCATGACACACAAATTTAAAAATTGTTTTCTAGAAAACAACATGTTTAACAATTAAATCACAAATCAATCAACACAAAAACCATAATATCTATAAGCCGGATTCTGTATTCTTTATAAAAAGAACGGTTATCATTTATCTAGAGTGAGGTTTACACCACACTTCAAGCTGCCAACCCACAAACATCGGGCGAGCCGCCCTCAAACGTCTGCTTATTTGGCATTACAGCACGCAAGGTTTACCCACATACACTGTCGCCAGCATACATTGTAGTCTCTTACACTACATTTTCACCCTTACCCTTTTACAGGCGGTAATTTTCTGTGATACTCTCTGTCACTCCGCTGCCGGAATGCCTACCCGTTAGGTAGTGCGTTGCTCTGCGCTGTCCGGACTTTCCTCTTCAACACAACATTTGAAGCGATAACCCGATATTATAGTACCACAAAGGTAAAAAACTAATCAAGAAACAAAAACAATTCATAAGATTTTTTTATCTTTTAATCTTAAAATAAAATATTGACAATACATTGTAAAGGAGGTGGTAACTTTACACCCCATTACAATTAAAATGAGCCAAACAGTAAATATTTTGGCAATAGAGTCGTCTTGCGACGAAACTAGTGCAGCCATAATACAAGACGGTAAAGTATTAAGCAACCTGATAGCCACCCAAAAAGTACACGAAAAATATGGCGGTGTGGTGCCTGAACTAGCATCCAGAGCTCATATGCAAAATATTATACCTGTAGTAGATGTTGCCATACAGGAAGCAGGAATATCTAAAAACGATATTAGTGCGGTAGCTTTTACACAGGCCCCCGGGCTTATAGGCTCATTATTGGTAGGTGCTTGCTTTGCACGCTCATTTGCACAAGCACGTAATTTGCCCCTAATAGCTGTCCACCATATGCAGGCTCATGTGTTAGCACATTTTATAGATAGCAATCCGCCATTCCCCTTTTTGTGCCTGACCGTATCGGGCGGACACACACAGATAGTATTGTGCAAAAGTCACTTAGACATGACAGTTTTGGGCGAAACTATTGATGATGCAGCAGGGGAAGCATTTGATAAATTAGCCAAAATGCTACAACTACCCTACCCAGGAGGTCCGTTAGTAGATAAACTAGCCCAACAAGGAGATCCCAATAAATTCAAATTCCCTATATCTGAAATGAAGGAATATAATTTTAGTTTTAGTGGAATAAAGACCTCTATATTATACTTTTTACAAAACAACACTAAAACCAACCCCAACTTTATACAAGAAAACCTGAACGACATCTGCGCATCAGCTCAAAATGCTATAGTTACTACACTTATACAAAAGCTAAGTAAAGCAGCCAAAGAAAACAACATAAAACATATAGGTATAGCAGGGGGAGTATCTGCCAATAGCGAACTAAGGAAGCGATTAATAGATACCGGCAAGCAAAAAGGCTGGACTACTTATATACCCAAGTTTGAATACTGCACAGACAATGCAGCCATGATAGGCATAACTGCATATTATAAATATTTAAAAGGAGATTTTGCACCGCTCAGCACCTCTCCATCTGCGAGAGCTAGCTGGTAAAATGAGTAATAACTTTTTCAAATTCAAACAGTTTACTATATACCAAGAACTGTGCGCCATGAAGGTAACGACAGATGCTTGTATACTAGGAGCCATTTCCAAAATCCCTACACATTGCCATAGCATTGCAGACATTGGTGCAGGCACCGGTCTACTAGCTCTTATGCTAGCACAAAGAGTACCGGATGCCAACATAGACTGCATTGAAATTGAGTATAATGCCAGCTTACAGGCTCAAAAAAACATTTCGGCATCGCCATGGGCAAATAGGATTAGTATATTTAATACCGACATAAATGATTATAAAGGCAATAATCTCTATGATTTTATAATTACCAACCCACCATTTTTTAACAATAGCCTACTTAGCACAAAGGAAAATAAAAATTTAGCCCGTCATACTACTCAGCTATCTTATGATAGCCTGCTCAACAATATTGATAGATTACTTATACATGAGGGCACATTTGCCATACTACTACCCTACCATGAATATCAAATATGGAAACAGTTGTGCATATCTAAAAACTGGAATCTCATCCAGGAAATACATATTAAACATATGCCGGAATCGGCAAGTAAACGGGTAGTAGCAACATTTAGTAAGCTAAAAAACGAACAAGAAGAAATTAATGACTTTATAATATACCACTCAAACGGTGTATATAGCCATGAGTTTACAAACCTACTTCAGCCTTTTTATTTATCTCTGTAGTAGCTGTTCTCTTAAATAAATAGAACAGAGCTACAGTTATCCAGCCAACCCAAAACATATAGGCCCCTAGATGAAAATGCTCTTTTAAGATTTTATGTGTAAAGTCTGAAGCAAAATCGGCATAAGTAGCATAAAGACCTGCAATAGCCGCTAACAAAAATAGAGCGTGAAAAAATTTAGCAATAGATTTTCCCAATATGGAATCTACAATCTGATGCAACAAAAGCAACACTAAATAAACACCAAACACGACTAAAGCCCCCTGCCACCAAACTTTTAAAAAAGAATATTCTCTGTGAACCAGGCTAATACCCAACCTGCCTATCCAAGACATTTTAGACATAAGGACTCCTGAGAGCATAGCCAATGCTGCTAGAAATATTACTAAAAAAGCTTTTTTCATTGTACGTGGGGATATATTGAGTGATAAGCAACCTAAATTATAAAAAATAGGGTTTTGCTTTACAACAAAACCCTACATATGATTATAGACAATAATTACTGCATTTTCTTAGCATCGTTCAAAAACTGTTGTAAACCTATATCGGTTAACGGATGTTTCAACAAACCTAAGATTGAAGATAAAGGACAAGTACATACATCAGCACCAACTTCAGCACAACGAACAATATGTAATGGGTTACGTATAGAAGCAGCCAACACCTCTGTCATAAATCCTTGAGAGTTATAGATATTTACTATTTGCTCTATTAATTGAACACCATCCCAACTACCATCATCAATACGACCTATGAAAGGAGACACGAATGTAGCACCAGCCTTAGCTGCTAATATAGCTTGGCCGGCAGAGAATACTAGTGTACAGTTAGTTTGTATACCATTATCAGAGAACCACTTAATAGCCTTGATACCATCTTTTATCATAGGCACCTTTACCACTATATTTTTATGAATAGCTGCTAGCTTTTTACCCTCTTCAATAATATCGGCATAAGAGGTACCCAACACCTCAGCACTAACAGGACCATCAACCATTTCGCATATGGTTAAATAGTGTTTATTAATTGCGTCTTGGCCTGTGATGTTTTCTTTAGCCATTAAAGAAGGGTTAGTAGTAACACCATCTAAAATACCTAAATCATTAGCTTCTCTAATCTGATCTAGATTAGCTGTATCTATAAAAAATTTCATTGGTTGATTATTTGGTTGCAAAGGTAGCAATATAGCCCCACCAAACGATAATGTTAAGAGAAAAATAAATGAGAAGGAAATAAAAAAACTGGCAAGTTACTTACATCGCGCCGCTACGACCACCTACCCTTGCTACATTCCTGTCCTGGGGGATTCAGTAGGAGCTGGCCGTATAAGACTTGCCAGGGGCGCAAAGATAAGCCAACTTTTTAAAAAACAAAAAAGAAGTCAAAAAACTTTTAAATAGATTTAAGAACTAGGCATCGATACACTATATACATACACTAAAAAACTACTTACTTTTGTCTGCCAATGAAATCCCGTATAAACATACATCTTTACACAATTGCAATTCTCTTCATACTAAGCGGATGCGCACAAGAAACCGTACCAACGGGTGGAAAAAAAGATGTAATACCTCCGCAAATAACCAAAATATCCCCCACAGATTCCGGACTTAATATAAGACCTAAAAAGCTAGACATATCTTTCAACGAATATATAACCGTAAACGACGCTAGCAACGAAATACAAATATCGCCATTATTAGAAGTACCTCTTACAACGGTAGCGGGCAACAAGAAAATAACTATTAAAATACCCGATACCCTACTTGAAGCAAACACAACATATAGAATATCTCTAGGCAATAGCATAAAAGACTTACACGAAGGAAACCTTCTACCCAGGTATACCTACACCTTTTCTACCGGAAACTATTTTGATTCCTTGCAACTTAAAGGCAAAGTGATTAATGCAGCCACCGGACTAGCTGACACCGGGAAAATAGGCCTAATGCTTTATTACAAAAGTGCGGGTGATAGTGCTATCTTAAAGCAAAAGCCTAAATACTATAGTACTACCAACGCAGATGGAACTTTTACTATAAAGGGGCTACCCAATAGAGCATTCACAATATATGCTATTAAGGATGTAAATGACAATAAGATATATGATATTAATGAAGACATGATAGCATTTACAAACGAGACTATACTACCAAGTGGAGATACTATGAGTGGCAATATTGCTACTTTACGTTTGTTTAAAGCAATTAGTACACAACCCGATAGCACAATTACAACAACAGAAACGAAACCAAGAACAAGAGCTGTAGAAAACAAAAGAACAGGTGCGCTTAGTTTTAATATAGACACCACACAACCAACCAAAAGAACTTTCGACATCACCCAGAATATAGAATTATACTTCAGCGACAGCCTTCTTGTAAACTTCAATAAAATAACTCTTCAATATGAACGTAATGATTCAACAATAGTAGCGGCTTATAAAAGCGATATAAAGAACAAAAAGATAACCTTAGTAACCGACTGGAAAGAAAATACAACTTACCACTTATTGCTAGCAAAAGGATACGCCAAAGACAGCTCCGGAAAAGAATTAACCCCGTGCAAGCTAAACTTTAAAACCAAAGAAGCTAACGATTACGGCAAACTAAAAATGATGGTACCGTCTAAATATGTTGGGGATACCTACATATTTGAAGTTGTAAAAGACAAAGACACCATTTACCATAAAACAATTACCGACTCAGCTATACAACTAAGTATGCTAAAGCCTGGCAAATACCTAGTAAAAATAATAGAGGATAAAAATAAAAATGGCATCTGGGATACAGGCGACCTACTAAAAAAGGAACAACCAGAATACATTTATCCATTTAAAGATCCTATTAATGTGCGTGCCGGCTGGGACAATACTATAGACTTTGAGCCTAAAAACAAGCGCGACAGGAAATAGCTTATATACAATAAAGTATTATCTTAGATATATAGTTACACACTATACAATCAAACAACAAATTTTAAATGAAAAAACAACTATTAGCTACACTACTCCTTTTATCTGGTGCTGCGTGGGCGCAAGACCGTATGACACCTGAAATGCTATGGAGTGTTAAAAGAGTATCTGGCGAAGGCGTAAGCAGCGATGGTAAATATGTTTTTTTCTCTTCTAAATCTATTGATTGGAAAACAGAAAAAAGCAGTGTACACCATTATAAGATAAACACTACAGAAGGTATAAAAAACGAATGGACTACAGATGCAGGCAGAATAGTAACACAACGTTATGACAATGCTTGGTATTCTTACTATGACAATACAGTATACCAAAGCACTGACCAAGGTAGCACTTGGACAGAAGTTTTTACCGGACTGCAAAATGCAGAAAACGTATGGGTATCGCCAAATGGCAAATATGTAGCTTTCTCAAAAGAGGTTTTAATAAAACCAATGATGGGGACTGACATATACACCGACCTACCTAACACTACGGCACAAATATATACCGACCTTAATGATAGACATTGGGATACTTGGGAAGATGGCAAGTTCTCACACATATTTGTAGCAAATGTGCAAACCGGAAAAATCATTGACATAATGGAAGATGAGCCCTATGATGCGCCTCAAAAACCATTTGGTGACGGAGAGGACTTGGTGTGGAATCCTGACAGCAAAGGGTTTGTATATGTATGCAAAAAGAAGTTTGGCAAAGACTATGCTACCAGCACCAATACAGACCTTTACTATTACGATGTAAATACTGCCAAAACCGACAACTGGACTACTGGTATGATGGGCTATGACTTACAACCTAAATTCAGCAAAGACGGTAAAAAATTAGCATGGCTGAGCATGGCTCATGATGGCTACGAGGCCGACAAGAATGATATAGTTGTAATGGATGTAGATAAAAAGAAAAAAATAAACATTACAGCAAAATGGGATGGCACAGCTAATAGTTTTATATGGGCAAACAACGAATCTAAAATATACTTTATAGCACCAACAGAAGGAACTGAACAACTATTTAGTGTAAATGTACCTGAGCGCGAAAGCGACAAGGCTACAGTAAACAATATAACCAAGGGCAAATATGACATAAACAGCATTATAGGCCAGGCCGGTAATGAAATAATAGTTACCAGATGCGACATGAACCATGCTAATGAGGTATATGCTGTTAAGCCTCAGTATGGAGATATGATACAGCTATCGCACGAAAACGATAAGCTGTACCAAAGCATACAAATGAGTAAAACAGAACTGCGTAAAGTTACTACTGCCGACAATGCTACTATGGGTGTATGGGTAATATATCCACCAGATTTTGACCCTAATAAAAAATACCCTACTCTTCTATACTGTCAAGGAGGTCCGCAATCTGCATTATCTCAGTTTTATAGCTTTAGATGGAACTTTCAACTAATGGCAGCTCAAGGCTATATAGTAGTGGCACCTAACCGCAGAGGTATGCCGGGCTGGGGTGTAAAATGGAATGAAGAAATAAGTAAAGATTGGGGTGGCTTGCCTATGCAAGACTACTTATCGGCTATAGATGATGTGGCCAAAGAAAAATATGTAGACAAATCTAAACTAGGCTGTGTGGGCGCTAGCTATGGAGGATACAGTGTATTTATGCTTGCTGGTATACACAACAATCGCTTTAAAACATTTATAGCGCATGATGGTTTGTTTGATCTTAAAAGCTGGTATGGCACTACAGAAGAATTGTGGTTTGCCAATTGGGACATTGGCGGCCCTTACTGGAAATCTCCGGCGCCTGTTAGCTATGAGAAATTCAACCCAATAAACTTTGTAGACAAATGGAACACCCCTATTATGATTATACAAGGAGGTACTGATTATAGAGTACCATTTGAGCAAGGACATGAAGCTTTCCAAGCGGCCAAGCTGAGAGGCTTAAAATCTAAATTCTTATACTTACCTAATGAAAACCACTGGGTATTACACCCTCAGAATGCCATAGCTTGGCAGAGAGAGTTTTACAAATGGCTAGATGAAACTTTAAAATAAACAATACAAAAAACAGGTGACGGCAAATCACCTGTTTTTT
>CAYWUY010000073.1:0-12530 GCA_964461535.1 uncultured Flavipsychrobacter sp.
AGAGGTATTCCTACTATGCAAGCCCTAAACGTTCCTGTTGTTCTAGATTGTACCCATTCATTGCAACAGCCGAATCAAACTAGTGGAGTAACCGGTGGTAATCCTAAAATGATTGAAACCATAGCTAGAGCCGGTATAGCTGTAGGTGCTGACGGTTTATTCATTGAAACTCACCCTGATCCTTCTAAAGCAAAATCGGATGGTGCAAATATGCTACATCTTGACAAACTGGATGGATTGATGAAAAATTTAACTGCCATAAGAGCTACTATTAATAGTTTATAATTTAGTTTAGTCACTTAGTTCAACTATATTTGTATATAGCATATGTATATACAAATCAATATGTTGTGTAATACAGACAACGATGTATTAGATTTTATCAGAAATCTTTTTAGTACTGACTATTTCCCGCCCAAATGGTATGCAGGATATTGGACAAACTTTCATGGATGGTTGTACATATGTAGCGATATAGCCCTATGGAGCGCATTTTTTGCTATACCCATAATTATATTAAAATATATAAACCAACGACCTACATCTAAACTTGTAAAAATCTATTCTTTCTTTGCAGCTTTTATACTTGCTACAGGCAGCATTTTTTTACTCGATTTCATTTCATTTTGGGCACCGTTTTATAGATTAGAAGCACTGCTAAAATTGTTTGCAGCTATAATCAGTTGGTGCACCATATATTATTTGGTTAGAATCTTACCCGATGCTTCTAAAATGAGATCTGCGAATGAATTTGAAAAAGAAATAGAGGCTAGAAAGGAAATAGAAGAACGACTTAAACTAAACAACAAACTACTTTCGGATGCACAAGAAATAGCCAAACTAGGACACTGGCTATGGGATGTTACTAGTAACAAAGTAGAATGGTCTGATATGACACTTCGCTTATTCGGAATTGAATCTATTGAAAATATGGATTATGATACCTATCTAAATCATATACACCCTGACGACAGAACACTAGTGCATAACAATATTACTAACGCACTCATATATAAAAAGTTCCCTACATTTTATCATAGAATAATATTACCCGATGGCAGTATTCGCACAATATTGGGGCGTGGCGAAGTAGTATTAGACCAAGAGGGTAATGTTTCAAAACTAATTGGAACGGCGCAGGATGTTACAGAACAAGTGAATACAGAACAAGAGTTAATAATTAAAACTCAAAAGCTGGAAGCCTCTAATGAAGAATTGCAAAAATTTGCATCCATTGCATCGCACGATTTACGCGAACCCTTGAGAAAAATAATCACTTTTGGCACTATGCTAGAAAAAGAGGCCGGTGCCACACTATCAGAGAAATCTACTATTTACCTAGATAAAATCACTTCCTCTGCCAATAGGATGCAGCAATTAATTCAGGACATTCTTGATTTTTCAAAGCTAACAGTAAATCAGTATCAATTTATAAAGACACCACTAAATGATGTAATAAAAGATGTGCTCAGCGATATGGAGGTCAATATTAGTATTTCAAAAGCAATTATAAATGTAGACCCTCTTCCAGCAATAGAATGCATACCGGGGCAAATGGCACAACTTTTTCAAAATCTCATATCAAATGCTATAAAATTTCAAAAGAAAGACGAGATAGCAAAAATCTCTATAAGCTGCGAATTTACTAATGTGCACACTGTAACAAGTATTAAAAACGAATTGCAAAGTATATACAGCAACGTAAGTGACAGCAAAGAACCAAATACCTTTTGCATCATTAAAATAGCAGATAATGGGATAGGTTTTAATGAAGAATATCAAGATAAAATATTCCTATTATTCCAAAGGCTACATAGCACATCAGAGTATGAAGGCACAGGTATAGGACTGGCAATATGTAAAAAAATAATTGACTTTCACAATGGTCACATACAGGCTATGTCTGTTGAGGGCAAAGGGACTACATTCTATTTATATCTCCCAATCACACAACCTAACTCTCCAATAAAACACATTTATAACTAATAATGATATCCCCTCTTTAAAGGGATAATTATGCCTAGATTTTAATAATAGATACTATGTGAGTATGTTTGTTGTGCAATTGCCAACAAAATGACAAAAAGAAATAATATCATTAAACTAGGCCTTTTCTGTTTACTAAGCCTTAATAGCACAAATATATGGGCACAGAAAAAGCAATTCACCATTGCAGAAGCTACCAATGGGATGGCTACCACACTTGCACCTAAAGGAATAAAAAATCCTACGTGGCAGCCAGGCACCAACACCCTATGGTATGCCGACAAAAAAGAAGGAAAAGATTTATGGAAATGTATCACATATTCAAGCGATAAAGGCGAAAGTATAAACTATATAGAATTAGGTTCCTTACCACAAGGAGAGAAAGTTAATGGCATGCCTGCTATTAAATGGATTGACAAAGATCATGCATGGTTTCAGAATGAGAAAAAAATACTACTAGGCACATTAGCTGAAGGCAAATGGACATGGAGTACATTATTAGAACTACCCGAGAATGCAGACAACATAACCGTAGACAAGTCTATGCGTGTGGGCTACACCGTGGATAACAACTTATGGATGTGGGACAAAAGCTTCGGAAAGATCAACATAAGCAACGAGGATAATAAAAATATCATCTTTGGCAAGCCGGTGCATAGAGATGAGTTCGGTATTGATAGGGGTATATTTTTCTCACCTAAAGGAACTTATATAGCCTACTATAGAATGGACCAAACTATGGTAAAGGACTACCCTATCGTAGATTGGAATGCTAGTCCGGCAGATGTAAATATGATTAAGTATCCTATGGCAGGTGATGCATCTCACGAAGTAACTATACAAGTATATGACCCAACCACCGGCAAGGCGGTAAAACTAAAAACAGGGGAAAAACATAAAGACCACTATCTTACTTGTGTTACATGGAGTCCTGACGAAAAGTATATATACGTAGGTATTCTTAGTAGAGAGCAAAACCATCTACTTTTAAACCAGTACAATGCTAAAACTGGAGAGAAAGTAAAAACGTTGTTTGAAGAACACAATGATAAATATGTACACCCCACTCACCCACTAGCGTTCTTACCTAATTCAAACACTGAGTTTATTTGGTGGAGCGAGAAAGATGGATACCAACACTTATACTTATACAATACTGACGGTAAAGAAGTAAAACAACTAACTAAGGGTAGCTGGGTTGTAAATGAACTAATAGGATTTAATCGTTCTAATAACACAATAGTTATCACAGCCTCAAAAGAGTCGCCTCTTGAAAAACATGCGTACACTGTATCTCTAGAAAATGGCAAACTAACAAGAATAGATGAAGAAGCAGGAATGCACACAATAACATGTAGCGACAATGGCAAATACATATTAGACAACTATAATGGCGCAGGTATACCCAAAAACATATTTGTAAGAAGCACAACAGAAAATAAAAACTGGGAAATATTAAAAGCTACAAATCCTCTTGCGGATTACGAAAGACCTGAAGTAAGAAATATTACTATAAAAGCTGCTGATGGCGTAACTACACTAAATGGGAAACTAATATTACCTACCAACTTCGATAGCACTAAAAAGTATCCGGTAATTGTATATTTATATAATGGCCCTAACGTACAGTTGCTACACAACTCTTTCCCTGAAAGCGGCAACTTGTGGTATGAATACATGGCGCAACGCGGCTATATAGTATTTACAATGGATGGACGTGGCAGCTGGAATAGAGGACTAGCTTTTGAACAAGCTACATTTAGAAAACTTGGGGAGGTAGAAATGGACGACCAACTAAAAGGTGTAGACTATCTAAAAAAGCTAAAGTATGTAGATGTGGAAAGAATGGGAGTACATGGATGGAGCTACGGCGGCTTTATGACTACATCCTTAATGCTAAAACATCCGGGAGTGTTTAAAGTGGGAGTAGCCGGTGGGCCTGTTATAGATTGGAAAATGTATGAGGTAATGTATACAGAACGATACATGGACACTCCACAGGAAAATCCAGATGGCTATAAAAAAGCCAACTTACTAGACAAGGTAAAGAACCTTAATGGCAAACTAATGTTAATACACGGCACAGCAGACCCTGTAGTTGTTTGGCAGCACAGCATTAACCTTATTAAGAAGAGTGTAGATGAGGGTGTACAAATTGACTATTTCGTTTATCCGGGTCATGAGCATAATGTACGTGGTAAAGACCGTGTTCATTTAATGCAAAAGATAACCAACTACTTTGATGACTACCTAAAAAAGTAAGTACTATCGGTAGTAAATAATAAAACCACTCCTATCGAGTGGTTTTATTATTTAGGCTATGTGTATTCTATATTTATTCAAAATGCATGGGCACTTCCTTACCATCTTTAGGCTGTTCATCTTCATTTCTTTCATTTTTAGTTACTATTAGTTTCCCTGTTCTCAATGAAGACTCTTTACCAAATATTCTTAAGGCCAGTTTTGCAATATCATCTGCTTCTTTTTGCTGGTCTTGTGTGGTTGCAGCATAGAGTTTCGCATCTCCTAGTACTAAATGTAAGTGTGAACCATTTTCAACTTTCATTTTAATAGCACCTACTGTAGCATAAGTATTAAAAATGCTATCTCTTAACATCTGCATCTGAGGCATATTAGATGCCTCACCACTTTTACATGAATGCAATGCGGCGAAAACTGCACAAAACATCCCAACTAATAAAATATTTTTCATAACTCTGATTTACCTATTAAACAATACATCCTTCATACTATATACCCCTGATTTTGCATTGATAAATTCGGCAGCCAATACTGCACCAGTAGCAAAGCCATCTCTATTGTGTGCAGTGTGTTTGATCTCTATTTCATCAATTGGACAACCATACTTTACTACATGCGTACCCGGAACATTTTCTACTCTATATGCTGCAACGGGTAAACTCTCACCTCCAGGAGTGGCATCTAATTCCCATCCCTTATAACGTCTTATCTCAGCTAGTATTTGCTCTGCTATTGTTATTGCAGTACCACTTGGCGCATCTTTCTTTTGTGTATGATGGGTTTCTTCAACTGAAGCATTATAATCAGGATAACCTGACATTATAGCTGCTAATACTTTGTTCACTTCGAAAAAAATATTAACGCCAACACTAAAATTTGAGGCTTGTAAAAAACCTAAACCATGTGCTAATGCATAGGCTTCAACTTCTTTTACATCTGCATTCCAACCAGTAGTTCCACAAATGACATTAACACCTGCACTTAAACAAATCAAAGCATTATTTTTCGCTGAATCAGGCTTTGAAAACTCAATTGCAACATCAACATTTTTATCCTTTAAATTCTCAGCGGTAAACTCGTCTAAATTTTTTGAAGATATTTTCAATACCACCTCATGACCTCTTTGCAAAGCTATGTACTCAATAGCTTTACCCATCTTCCCATATCCTACTAATGCTATTCTCATTTTTTACTAAATATGGAACTAAATTAGGAGTTCTTTACTAGGATTAAGAAATATTTTTGATAACTATTATTTAACCCAAATTTCATTTTACACTTCAGCAAGTAACATTATCGTTAACTACCCATATTTTCCTTGTAAATATGCTTTTGAGAAATAATTTTACAATAAATACTTAACAAATAACTAGCCACCTCCTCTCACTATGCGCCAATTTACCATCACCAGACCAAAACAAAATGTCATTCAAATTCGATATCAAAAAGGCTATACACCTAATATTGTATATCCTAAATAGTCATGGTGGTTCTCTTGAACCACTGAGAATTTTTCAAATTATTTACCTAGCAGATTTGCGATATCTAAAAAGATATGGAGGACTAATTTCAGGCGATCTTTATGTAGCGTTCAAAAATGGACCTGCACCACTGCAAATGTATCTGATATACAAGCAAATTAGCGATATAAGACTAGACACTAGTGATGCCATATACTGCAGAAACTTTCTTGGCTATACCAATGAAAATAAAATTAAAACACTTAAACCCAATAGCAGTAATCTGCTAAATGCATCTGAAGTGGAATGTCTTTTTGAAGTGATACAGGAAGTAAAGAAACTAGATAAAAATCAACTTGAAAGTATCATCTTAAAAAATAGCAATTTCAACAACCTAGTAAATAATGATATCTCTCTAAATGAATTAGCACTGCTTAGTGGTGCATCAGAAGAAATGCTATTACAAATAGAACAATCTTACAACAACGAAATATTTCTGTAATCTGGTAATTACTTTTTTAAAAGTACATGAACTCATAGCTGTACAATTAATACAGTTATCATAAATCATATCTTATTCATTACTAAACCTTAGCAGAGAGAATCTGCTAAGCAATTCCATATTCTACTTAGTATAGCTATAATAACTCTAAAATGCAGCTATTAAGTGCTGTGTATTCTTATAGCTAATTATGCTATTAAATCAGGCTACAAGATACTGTACACAGAATACTATTAACTGAAAGTAATTAATTCAACCATAGATATAACAAATTCCTAAAAACAAACTAAATAGCTTATCCATAATTGTATTAACAAATACATAAGCAATTGAAAAATAAAAAATGTAGAAATCTATGATTGTAAATTGTTTATCTACACATTCTATGCCAACTAGTCACATAAAATATAACAACATACAAAACCTTATAATAATCAACACTCACTCATTAATCAGTAATAAATAAATAACATTTTTAGATGCAAACAATTTACTATTAATGATTTAATATAAAATAACAAGCAAACTTAACGCACAGTATTCATTTTTGGGGCTCACATAAAAAACCAATTTATGAAACTGAAAAACACAGGAAAATTCAGATTTCCAAAATCATTAAAAATGCTAGGCTTACTAGCATTAGTGCTACAAGCCGGCTACTCAAACGGACAAGTAATTGCAGGATGGGATGTAAATGGTTTAAGTGGTTATGGCACATCTCCACTTACAGCTACTACTGCAGGTACGAATGTTGAAGTGGGCGGCCTTACAAGAGGAACTGGTGTAACAACAACCGGCACTGCAGCTGCAAATGCATGGGGTGGAGCAAACTGGATAAGCACCACGCAAGCTGCTGCTATAACTGCAAATCGTTTTGCAACATTTACTGTATCTGCAAAAAGAGGCTACAAATTATCAGTAGATAGTTTGGTATTAAATTACAGAAGATCGTCTACTGGTGCTACTAACGGACAACTACAATACTCATTAGATGGAACAACTTACGTTGATGTACCCGGAGGCAGTTTAAACTACTCTTCTTCTTCAAGTAGTGGAGCATTACTACCTACTATTAATCTATCAGCTATTGCAGCATTACATAATGTAGCAGACTGTAAAACTATTACTTTTAGAATAGTAAACTGGGGTGCTAGTGGAGCAGCAGGAACTTGGTATGTTTACAATCGTGTTACAGGAAATGACCTAGTGGTATACGGAAATACATCAGTTGCTCCTGTACATTACGCAGTTACAACAATATCTCCTGCAAGCCCAAGTACTGGTAGCGCATTTAGTGTAGATGTGGTTGCTTTAGATACTACAGGTGCATTATCTAACGTAGCAGGTACTAGTGCGTTTGTACTTAGCACCAATGGTGCAGCAGGAACTATAGGCGGTGTTACTTCTGGAAACATTGCATCAGGCAGTAATACAACTACTGTAAGTGGCATTACTTTATCTGGTAGTGGCGCTGGAGCTACAATTACAGCCACAGCAGTATCTGGCGACTGTCTTACAAGCGGCACAAGTGCCCTATTTACCGTATCAGGAGCAAACTGCAGTGGCAATCCGGGCGCAGGTAGCATCGCAGCTAGCACTTCAGTAATCTGCGGTAGTGGAACTACAACGCTTACACTAACTCCATCAAGTGCTGCTCCTGGTATCACTTATCAATGGCTTGAGTCAAGTACTGGTAGTGCCGGCACATTTACAGAAGTAGCAGGTGCTACTAATACTACATATGTTTCTGGTACTATATCATCAAACATATACTATCAAGCAGTTACTACTTGTTCTTTCTCTGGCTTATCTGATACAACCACAGATTTAGAAATTTCAGTTAACACATTGCCTACCGCTGCTATATTTGGCAGCGCTACAATAGTTGGTGGAACATCTACAACGCTTACCTTTAGCGGAGATCCACTAGCAACAGTCACTTACAATATTAATGGTTCTGGTAGCTACACTATTGCACTTGATGCAACAGGCGCAGCTAGTTTAGTAGTATCTCCTTCTGTTACTTCAGTATACAGTGTAGTATCAGTAACATCGGCTGCTGGCTGCGTTTCTCCAATAAGCGGTTCTAGTGCCACTGTAGATGTTATTTTCAGCTTTACAGCAGGCAACCTAGTTGTGTTTAGAGCCGATGGCACATCTAACAGCGCTACTGGTATTACATTAGTACAGTATGACAACAACACTCCTAACCAAACTAGTCCTGTATCTCTTAATGTATTCCCTACTAGCGGCACAGGTCGCCTTGTATGTAGTGGTGCTGCAACATCTGAAGGTCAAATGACACTTGATGCAGAACGTACACACTTAATAGTACCGGGCTATGACGCTAGCATTCCTACATCTAATATTTCTACTGCTAGCGGCATCAACAGAGCTATCTATTCAATTAGCCTTTTCGGATCACCTGTATTAGCAGCAAGTGTATCAGATTCTCTTGCTTTCCAAGGAAGTAATATACGCAGTGCTACAGCAAGTGGTAGTAACTATTTTGCAACCGGCAACTCATCTAATGCAGTAACAGCAGGTATTCAATTCTTAGGAGGTTCAGTATCTAGCCAGCTATGTTCTACTACTACCAATACTCGCGTTGTTAACATATTCAATGGTCAACTATACTACTCTACTGCTACAGGCACAGGTCTAGGAGCCGGCATCTATGCTGTAGGCACAGGTATCCCTACTACTAGTACTACAGCTACTCAGCTAATAGCTACAGGTTCTTCTACTAGCCCATATGGTTTTTCTATAAGTCCAGATGGTCAAACTGCCTACATAGCAGACGATGCTTCTACTACTACAAAAGGTATACAAAAATGGGTATTATCTGGCAGCAGCTGGACAATGGCATACAGACTAGCGGCTAACGCAGGTGCACGTTCAGTAGCAGTAGACTATAGCAAACTACCATATATAGTATATGCTACTACAGCTAGTGGTTCTGCTACTACTCCAGATACACTTATTAAAATTGTTGACAGTAATGCTACGGCTGTATACTACAACTTAGCTACATCGCCTGCCGGCACTAGTTTCCGTGGTGTTACATTTGCCCCTAGTTGTTTTGTTAGCATGAGCATAGTAGGTGATTCTATTTTAAATGTTGGAGATAGTACAACAATTCGTTTTTATGGTAACCCTGGTGCTACTATAGCATTTACTGTAAACGGTGGTTCATTACAAACAATTGTACTTGGTGCAAATGGCGAATACTATCTAAACACTGGTGCATTGGCGGCATCTCAAACATATGTACTTGATGGCATTAGCACAAGCGTATGTGATAATGAATATGTAGAAGGCACAATTACTGTTAAAGTAAATAATGGCAATGGTAATAATCGTCAAGCTAATAGCATCAATACTACTAGCAAAAACACTATCAACATCTACCCTAATCCTGCACATGATGTAATTAACATAAACTCAAATGAAGCAGTAAATGTTAGCATTTATAGTGTTGATGGTAAGCAAGTATTAAGCTCTAATAATACTAATAGTATAAACGTAAGTAATCTTACAAATGGAATTTATATTATTAAAGTATACAACCTAAACAACGAACTTATAAATACAAGTCGTTTCAACAAAAACTAATACAATGGTTTTATTCCAAAAACGGGATTCTATAATTAGAGTCCCGTTTTTGTTTATAGTAAATAATTCATGTTTCATTATATTTACTAAAATATCCACAATGAGTAATAAAGTTGCCAGCATAGAAGAATATATAAACAACCTAGCAGACGATAGAAAAGAAGCAGTAACTAAACTGATGGAATCAGTAAGGAAGCATATAGATAGTAACTATAAAGAAGAACTTTCTTATGGCATGATAGGATATGTTGTACCACATTCTATTTTCCCGTCAGGTTACCACTGCGATCCTAAACTGCCATTACCATATATGAATATTGCATCTCAAAAAAGCCACATAGCAGTATATCATATGGGGCTATATGCTAGTCAAGAACTTATGGATTGGTTTACAGCAGAATATCCTAAACACACCAAGGCTAAACTAGATATGGGCAAAAGTTGCATTCGATTCAAAAAAACAGAACACATACCTTATGATTTAATTGGGCAACTTGCTGCAAAACAGAATGCACAACAGTGGATAGCTTGTTATCAAGAAATGCTGAGTAAAAGTAAAAAGAACTAACTGTCTTTTTTCTTCATAATGCGCTCTCTATGACGCTGGCCCCACATAGACATTTCGTGAATTAACGGATGTAGTGTTTTACCATAATCTGTTAATTCATAATACACATTAGCCGGAGAATCTTCAGCTACTATTCTTGCTACTAATTCGTTTAATTCCAATTCTTTCAGTTCTTTAGATAGCATTTTAGCACCTATACCATCTATTTGCTTTAGCAACTCATTAAAGCGCACTTTACCATTAAATGTCAATGTACCTATTATTGGTATTTTCCACTTTCCATTAAGCACATGAAGAGTATCAAGTATAGCCTTATGCCCTACACCATCGCACATTTTTTTATTATGAAAAATTGCAGTTTCCACCATGCAAAATATTATATATTAAAAAAGCAGGCAAATTGCCTGCTGTAAAATAAATAGACTTAAAATTATTTGCTAACCGTAGTTAAGGTAGATAGAAAGTTACCAACTACTATTGCGCCACCACCACTTACATACCATGAGCACATTATAAGTGATCCAAAAATTACTGCTACCCTAAAAAAGTTATGACTATACTTAGAATATAAAAATCCTAAAACAACACCTAACATATTCACAACCATTAGTGGTAACGCAAAAGTATATAAGCCCTGTACTACAACAGAACCGGCAAACAATGTTACTTGGGCTGTAAGCATGAATATTAAAACCTGAACTTTATTCTGTGTAAATACATTACAGAGAATAAGAGTGACTAAAAAGAAAACTGCATAAAACACCCAAAACAACTCACTTGCATTAGACGGGCCAACAATTTTACCCGACAAAACCATCAACAAGGTGGTAACTAAAAACGATGATGAGATTACTTTATTCATGTTATTAAGCAATAATAATTGTATGATTATGAAATTATAAAACAGAATGTTAGCTATTTTATAAAATCTACTAAACAACATGAAGTTACCAACTAGGTGTGACTGCATCTATTGATTATACCAATAGAACAATTCCTATTAAGAAATTTCTTTTACATAAGCAGAAACATAAAAGAATGCAATTAAAGTAAGCGCAATTAAAATATTGAATACAATGGTCAATTTATTATAAAATCTGTAAAATTCTTTACCACGCTTCGTTGGCAGATTATTTAAAAACGACTTATCATATACTTTAAACATCACATAAGATAATGGCACCCTATGCTTAATAGCTTCAAGATATTTTTTCCTTGTAAGCTTGGCTATTAAGTAATATGCTGTATACTCCAGTAATACTAGAAAGGCAAATAACAACAGCAATTTTATTTTATGGGTGAACATTATACTTTAATTTATGGCTAACTAACATAAAAAAAATTAAATGCCCAAATATTAGCCCCTAATGCTGCAACAAAATACTACCGGTAAGAACCTCAGCATTACTTATAATCCTGTAAAATAAGATGGAAGACGGTATTGATGATATATCTATTGAAATAGACTCCTCTCCCGATATATCCTTTAAATATTGCAATACTCCCGAAGCATCATATATCTCTAAACGACTAGTGGCATAACTGCCAAACTGAATATTTAAAACACCACTCGCAGGATTAGGATAAACATTAATAAGTTTCTCACTAGCCATATTACTTACACCTAGGATGTCTTTGCAACCTAAACTAGCATACACATCATTTTGATAAGCCCATGCTCCATCTACCGACTGACAAATTGTATTATCCCCACAGTCGCATGTAGGTATTACAAATCCCTGATTAAGTAAGCTACCGGCCTTAGCATTGCCTATCCCTTCTACCCAGTAACAATAGTTAATATGGTAGTACCCTCCGGTAACCATAGCAAATTTAATACGCTTATGAAATACTCCTGAAATATTAATACTATCAACAGAATCTACCACAATTATAGACGAGCTAAATATAGAATCTGTAACTGTATCGCCTACAGCAAGGGAAAAATCGTAGAGCAAACGTTCTTGCCCGGTTGTTAAATTATAATAATATACCCTTTCAGAAACTGTATCTTCCCTCAAACCACCACAAAGTTCAGATTCGGCAATTATTGTATCTGTTGATTTATACAGTTTATGATAAATATTGCCTCCCCAGACGGTATCGTTATTCTTTAATACTAACGTATAAAAACTAG
>CAYWUY010000074.1:0-4071 GCA_964461535.1 uncultured Flavipsychrobacter sp.
CACTTTTCTAGGTATTTTTAGGTATAATTATACCTTTTATACCCTGTTTTGGCACTTTTTATACCCTGCAATACCCATTTTAGTAATTTTTCGGGTATATTTTCAGTAGTGTGTAATCCGGTTTTTCTTAACTATTTCTGAGTGTTATGGTAGGCAGCATGCGGGTAAAAATAAGCAGTCTTTTACCTTAAAATTTTCTTATTTGGTACATTTTGGTACAAATAAGCAGATTTGATTCTGCTTATTTGTATAGCCTATAGCCTAATAGTAGTTATAGTTTTCTATGAATATATTATAATCCTGTAATAGCTTCAGTATCTGCTAGCGACACATTGTTCTTTGATATGCTCCAGTTGATATTGCCCATATCTGTTTCAGAAGTGCAGATAACGCACATATCAATTATTCCATATCCATCTTGATAAGATACCGCTAAGCCCACCACTGTAAGGCCCTGAGGAATGGCAAGTGTATAGGCATCTCCGTTAAAGTTACTACCGGCCCAGTTACCATTTATGCCCACATTTACTACGCCATAGCCCCCTTGGTACTGCATATTAAAGCTTGTAGCATTTTCAAAACCAACAATATTAGTGTCGCCTGATATATCATTAGTAGCATAGTTGGCATAGTCTGGTACACCCGGGTGTATATATCCTACCACACGGCAATTAACTACCCCTTGTCCGCCTACATTTAAGGTTTCAATACCGCTAACTGCCGGTAAATTGTTTTGAAATTGAGTAGACCCTTGATAATTCCCATTAGGATTTTTACTTATTCAGGGCGAAGTGTACGTATACATAGATGTTATTAATTAGGTTATGGTAAATATATAAAACTCTTTAAGAAATACAACTATGCTTTTAGTAATGTTTTAATGAAATGTTTAGCAATAAAGATGTTCTATTGTACTTCTCTACCTCCCAAACCATTAAAAAAATCTTAATTATGTATGCCTTCACGGCATATTTTAGCGTTATAAGCTTAAGTTTTTGTATTTTACGTGTGGTGCTCATATATATTGGGTTATCTATAACTATAAACCTATACTAGAACTAAGAGGGAGAGCGTTTTTTAATCATCATGTCTGCGGGCTATACATATAAGCTGCTACTTTTTATGGGAGTACTCACCGGTGCCACTTGTGCACACGGTCAAGATAGCTTTGTACCCGACTCGCTTACTACCACAACTAATAATGCTAACTCTAATATAGTTATAAAAAACTGGGTTAATCAAGCCGTAAATTCAGTAAAACGTCAGCCGCCATGCGCTATGGCTGCCAGTGTAGAAAGTAAGAGTGAAGATGCATTTATGAATTATGATGGGCGCATCATTCGCAAGATAGATGTAGTAACCCTCAACTTCGACCAATCTATAGAAGACCCCGACCGCAGAGATAATTCTTGGGAGGCCAATCTGGGTAAGCAAATGCACACCACCACCAAGGCATGGGTGGTACGTCATAATCTGTTTTTTAAAGAAAATGCTCCTATCAATGCCTATAAGCTGTCTGACAATGAGCGTCACCTGCGTACCCTAGATTTTATACACGATGCCCGCATTTTTGTAATGCCCATACTGGGCACTAACGATTCTGTAGATATACTAGTAGTTACCCGCGATTTATTCAGTATAGCAGGCGGGGCAGCTTCAGAAGGCACTAACCATATAACTACCAACCTGTATGAGACCAACTTGGGAGGCATGGGTCAGCGACTAGAGTTAAATACCCTTTACGACCATAACCGCAATGAAAACTGGGGTTATGGCATACTGTATCGTAAAAACAACCTTATGGGTAGCTTTATAGATGCTACGTTGTCGCACAGCACTATGAGCATTAACCCTTATACCCACCAAGAAGAAACTAATACAACATTAAGTTTCAATCGTAAGCTAATATCGCCCTATTCACATTTTGCCGGAGGGCTTACTATAAGTAATAACGAATCGTTTAACCGATACAATAGAGAGGGTAGCAAATTTTTTAACTACCACTACACATTGTTCGATGTATGGTCGGGCTACAACCTGGGTATAAAAAAACTAACTGCTACCAATAATGGTATACGCGATAGACGCTTTCTGGCACTACGCTACTACAATCGCAATTTTACCGAGGTGCCCGATATGATAGGTAAGAATTATAATCCTATATATAACAGCTCCCAGGCCATACTAGGGCAGTTTACCTTCTTTAGACAAGACTATTATAAAACCCATTATCTGTACGGTTTTGGTACTACCGAAGATATTCCTAATGGCTACAACATATCAGTAACCGGTGGCTGGCATAAGCAGCTATCGCTAGAGCGGGTATACCTTGGCACCAATATATCTAACTACACAGTGGGTCCGTATGGTTGTTTTATGCAGTTGTATGGTCGTGCGGGTGGTTTTTTACATAACGGAGGTTTGCAAGATGCTGCTATTATGGTGGGCATGTCTGCCTACAGTCCGGTGTTTAAGCATAAAAATGTACGTATTCGCCAGTATGCGGCCGTTAGCCTGGCACACCAGTGGAACCGAACTACTACCGAGTGGCTAGACATAGCTAATAATTATGGTCCGCGCGGATTTATTTCTGACAGTGCCTATGGTGCAGGCCGTTTTACCTTGCAGCTAGAGACTTCTTTCTTTTTGCCGGGCAAGATAGCAGGTTTCAGCTTTGCGCCTTTCCCTTTTGCTGATGTATCTATGCTTACCCAAGCCAATAAAAACTTTAAGAGCGCCGTTATCTACAGTAGCTTTGGCGGTGGGGTGCGTGCCCGCAACGAAAACCTGATATTCGAAACCATAGAAGCTCGCGCCTATTATTTCCCTATAGCTCCTGATAATATGAAGGGCTTTAAAGTAATACTATCTACCAATGTACGTTTCCGCTACAGCAGCAACTACGTTACCGCCCCCGACATTGTTAAGCTGAATGGGGATTAGGAGCACTCTAACTAAATAATTGCTTCATCTATTAGTTCTTTATTAGCCATAGCTCCTGCCATATTTCCAGTAGCAACAGCCATTGCTACAGAGCGCATCATGTTACTATTATCGCCACAAGCAAATACGCCTTTTATACTAGTTTTCTGAAACTGATCTACCACAAGATGTCCCTGCTCAGTAAAGTCACAACCTAGCAATTCAGGTATAGGGCAGCTCTGCTGAAACTGAGGCTTGGTATATAATGCGTCTAGCTTGTGGGTAGATGCATCTTTAAATTCTACGGCTTCTAAAGCCCCATTATTATGTATTACCGATGCTATTTCTTTTTCTATTACAGCTATGCCTCTTTGCTTTAGAATAGCGCTATCATTTTCAGGTATAATACTCTTACCATTAGTAAATAATATTAGGTTTTTAGTCCAGTTCAGTATTAGTTGTGCATAGTGCAAAGCCATGGAATCATTAGCTATAATTCCGGTACGTTTATTCTTTACTTCATACCCGTGGCAGTAGGGGCAGTGAATAACTGTTTTACCCCAACACTCACTAAAACCCATAATATCCGGAAAAATATCTTTAATGCCGGTAGCCAGTATCAGCTTATTAGATTGATATACTTTGCCCGAAGATGTATTTACAGTAATGGTATTATTATCAATATAAGCACTTATAGCTACATCATGTATAATGCTAACGGTATCATATCGCAATACTTGCGCTAAGGCTTTATCAGCAATAGCATTAGGCGTTTCTCCATCTTGTGTAAGAAAGTTATGCGAGTGTGGTGTATATCGGTTGCAGGGTAGGCCACTATCAATTATTAGTACCCTTCTTATGGCTCTACCTAAGGCCATAGCTGCAGATAGACCTGCATAGCTTCCGCCTATTATTATTACATCATATGTTAGCTCCATAATCATGTTTTATTTTATGCTTTATGTTGCTTTTTCTCGAACCACTTAACTTAATTGCACAATCAATATCGCAACACAGTTGCAATATTACAATTATTTTTGCAAACGCAACAATGTTGCAATAATAAAATTGCGGGTGTTACATTTACTAACACCCGCAATAAGCAAAAAATATTCCTCAACTCACCGAAAAATGATAGCCTTGGCCTTT
>CAYWUY010000074.1:4081-12351 GCA_964461535.1 uncultured Flavipsychrobacter sp.
CCTATTATTATTACGTCATGTATTGCTTCTGTCTTCATGTTGAGTTTTTGTTGACTAGCTATTTTTATCTTACTAGATATCTTTAGGAAATGGGTCAACTATTGAGTTGTTATTTTTAAACTGTTCTATTTCATGATCTTGCAGCAGACAATTTTCTAGTTCTTGTGTCATTATTTCTTTATTGATGTCCTGCCCTATAAACACTAGCTCATTCATTCTATCCCCCCATTGCTTGCTCCATCTGCTTTCTATATAGTCTTTATTATTTATAAAAGACGCATATTTTATTCGTTCGGCATAAGGCATGCTGCACCACCATACCCCAGCAAGCTCAATTCTTGATGAACCACCAGCCTGAGAAAAGTTAATAGCTTCTTTGGGACGAGATGCTAGCCAAAACAAGCCCTTAGCTCTTATTACCCCCGATGGATACTGATGATTGAGGTAATACCAAAAACGCTCTGGATGAAACGGTCTATGGTCTCTGAATACAAAAGAACTGATGCCATATTCTTCAGTTTCAGGTGTATGGCTTTCAGCCATTAATTCTTTTTGCCAGCCTGCAGATTCTTGTGCCTCTTCAAAGTTAAATAGCTTGGTATGAAGTATATCTGCTAGAGGCACTTTACCAAAAGATGTACTAATAATTTTTGCACCTGGATTGAGCTTACGTATAGCAGCTTGCAGTAGTCCCAATGTTTTAGTATCTACAAGGTCTGTTTTGTTTAATACTATTACATTAGCAAATTCTACTTGGTCGGTAAGTAAGTTAACTATCGTTCTTACATCTCCCTCAATGTCTGTTAGCTTTCTATCTTGCAATAATTCATTTGTTCCAAAGTCTTTAAAGAAGTTAAAACAATCTACCACTGTTACCATGGTATCTATATAGCTAAAGGCTGATAAATCAATGTTATTAGCATCATCAACATAAGTAAAGGTTTGGGCTACCGGTATAGGCTCACCTATGCCAGTACTTTCAATAAGTAGGTAGTCAAATCTGTTTTCTTTGGCTAGTTTTTCCACTGCTATCATTAAATCTTCTCTTAGCGTACAGCAGATACAGCCGTTGCTCATTTCTACTAGTTTCTCTTCAGTACGCGATAAGGTGTGTTCATTTTCTACCAGCTGAGCATCTATATTTACTTCGCTCATGTCGTTTACTATTACAGCTACTTTAAGCCCTTCTTTATTATGCAATACATGGTTTAATAGAGTGGTTTTTCCTGCACCTAAAAATCCACTTAATACTGTTACCGGTAGTTTTTTAATTATAGACATAGCATTTCTTTTTTATCGTAATACGGCTCTTTATTAACGCAACAATGTTGCAATATTACAATAATTTTCTTTATTGCAACATTGTTGCGTTATTGAATAAAAAAGAAATTGCTGGAAGATATTCTAGTTGGTAAAAAAAATTGGGTGTGAACTATCATTCACACCCAATAAAAGAATAAGCAGCACCTCCCTCAACTCACCGAAAAATGGTAGCCTTGGCCTTTTAGGGTAATGATTTCTACCCCGCTGCCCGGCTCAAAGTAATTTCTTATTTTTCTTATATATACGTCTAGGTTGCGGCTATTAAAGAAAGAATCATCGCCCCACACCGTTTGTAGCAGTTGCCTACGGTCTAGGGTAGTATTGGTATGGTTGCACAGCATTACCAGTATCTGGCTTTCTCTGTTAGATAGTTTTACTACACCACCGGGAGTATGCAGTTCATATTTCCCCGGGTAAAAAGTATGGTTGTTCAGCACCACCTCTTCAGGCAGAGTTTTGGCCACAGGGCTATCTCTGTCTATCAGCTTTAGCTGGTTTTCTATGCGCACTATAAGCTCTTCCATGCTGAAAGGTTTTTTCAGGTAGTCTGTACCCCCCGACGAAAAACCCTTTACCAAATCATCGGTATGCGTTTTGGCAGTTAAGAATATTATAGGCAGTCTGGCATTTATATTATGTATGTGGTTGGCTATAGTAAATCCATCTATATGCGGCAGCATTACATCTAGCAGGCATATATCGGGGGCAAAGCTGGTTATTGTATCCAGTATCTTGGTGCCGTCTTTTTTATGCAGCACTTCATAACCCTTAAAGGTTAGCGTATCTTTCACTATCCTAGATAGGTGTGGTTCGTCTTCAATATATAATATCTTCTTTTTCATAGGTACATTAGATTAAAAGCTAAGGGTAAACATGCAGCCACCTTCGCTTAGATTTTGCACAGCTATTTGTCCGTTATGCTGGCGCATTACTTGGGCTGCATAGCTAAGGCCTAGCCCATAGCCCTTGGTATTGTGTCGGTTGCCGGTAGGCACTCTAAAAAATTTATCAAATACCTTTTCGGTATACTCAGCCGGAATGCCCGGGCCGTTATCTTTTACGGTTAGCTGTATTTTACCTTGTGCCTCCTCTAAGCTTATGGTTATGTGGGCTGGCCCTCCGGCATATTTTATACTATTGTCTATCAGGTTTACTATTACGCCTTGCAGGTGCAGTTTGTCGGCAGCTATATCAAAGTATTCGCCTCTTGTAGCTATCGCTACTTTAGCATCATACTGGTCGCATTTTATACGCATGCTAGCTACGGCATCCTCCACCAGACTTTTTAGATTGCAGCGTTCTTTTTGCAGATATATTTTGCCCTGCTCTAGCATGGTGGTGTTTAGCACACGGGTAGCTAGTAGCTCTAGCCTATTCATTTCTGCCCCCGCCATACCTAAATATTCTCTGCTCAGTTCGGGCTGTTCTATTACATTAAAGTGTTGTAGTGCTTCCAGGGCTACTTTTACTGTGGCTATAGGTGTTTTTAGCTCATGCGTCATATTGCTAATGAAGTCATCTTTTAGCTGCACTAGCTTTACCTGGCTGGCATATCCGTTATAAGCCATTCTAAATGCCATAGCCGTTACTGTAAGTAGTATAATTACAAATAGGGCTTGAGGCACCATTTTTCCGGCTAGGTAGCCATCATAGGCTTTAATAACCACACCTTTATCCTTTACAAAAAACTCGCTTTTAAGAAATATGCTTTTTTTATCCTTGTCGCTGTCGCTCACATTCACCCATTCCGACTGAAAATTCCATCCATTAGCGTGCATTTCTTTACAAAAAAGCTCGTTAAAGGCTATAGTATCCATAGTAAATAGCCTTTGAGCATCTGTAGGGCCTATATTTTTAGATAGTAGCTTGTGCACACTGCCGGGAGATAGGCTTACCGGTACCAGAGTATCAGGCCTGTAAGAGTTAATGGAGCCCTTCTTCACTACAGGTCCGCCTTGGCCTTCCATATCTTGTAGCAATAGGGAGTCTGATATGGAGTGCTGCATATTGGTAAACAAGCGGTTCAAATCCTTTTTAAGGTCTTCACGCTGGTTACTGTATTCGCTTTTTAGCCACATTACCGAAAATACTATTAGTAACAGTTGGCTGCATATCATTAAGGCTTTTATCCACTGTAGCTTTTTATGCTGCATAATAACAAGTATAGAATATTTACAAATGTAAACGCCTTGAAGGACTATATAGTATTAGGTTAACCTTTTTTAACATTAATTCGGTCTGCTTTAACGCACCATGCACCCAGATTAAATATTTTTGATGTGGCGCATACCTATTTACTTCTTGCACTCCCTTGCATAGAAAATAGTATTTTGCGTGGTTATATAAATAGAATATACATTTACCTTATATGAAGTACAACAAGATCAATAATTTGACCGGGTGGTTTACCGGTCTTATTGCCTGTATCGTTTACCTGAAAACTATGGAGCCAACGGCTAGCTTTTGGGATTGTGGCGAGTTTTTATCGTGCGCCGCCAAACTAGAGGTAGGGCACTCCCCGGGCGCTCCCTTTTTTATGATGATGCAGCGCATCTTCGCCATCTTTGCTCCTAACCAAGAGAGTGTGGCACTATTTATCAATGCCATGTCGGCCATTGTTAGCGCGCTTACTATAGTATTCCTCTTCTGGACCATCACCCATTTCAGCTATAAAATATTAGTAGCTAAAGACAGTCAGCCTACCGACCAGCAAACCCTGCTTATTATGGGTGCAGGTCTTATAGGTGGTTTAGCTTACACTTTTTCCGATACTTTCTGGTTTTCGGCTGTTGAGGCCGAGGTATATGCCACCTCTTCTCTATTCACTGCCATGACTTTTTGGGCAGTACTGCGTTGGGAGCGTGTAGCTGATACCAAATATGCCGACCGCTGGATGGTGCTTATAGCCTACCTTATAGGTATATCGTTAGGTATTCACTTGCTTAATTTATTGTGTATACCACCTATTATTATGATATGGTATTACCGCCGTTATAATGTTACTACCAAGGGTGCTATACTGGCTTTCTTAGCGGGTTGTGGTATATTAGGTTTTATACAGTTTGGCGTTATACAGTACATTCCTAAGTTAGCTTCAGCTTTCGATATTTATTTTACCAACAACTTCGGTCTTCCTTTCGATTTCGGTTCCATTACCTTCATCTTTCTATTAGTAGCAGCCATGACGGCAGCTCTTCTTTGGGCTAGACGTACCAAGCGTTATATGCTACACACGGGTATATTGTCTTTAATATTTATTGTTATAGGCTATAGCAGTTACATTGTTCCGGTTATCCGTTCTCGTGCCGATGTGCCTATTGACATGACTAATCCCGATAACGCTTTTAGCTTAAACAGCTATGTATCGCGCGAGCAGTTTGGTCAGCAGCCATTATTGTTTGGTCCTGATTATAACACACCGGTTGTAAGTGTAGAAAATACAGGTTCTATATACACTCAGGTAAAAAAAGACGGTAAAGACTATTATGAAAAAACAGGCGACAAACGCGAACCGGTATACGACCCTAGCCGCAAGCGCTTTTTCCCACGCATATGGGAGGGCAATGATCAGCACCCGGCCTTCTATCGTGGCTTTTTAGAGCTTAACGAAGCTGATGAGCCTACCTCAGCAGACAACATGAAGTTTTTCATGGGCTACCAAATGGGCTGGATGTGGATGCGCTATTTTATGTGGAACTATGCCGGCCGCCAAAACGATTTTGAAGGCCAAGGCGAAGCCCGTAACGGTAACTGGATTTCGGGCATTAAGCCTTTAGATAAAGCTCGTGTGGGCGATATTGATGTAATGCCTGATGGCTACCATAACAATGCAGCGCGCAACCAACTCTACTTCCTACCGCTTATACTAGGCATTATGGGTATGATGTTCCACTTTAAGCACAGCAAGCGCGATGCTTGGGTGGTTATGTGGTTGTTCTTCTTTACCGGTGCGGCTATTGGTATATTCTTAAACATGCCGCCACTACAGCCTCGCGAGCGCGACTATGCATATGCGGGTTGCACCTATGCTTTTGCTATATGGATAGGTATGGGTGTGCTAATGGTATATGAATACGTAAGCAAAATGGCAAAAGGTACAGCAGCTGTAGGCGGTAGCATAGCCCTTTGCTTGGTGGCAGTGCCGGTGCTTATGGCTAAAGAAGAGTGGGATGACCACGACCGCTCTCGCAAAACCGTAGCTAGAGATATTGCTTATAATGCTTTAATGTCTTGTCCTAAAAACGCTATACTACTAACCTTTGGCGATAACGATACCTACCCGCTATGGTATCTGCAGGAAATAGAAGGTGTGCGCAGGGATGTAAGAGTAATGATTAATACCCTGGTAGGTACTGAATGGTTTATAGACCAACTGACGCATAAAGTAAACGATGCCGATGCTGTGCCAATGGTGTGGAGCCGCGAAGATTACATGGGCAACCGCCGCGAATATATGCGTGTAATGAAAAGCCCAAGCCTAGACCAAAGCCAATACTACGACCTATATGACATATGTAAGTTTATGGTGGGTAAAGGCGAAAAATACCAAATGCCTACATCTAACGGCACGCTAGAAAACTATATACCTGCTACTAATGTGTTTGTACAGTCGCTAAGCAAAGAAGAGCTAGTGAAAAAAGGTATGTTAGATGCTGCCGATACTGCTAACGTAGTTAACGAAATGAAGTTTACCCTACCGGAGTCGGGGCTATATAAAAACGATAACGCCTTCTTAAATATGATAGCTGCAATAGCTAAAGAAGGTTGGAACCGTCCTATATGCTTAAGCGGTAGTTTCCCGGGCAACGATAGCTACTTGGGCTTAACAGCCTATTTGCGCCAGCAAGGTGTGGTGTATCAATTGGTACCTTACCACAAAAAAGATGTAGACCCACTAAAGGCTACTACTTGTATGGCAGATGTAAACAAATCGTTAGACTTATTTACAAACAAATTCCGCTGGGGTGGTGCTGAGCGTAACGATGTATACTTTGACGAGAAAAATAAAGTAATGCTAATGGCTTACCGCCTATATGCTAGCCGTTATGCTGACGATTTAACTGCTGCAGGAAGAAAAGAGGATGCTATTAAGCTGCTAGATGTAGTAACTAAAAACATTACAGAGCATTCTTATCCTTATGATTTAACAGGCTTCTACATAGGTATGTCTTATTACAAAGCCGGAGCTAAAGACAAAGGAAAGGCAATAGCTATGAAAATACTACGCACTGCCGAGGCAGATATAGCCTGGCTAAAAACCATAGACGAAAGCAGGTGGGGCCCTATGTCTCGCGACATCCGTAACGACCTTAGCTTCATTAACTCTTATGTAGGTGCAGCAAGAGCAGCCGGTGATGAAGAAACAGCTAAAATGCTGGATAGTCGCCTACAGGCACTATTCCCGCAGGTGCAAAACCTACTACGCCAGCAGTAGTTTTTTTGTTAACTATATATGCACAGAGGGTATCTCAATTGTTGAGATACCCTCTGTTTTTTTATGATATATCCTATACAATCAGCTTACTGCTGTTGAATATACTCTAGGGTAGATGTATATTTACAGTGCAATAAAATATTCCTTACATATAACCTGTTATACTATGAGACCAAGCGTTATAGTCAAAACTGTGCTAGCCTTATCATTTATCCTCACTTTTGGTGTGGCCGCTCATGCTCAACAGCTTATTGCTTATAAGTCGATACAAGACTATTTAAACAATAAGCCCACCGATACTATTAGTGCAGAAATTAAAGGGTTTTTAGTAGGTGGCGAGAATATGGCTAATGATATTGATTATAAGATTTTTAATAAAAAGCAGAAGGACTTTAGGAAAGTAAAACGCAATGTAAAGAATAAATATTGGGTAGTTCGTAAGGGAGATTCTTGCTTTATAAACTGCAAAAAAACTGTAGGCAGACATAATTATGCCTGTATTTTACATCAAAATCAAGATGTAATATATTACAGAGCACCAGCAGATTATAGGAAGGAAGCTACTTTCTTTTATTGGTTCGGTATAATAGGACTTTTAGTGCTAGAGAATAAACACTACGACTACATAACCTATGTAGGAGAACTCTATACAATGCAACTCAATAATTACAATCTAAAAAAACTACTAAAAGAAGAAAACAAAGAACTGTATGAACAATACAAGGCTGAAATAAAACCCAATGATACTGAAGTGAAACTTAAGTATATAAAGTTGTTATACGAGGGTAAGTGACCTTTATCCTTTAATTATTCCAGATAAAGATTACACAAAGCCTTCAGCTAATATTAAAACTATAAAAACTACTCATCCACACTACTTCTGTAAAATATGTACTACATTATGAATTTGGTGGTCAAGTTCTAAAAGTTTGTCTTTCATTCCTTGAAGCAGCTCTTTACACTGCACATCAGTTAAATCTCTATTATTACTTTCGTCTAGCAGCAGGTTTACTATACCTAAAGCAGTAGATAGTGGCCCCCTATATAAGTGAGACTGTTGCCAAGATATTTCAGAGAGCTTGTTTTTATCTTTTTCTAGCTCTTCTTTTATTTTCACATACTCTGTTATATCCTTGCGCATACAGCACACACCAATTATATTGCCTGCATCATCTTTTACCGGCTTAAATATCATTACCACATCGGCGGTACTACCATCAGTATTAAATCCCTTATCTATAGATTTTACTACTTCTCCACCAAGAGCCTTATTATACATAGCAAGTATATTGTCGGCAAAATCTTTAGGAAAACATGCTAATACCACATCATTATCGCCCACGCTAGGAGTAACGTTTACAAAATGCTGCATGTGGCTAACGTATATTTTATTAAACGCCAAGAGCTTGTAGTCTTTGTTGATTAACCAAAGACAAGATTCCGACATTTCTAATAGTTCTAAACAATTATCTACTGACCCCTGATTCTTATAAAAATTGATATGCTCCATTGT
>CAYWUY010000075.1:0-11984 GCA_964461535.1 uncultured Flavipsychrobacter sp.
CCTGGCAAATTTTGTTTATTATCTCTAATGCAATTGTAAACTTCTTCAATAGATTCATTCACATAATCATTATCACTTGGTGGGTTTTCTATGTGTTTTTTTAGCACATCCATAGACTCTGTAGGATATTTTGTATGTATAAAAAACATAAATATCTTATCTCCATAATCCATTGTAATTCCTTCAGGTAAGCTTTGAATATATAAGTCTACGAATTTTATGAATCTAACATCATCTACATCCCTAATAATGTCTAGTAATATGTAAAACGAACCTAACTTTGTCCCCTGTCTATCACTTTTTGTTTTTTTAGATATTTTTTTCCCCATTAGCTTATTGCAAACGTTGAATAAGCTTTCTGTGTATTCTGAAAAATCTACATACAAGTCTTCTTTTAATATAATCAGGAATCTTGCTAATCTTATTTTGCTGTATTTTACTAGATTATTTAACTCTGGATTTAATATCTTTTCTTCTATTATTAAGTGAAAAATCGATTCTGTAAATGATTTTAAGAAATTACTATCATCATTTGAATATTTTTTTAAGCAAATAACTAAGTTGTCAAATTTCGCAGGTCTATCATTTGGACAGATGTGAAATGCTTTAAAGTAGTCATCAGCAGCATCAAATAGTTTTTTAAAGTCGTTCATTTGTGTAAGGTTTTATATAATAGCTAAAATTAGTATTTAATAATCATTCTCCAACATATCCCTCCCCACCACCACCCCAGTCGTACAGAAGCCCAGCCCCCTCAAAAACGGCGGCTAGCAGAGCCCTAGCGGGTGGGGCGGTTTTTTGAGGTGCCGTTTTTTTGTTACTTTTTTGCGGCAGCACAAAAAAGTAAATACACGCACCAGCCCGGGAAAAGTCAGAGTAAAACACTATTCGTAAAAAATACCACACTCATATACCTTAATCCTAAAAAAGCTATACACCCCTTTGTCCTAATCCTGAAAAAGGTGTACACACGTACCCAAACAAATGTGCCTACTTCAGCATGTTTTATGGCCCAATTATTCCTGCAGAAGATATCCACAAAACATGCACTATAGTCTATAAATACTATATTTACGGCCATTCAGTAGCTCTTTCACATACCTTATCGCTATATTTTTCAAGGCTAAGCCACCAAAAAAGTTCGCATTTAGGTATATATACCCTAAAAAAGACGTTTTTTTACTAAAACATTGATTATCAATGCTTTTTTAGGTATAATAGGGTATAATTATACCTTTTATACCCTGTTTTGGCACTTTTTATACCTAAAAATACCTGTTTTAGTACTTTTTGGGGTGGTTTTATACCCGCTTACCTACAGCTGCTAATGCAGTATATGCATTATTTGCATATAATTTTTCCGTCTGCATAACTCGCGTTTTTACTTGCTAATTATCATGCAGAAAGTGGTGTCAAGCTAAAAAAGATTGTTAATAATACGTATAGTCATTACATACATTCAGCTAGTATGGCGCACGCTTGTCTTATTTCATCTTCCGTAATGGTTAGTGGTGGTGCTATACGTATGCAGTCCGATGCAAATAAAAACCAGTCAGAAAAAACGCCCTTATCCATGCCTTTTTTCAACGCCTCCAGCACATGCTCAAACGAGCCTAGCTGCACTGCCATCAGTAGTCCTTGGTGGCTTATTTGCTTTACGGCAGGGTGTTGGTGCAGCAGGCTGTAGAATAGTTGCGCCTTACTGGCCACCTGGCTCACTAGCTGTTCATCTAGCAGGGCCTGCATGGCAGCCATACCCGCGGCACAGCTTAGTGGGTGCCCGCCAAATGTAGTTATATGTCCCAATACCGGATTATCGGCCAGACTACTCATTATAGACTGAGAAGATACAAATGCGCCCAGTGGTAGCCCTCCGCCTAGTGCTTTGCCTAGCAGTACCACATCGGGCACCACATTAAAGTGCTCAAAGCCCCACAGCTTGCCTGTCCGGCCAAATCCGCACTGTATCTCATCCAGTATCAGTAGTGCACCCTTAGCCTTGCATCTTGCAGCTACACGCTCTAGCCAGTCACCCGCCGGGGCTATTACGCCCGCTTCCGCTTGTATGGTTTCTAGCACCACGCAGGCAGTATGTTCATTAATAGCATTTATAAGTGCCTCGCTGTTAAAATCATAGTGGCTTACACCCGGCAGCAGTGGCCTAAAGGCATTGCGCCAGTTTTCATCGCCCATTATGCTTAGCGCACCCAGCGTACTACCATGGTAGCTATTATTACAGCATATCACGTCTGTACGCCCGGTATATCTGCGGGCTAGTTTTAGTGCACCTTCAGTAGCCTCCGTACCCGAATTGGTGAAGAATACATTGTTAAGTGTGGCAGGTAGGTGTTGCGCCAGTAGGTGGGCATATTGCACCTGCGGACTCTGCACCAGCTCGCCATATACCATTACATGCAAATAGCTGTCTGCCTGTTTATGAATGGCTTCCAACACTTTAGGGTGTCCATGCCCCATATTGCACACGCTAATGCCGCCTATCAGGTCTAGCCACTTTTTATCATCAGTTCCGTATAGGTAGTTGCCCTTGGCTCCGGTTATTTCTATGGCTACAGGTGCAGTAGAGGTTTGCCCCACATACTGTTGGAAAAGCTGTCTGTTATTCATATTTGTTGCAAAATTACACAATTGAGCAGCTTTAAGTAGGTAGCCCTATACTATAGTTTAGCTCAATAATAAATGGTACAGTCTTCAACAGCTAGCCCTTGTGGATATTACTATGCTATAAACCCTGCCCGAGTAGCTAGCTTTGAAGCATGAAACCCGATGTAGATATAGTATGGCTAAAGCGAGACTTGCGCTGGCAAGACCATGAGCCGCTGTGCAAGGCTATAGCATCGGGTAGGCCACTACTCATTCTCTATATTTTTGAGCCCATAGTAAAAGACTACCCCGATTGGTCGCTGCGGCATTGGCAGTTTGTCTACCATTCTATACAGGATATGAATACAACCCACCCCCGGCTAAGGGTACAGTATGGCTTTGGTAATGCCTTGGAGGTTTTTGAGTATCTGCTGCAAAACCTAAACATACTAAATGTATGGAGCCACGAAGAGATAGGCACTAAAGCCACCTTCGACAGAGATATACAAATGGCAGCTTTTTTTAAAGCTAAGGGTATAACTTGGGTAGAGACACCTACAAATGGGGTAGTGCGCAAGCTGAAAAATCGTAAAGACTGGCCTGCTATATGGCGGCAGCGTATGGAGCAGCCTATATTAGAAACGCCTAACGAACCAGTTCAGCTTGTAGATGCTGCATTACAGCTTCATTTCCCCTTACCGCAAGACTTACAGTCGGCACTGGCATTATACCCGCAACAGTATCAGCCGGCCGGGGAGACCTACGCACACAAGTACCTAAATAGCTTTTTAGAAGATAGATACGTACTATATAATAAAAGTATATCTAAGCCCATGGCTAGCAGGCGTGGCTGTAGCCGTTTGTCGCCCTACATAGCCTGGGGCAATCTTAGCTTGAAGCAAGTAGTGCATGCCACTATGCATAAAATGGATAGTGGGCAGGTGCAGAAAAGGCCATTGGCTTCTTTTTACTCGCGCATCAACTGGCAAAGTCATTTTGTACAAAAGTTTGAAAGCGAATGCGAAATGGAGTTCAGGCACATCAACACCGCATTTGAAGAGCTAAAAAAGCCCTATAACCAACAGTATGTTACTGCTTGGATGCAGGGCTATACAGGGGTGCCGCTTATAGATGCATGTATGCGGTGCGTATGTGCTACAGGCTACATCAATTTTAGAATGAGGGCTATGTTGGTATCGTTCTTAACGTTTAACTTGTGGCAAGACTGGCGTTATGGAGCCTATCATTTGGCACGCCAATTTTTAGACTATGAGCCCGGTATTCATTTTCCTCAGTTTCAAATGCAAGCCGGGGTAACGGGCATACATACCATACGCCTATACAATCCCATAAAGAATAGTAAAGACCACGACCCTAATGGCGATTTTATAAGAAAATGGGTGCCTGAGGTAGCCATGCTGCCCGATGCTTTAATACACGAGCCCTGGCAGCTATCTGCCATAGAGCAGCAAGTGTATGGCTTTGTACCCGGACAAACATACCCCCTACCCATAGTAGACTTAGATGCCAGCAGAAAGCATGCAGGGCAGGCCATCTGGGACTTTAGAAAACAAAAAAAAGTAAAAGAAGAAGGGGCAAGAATACTAGATAAGCATACCTCCAGAGGTAGCCAATCTATGCAGGTAGCCCGCACGGCCAAGCCTAAAAAGAAGGCTGAACCCAAACGCAAGCCCACAGATCAGCTATCTCTTTTCGACTTATAAAGCGGTATTGTAGACTTATTATAATATTTTTACCCCCTATACCGTTGTGCTTCATAGCACATCTTCTATTTATGAAGTTTAAAAACCTGCTTACTCTTATTCTCTTAGTGGTGTTCATCATTCTTGAGAATTACTTTTTATTTGAGGGCTTTCATCTGGGAAAATATACTCAGGGTAAAAATGCGTTTTTACTTATGGGTAGTTCTATTATGGTGGGCCTAGTAGTATTATTTCGTTTTTATAATGCGCAACTTACTACCATATCTGCCACTGCCAAATACAAGTGGGCATACGCCTTGTTGTTAATACCCACTGCATGGCTGGCTTATCATTTGTTTCCGGGTTTAAAGGCTGCAATAGCTCCCTTTCCCATAGACCCCACCTATTCAGATATAGTACCCATGTTGCAGGTTATGAGCAGGCGCTTGCTCAATGGCTCTAATCCCTATGCACCGGTAAATCTGCATGGCTACTACGGCTATACCACCTACCTTACTATGCACTGGCTACCCTTTACTGTAGCCGAGTATTTTAAGTTCGATTATAGATACATACCCTACTTCATGAGTTTTATAGCAGTGGCTGTGCTTGTGGCTAGGCAGGCCATATCCGGCCGTTGGCTAGGGGCTTTGGTATTACTATATCTGGTATTTAGGCTACAGCAAGAAATACAGTTGATGGTGCCTAGTGTGCTGGGCTATACCATAGAGCTGATAGTATGTGCCTACTACATGCTACTGATAGTGGGGCTAAATCTTCGTAATGGCTGGCTACAGGGTATGCTTATAGCCTTTTGTATGCTGTCGCGCTATAGCCTGGTATTGTGGCTGCCGTTATTTGCTTTTGTTATGTGGGCATCGGGCCATCGTAAGCAGTTATGGCAAACTATTGTAGGGGGCTTTGTTACGGTGCTGCTGCTCTATGTTATTCCGTTTTTAATTACCAATTGGAAGGTGTTTTTAGAAAGCTATGGTGCCTATGGCGATGCTGCCCTCGGCGAGTGGAATCATATAAATCCGGATACCGGTAGACCATACCATTTGTTCTCAGGCACAGGTTTTGCTTATTGGATATATACCCGATTGCCGCAGCTAACCATACCGGAGAAAATAAAACTATTGCAACGTATACACCTTATAGCTAGTCTGGGGGTAGTAACTCTAATGGGTGTGTGGTATGCATTAAAAAAGCATAAAATAGACCACCGCATCTTTTTAATGGTATCGTTTAAAATTTACCTAACGGTATTTTTATTCTTCATTCAGGTGCCATATCAATACCTGATGGTAGTAGGTAGCTTTGTATCATTAGCTATACTTGCAGAGCAGTGGCGGTATAAGCTACAGCCACTATCTACTAGCGAAAAATAAAGCCATCTATGTAGCCTAGCATTTCAGCTTGCTGTGCAGGCGTGGCGTTGTCGCTCATATCGTTATGTGTGGTGTTAGCTAGCTTTACTATCTGTATTTTGCTGTGTTTTTGGTCTTTTAAGCCGGGTATTACGCCCTCATCGGCCACTTGGTCGCTAGAGCGCAAACTAAGAATGCCAAACTTGCGATACATGGGAATAGGCATGCGTCTGTGGTCTAGAGATATTACACCGCCTACCATTTTAGGGTGTTTCGTAGCCATTAGCATACTCATATCTCCACCGTTAGAGTGGCCTATAAGTATGGGTTTGCCTATGTTTTTAAGGTGTTGCTGCTTGTAATAGTTTATTACGCACAGTATATTGTTCATGCCTTTTGTCCATATGGGCATGCGCACTACTCTTACTACACCGGTATTAGGTACTAGGCTATCGTTAGCCAGTTCGTGCTGAATGCTAATAACATAACAGCCCTTTTCTGCTAAGTGCTTAGCTATGAATGAATACCCCAGGTAGCTGCCCGGTCTATTCTCGTTATAGCCATGACTAATAATTACTACTTTGTTATTATGTTTAGTGGTAGTACCCAAGGTGTGGTATACGGCCAATGGTATAGGCCTGTTGTTTCTACTAGCATCAGTAATGGTAAAGGTGTCTACTATAACACTGTCAGTATGGCCTTTAGCAGTAGCGCTAAGTAGCATGAGTATAATGAAAAAAAGCTGGCGCATCATTGGTAATAGATATTAGTACTTAAAGCTACTTTAAATATGTTGTTATAGACGTGTTTTTTGCATTCTATTTACATTGCCGCTCATATTAAGGTTTCAGTCTGCCCACCACAAATTCTTCAAAAGAGTTTACCGCTTGGTTTTTATCATTATGTTTCAGTAGCGATATGTGAGTGTCATCTAGCTTGGGGAGGTATTTATTGGCTCTTATTATTTTAAGGTCTTTAGGTACCATATTTCTTGGTAAAACAGTAATGCCCATACCGGCCTTTACCGCAGCTATAGTGCTGGCATAGCTATGGCTAGAGAATACTATGCGCCAATCTTCATTGAGTTTTTCTAATGACTGTATGGCTCTGGCGCGATATACGCAGGGCTGTGGTGATAATACCAACTGTATGGGCTCGTCATCTTCAAATTGGGTATAGTTGCTATTGCCTACCCATTCCAGTGCCTCTGACCATACATCCATACCATTAGGGAAATCCTCGGGCTTATTCATTTTCACCAGCACCAAGTCAAATTCTTTTTTCTTGAAGCGAGAGTATAAATTCAGTGTAAGGTCGCACTCTACGTTAAGCATAATTCTAGGATGCAGTGAAGCATATTCTGTAAGCACATCAGACAGAAATACACTGGCAAAATCTTCGGGTAGGCCAAATCTTACTTCACCCTGAAGCTCGGGTTGTTTAAATCTATCCATTGCATCTCGGTTCAGTTGAATGATTTTTTTGGCATAGGTAAGCAATATCTCTCCCTCTGATGTTAGTAGCAGTTGTCGGCCTCTTACAAATAATGGCTTGCCTATCTGCGATTCTAGCTTGTTTATTTGCTGGCTAACTGCAGATTGTGTTCTGGCTACTTTGTCGGCAGCGGTAGTAAAGCTGGCTGTTTCTGCAACAGCTATAAAGCACTCTAAAGTAATAGCATCAAATGACATTATTAGATTTTCTTATGTTAGTAATTAGAATTAATCGTTTTTCTAATATACAAACATAAAATAGTTTTGCATCGTTAGCGTCCAAATTCAAAAAAATGATACAAAATTTTACAGGGTTTGCAAATTTATTTCATGTAGATAGGCTTAGTGCAGTGCTTATTGGTCTTGTAGTTTTTGTGGCTATCTCTGTAGGGTCGTTCTCTGTTCGTTATCTTAAAGGAGATGCAAAGCAAAAGACATTCTTTGTCAATTTATGCTGCCTGATATTGTCTGTCTCGGTTATGGTATGTGCCAACCATATGCTGTTATTGCTGCTTTCTTGGGGTGTAAGTAATTTACTGTTGTCTAGACTTATGCTGCATAAGGCTAATTGGGATGCAGCAAAGCAATCTTCTATTTTAGCGTTGAAAAATTTTGTTTTAGGCTTTATATTCTTAGGTATAGCACTTGCAGTATTATATGCAGTTACAGGGGAAACCTCTTTACAGGCTATAGCTACTACGCCACTGGAGCCTAAATGGATAATTGTAGTTGGAGTTTTTTTACTGCTAGCAGCTATGACACAGTCGGCTATATGGCCCTTTCATCGTTGGCTTATCAGTTCGTTAAATTCTCCTACACCAGTATCTGCTATTATGCACGCGGGTTTAATAAATGGTGGTGGCTTTCTGTTGGCACGCTTTGCGCCTATTATAGTGCAGCAGTCGGTAGTGCTAGATTTGATATTTATAGCAGGTATAGCTACAGCCTTATTAGGCACACTATGGAAACTGTTGCAAAACGATGTGAAGCGCATGTTGGCTTGTTCTACTATGGGACAAATGGGCTTTATGATAGCCCAGTGTGGACTAGGGCTGTTTCCTGCTGCTGTAGCGCATTTGTGCTGGCATGGTTTATTTAAGGCCTATTTGTTTTTGGCATCGGGGGCTGCTGCCAAAGAAAAACGTTTAGATCTTGATTATCCGCCGTCTATTGTTGATTTTTTGCTGGCTTTAATTTGTGGTGTTAATGCAATGTGCGTGTTTGCCTTTACTAGTGGCAATCCTTTACAAGCTACCGATACGCGCTTCTTTCTCAATTTGCTAGCTGCTATTACCGGTACACAGTTTGCGCTGCCTATTATTCGCGGTACAGCTAAAGTAAAACTATTGTTAGCCCTATTGGCTACTGTGGTAAGTAGTGCTATATATGGCTATAGTGTGCACCTTACAGAGTATGTGTTTGAACCTATGGGTATAGCTCATCCGCAGCCTTTACGCCTGATACATTTTGTAGCGGCTAGTTTACTATTGGCTTCTTGGTTGCTTATGGTTTTTGTGCCACTATCTAAGCTTAGGTCTTGCCCCGGCTGGTTGCTAAAACGCTATGTGCAACTGCTTAATGCCAGCCAGCCACACCCTAAAACTATAACTGCTCATCGTAATAAATATCAGTATTAATAGGCTAAAACTGTAGTAATGTTAGATACTCAAGTAATGGAAAAGTCAACAAGTATGCCTGCTGTAGAAAATGTTTTTTCAATAGACGATGCTATTACCAATAGTTGGTCTAAAGTTGCCCCGTTTTGGCCGCTTAAAAATTTGATAGCCGTTAATCCTGTTGCGGGATTTGAGGACTTGAAGTTTGAGGATGGTTTGTTTTATGCTAAAGCCTATTTCAGGCAGGAGGATATGCCTGAGGGTATGCAGCATGTAAATAGGGAAAGTATAAAATGGTTGCAAGCCTTTTTTGATCAGGGGCTGGCTACCATTGCTATGCCTAATAGAGATAAAGGCCTATTAAAAAGTGTGCTAACACTACTGTGCTATGATAAAAACGTAACTGCTAACAACCCTCAAAAAATACAGTGGTTGCGCCAGTTGCCGGATAGCCCTAAAGCTATTATTTCTGAAACACTGACATTATTAGGAATTGCTGCTACTGATAGGGAGCAGTTACTGACATTGCTGCTTACAACGCTATCGGGATGGGCATCTTATTTACAGTATAGGGCTAAGTGGGCTGATGCGCAAGATGCTGCACATCCGCATTTTGTGTCTCAAGAAGAATATACAGCGTTTAGGCTGATACTTACTTACTTAATATGGCCCGATGCAAAACAGTTGTTGTCTTGGCACCTTAATGCCTTATTGTCGGCAGATGTAACTGCGGAGTATAATACTGTAGTAAATAATGAAAAAGCCTACCGAAGTGCCTTATTAAGCCACTTACACCCTGTGCCGGATGCTGAGGTGCCAACAAGGCCCGATGCGCAGTTGGTGTTTTGTATAGATGTTCGTTCAGAGCCATTTAGAAGGGCACTAGAGGCTCAGGGTAATTATGAAACCTTTGGTTTTGCCGGTTTCTTTGGTGTGCCTGTTTCTATTAGCAATCCTGTTACTGGCGATTCGCACGCATCGTGCCCTGTATTGCTAAAGCCTGCTTATGATGTGCAAGAGTCGCCCGACTGCTCGCACCAATCTTGCCAAGATGCCTACAGTAGGCAGAAGGGCATAAAGAAGCTATACCAGTCGCTAAAATATACGTTTACTACACCGTTTAGCCTGGTAGATGCCATAGGTGCTGCCTCGGGTGTATGGATGGGTATAAAAAGCTTATTTCCGGCTACAGCTTCGGCCATGCAGCAAGGCGTTAGGCAGTCTATAGCGGCTAGCTATAGCGTTACGCCCAATATTGATAGCATACCACAAGAGCAGAGAACTGCCTTTGCAGCTAATGCCTTAAAAATGATGGGGCTCACCCGCAACTTTGCTCCTTTGGTGGTGTTTTGTGGTCATGGTAGTACTACTGAAAACAATGCCTATGCAACAGCCTTAAACTGTGGTGCTTGTGGGGGTAATCATGGTGCGCCTAATGCCAGGATATTGGCAGCTCTACTAAACGACATCTCTTTAAGAGCAGCGCTGAAAACCATGGGTATAGACATACCCGAAGATACTGTGTTTTTAGGTGCTGAGCATGATACTACTACCGATGAGGTGGTGTTGTATCATGCGCCTACGGCTGCTGGTTATGCAGCATTGCTAGAGAACTTGAAAAAGAATCTTGCACGTGCACGTAACGAAAATAGCCTGTGGAGAAGCAAGCAGATGGGCGTAGCCACCGACATAGCTACTGCTGATAAGGCTACTGCCATACGTTCTAAAGACTGGGCACAGGTGAGGCCGGAATGGGGACTGGCTAAAAACGCAGCTTTTATAGTGGCGCCAAGGTGGCTAACAAAAAATACCGATCTTGAAGGACGTGCTTTTTTACATTCTTACGAGTGGCAAACAGATGTAAGCAGTACATCGCTAACTACTATACTAACAGCACCTATGGTGGTGGCACAATGGATAAATGCGCAGTATTTCTTTTCTACGCTAGATAATGTGGCCTTTGGCGGGGGTAGTAAGATAACTAAAAACATTACAGGCAAAATAGGCATAATGCAGGGCAACGCCAGCGACCTTATGCACGGCCTGCCACTACAGTCGGTATATAAGAGCGACTATGAAGCCTATCATCAGCTGGTGAGGCTAACGGTGGTAGTGTATGCGCCCAAGAGTAAAATTTTGGAGGTGGTAAAGCAGCAGCAAATACTGCAAAAACTACTAGGTAATGGCTGGGTGCATATGCTATGCCTAGACCCTATAGATAATAAAAAATACCAACTCAGCACAAGCCTTGCTTGGCAGCTTGTGCAAGAATAAATATACTGCCGTATAGCAGCCTTATTATAACGGGTAGTAGTAGCTAGTAGTATACTGGCCGCTACTACCCATTGCTTACTGCAGGTTAGGAAAACACCAGCTCTAGAAAGTTATCGCCATTATCATCAAACACCTCGTAGATTTTTTGGGCTGCCTTAAGGTATTTGTTAAGGCTATCGCTACGTAGCACCACATAGTCGCATATGCCGTCTTCATTGGTTATGTTCACCAGTTCTTCTGCAACGTCTTGCATATAGGTGTCGGCAAAGCTAGCGGGTAGCTCGCTTTTTCTTACTATTACAAAATCTTTATCGTGCGTGGGCGATGGGGCATCGGGGTAGGGGCCATTGCTATACCACAGGCTGTAAAAGTGGTCGTTCTGGCTTTCTTGCTCTAGTATTTCATACCAGTCTTTGGTTTTCTTTTTTCTATTCAGTGTTCTGTAGGTAGGTGGCTTTAGCTCGGTAAGGTATAGGGCATGGTTGGGCAGCGGGCCATGCTGCTCTTTCAGCAGCGATACAGCTATGCGCACATTTTCCCATTCGGCAGCCTTAGGCTCTATATGGGTTATCTCTGCCACCAGTGCTATTACATCGGCATCTATCAGTCGGCTCAGTACTTTATTGTCACGGGCAGGAATAAAGCCTATTTTGTGCAGATTGTGGTATACGGCTATGGCGCACTCATCTACCTCATTATCGGGCTCGCGGCGCAGCTCTAGCAGGTCGCCCGTTTGCATCAGGTGCAGCCTATCCGGCCCCGAGTAAAACCTAAAGCCCGCCACAAAACACTCTAGCAGATATATCTTTTTAAAGTTTCTAAGTTTACCCGGTATTTTAGCGCCTATGCCTAAGCCTATGATGTTGCGTATAAAGGAAGCTCTATTCATATAGTATAGTGTTTATATTGTAAAGATAAATTTACTAC
>CAYWUY010000076.1:0-3572 GCA_964461535.1 uncultured Flavipsychrobacter sp.
CCCATTACAAATATCTTATCCATTGTAGGGGTAGGGCTGCCGCCCGCTTTTTCTAGAGATATGGCAAAGGCTTGTCCGTTCACTACAGATTTGTTTACCTTTTCTATAGTAGGTGTATTGGGCATGTTTTGTGGTATAGTGCCCATATCTACAGGCTTGCCATCTATTATTACCCATAGCTGATACTGCATGCCGTCCGGTGCTTCGGGTAGTCCGTCTACCGTAACATAGGCTTGACCATTTTCTTTGCTCCAGTATACTGTGGCTGCCATAGGGTGGCCTTTTTGTACGGTATGCATTACAATGGTTTGCATGCCGGTATCGGCCATCATTTCTTTATTTTTCTTATAGTCTTGCAACTCTTTGCTCATGGCCACTTGCTCTTGGTTTAGCTGTGCCATTTTTTGCTCTAGTTGTGCATATAAGTTTTGTTGTGCCTGGCTCTTTTGCCACTGCATGGCATTAAAAGCTAGGCTGCCTACCAGGCCTACCCAGCCAGCAGCATAGGCCCAGTTAAAAGATTTTTTACCGCTGGCCAGTGGTATGGTTTTATTTGCTGTGGTGGCTTCTTGTGCTACAGTATTACTAGTTGTAGTATTATTTATAGCTTCCCAAATGTTGTTTTCCAAATGGGAGGGTGGCACTATAGCATTAAGCTGAGCATTATTCCACAGTCCGTTTTCTATAGCCGCTACCTCTTCTCTCAATTCCGGATACTTTTCAAGCATAGCTATCACCTCGGCATGTTCTGCTGCGTCTAGGGCGCCCATTGCGTAGGCTTCTAGAACTCCTGATGATATGTATGCTTGTATGTCCAAAATATTATCCTTTATACGTTGCTCTTAACTGTTGCATAGCAGCTCGCATACGGGTTTTCACCGTACCAAGTGGAATCTCTAAAGTTTTGGAAATCTCGTCTAAGGTGTACCCTTTATAATAGGCAAGCTCTACAATAATCTCTAGCTCGGGTTTAAGATTCGAAACTATTTTTCTGAGTCCAATAGCATCGGTCACTTGTTCGGTTTGTAACCCCTTACTGCTATTATATACGACATCATCACCGGTTTGGATTTTACTTTTCATAATTTCACCCTTAGAGCGGGTTTTGTCTATAGCCGAGTTTCTGGCTATATTCATTATCCAAGTATATATCCGGCCTTTAGAGGCATCGTATTTACCAATGTTGTTCCATATTTTAACAAATACTTCCTGCAACACATCGTTTGCAGTTTCATTATCGGTTACTACACGCAATATAACACCATACAATACAGCCGAATAGTTTTTATACAGCTGATTGAAAGCAGTTTTATCATGTCTTTGTAGAAGCCTGATAAGTTCTTCTTCGTTATATGTAGTTGGCTCTGTCAAAAAAAGTAAGTATGCGTATACTGAAATTAGTACTTATTTAGGATAAATCATCCTATAGTCTAGTTTTAATTTTCCTGTACTGATGTCGTCTAATTTCTTCTTAATCAATCTCTTTTTTAGTGGAGAAAGATAGTCTATAAACAGCTTGCCGTCTATATGGTCGTATTCATGTTGTATCACACGTCCGGTTATGCCTTTAAATACCTCTACATGCTCTACGAAGTTTTCGTCCAGGTAGCGCAGTTTTATTTCAGAGTGTCTTTTCACATCTTCTCTTACAGTAGGTATACTTAGGCAGCCTTCGTTATAAGGCCATATATCTCCGGTTTCCTCTATTTTTTGAGCATTTATAAACACCCTTTTTACAGGTACTTCGCCCTGATATTTTGCTTTGTCCTCGTCGTCAAAATCTTCAACTACTTGCACCGTATCTACCACAAATAAACGTATAGCTTTGTTTACTTGAGGTGCAGCTATGCCCACACCATTGGTGTGATACATAGTTTCAAACATATCTTCTATTAATTTGCTCAATCCTTCGTATGCCGGAGTGATATCATCACACATCTTGCGCAACACCGGATGGCCAAAGGCCGCTACAGGTAATACCATCTAATCTGTACTTATTATAAATTTTGGTGCAATTTAGCACATTTAGCCCTTTATATCTCTATAAGTATATTAAAACAATTGCAAAACTAAGGTCATGTCCCATTTTATATTATCTTTCATGTATTGTTTATGCGGCTTAGTAATAGTTTTATTGTAATAGTAATATTCCTCTTTTTTTGCTGTTCACAGGCATTGGCACAGGCAGACTACACTATTATTCAAAAAGATACTACCATAGCTGCGGGCTCTTCAGTAGTGCTTTCTGTAGATACTTTTAAGGCCTGTAGCAATTTTATATTTTCGGCTAAGAATCCTGCCACCAAGCGTCATACTATTTGGGCTAAAGCATCATCAGCAAAGTACGAGCCCTTATTTAACGATACCTACCATAGAACTCATGTAGTGCTGTCGGCAAATAAAAAACAGATCCTTTACCTAAAGTATAGAACTAATCTACCCAATGCTATGCATCTAGGACAGCTAGACAGTGCTTGGGTATGCACGGCATCGGTAAAAGGGAGTGGGGAGAGCATACTATTTAGCGTACCTATGTTTCAGAGGAATGCGGTCTACGATTTAGATTGGTCGGCTGATGGCAAAAAGGTGCTTTATACCTTAGGTAATGATGCCTTTCCTACCCAAACCAGAGATGGTGATGTATATGAATACGATATAGTACAGGCTAAACATACTAACATTACCAATACCCCGGACTACTGGAGCAGGTATGCCCGCTATGGCGGTAGTAGCATATACTTTACCAGACATCAAAATCCATGGTATCCGGGTAGTAATGATGTGTTGAAGCTATTGAAAGGGACTTGTATACAGCTTACGCAGCCTAAAGGCTATTTGAATGATTATGTATATTGTACGCTTACCTATGCCGATAGCACAACAATATTGTATAGAAGGGGACAGTATGGTAGTAATAAGCTATATGAATATAGTAACGGTAAAGAAAGTGTAGTGAGTAATATGCCCGGCTACGGTGGCATAAAACTGGCGCAAGGCTTATATGCTGCTACTGATTTTGAAAATAAAATCCGGCTCTTTTCGTCTACAGATACCTTTTATAGCTTTAGGGTAGGGGCTATAGAGTCATTTTCTAATGATAATACTTACTGCTATCCGCAAGATTTTAATACGCATCTCAATTGGTTGGGTACCTTGCCTTTAAGAATAGAATGGAGTACAGGCGAAAAAACTTCAAGTATAAAAGTGGCTCCTACGGCCGATAAAGTATATACCTGCAAGGTGACAGTAGGCGGTAAAACCATAGAAAGTAGCATACAAGTAAAAGTAAATACAGATATCCCGATAATTAGTTTGCAATGCCGCACTTTATCAACTTCAATATATGCTTCGTATCAATGGATGAAAGACGGCATGCCGATAGCAGGTGCTATACATCAGACCTATGAGCCTACAGAGTGGGGCAAATACCAGGTTAGGGTAAAGAATAATAAAGGTGTTATGGTAACATCGGCCATCTATGATTTTGCACCAGCGAAGTTGCAAACCTCCGATAATATAAACATAGTTACCGACCCGCTAAGTCAGCAAGTAAAGATAGTAAGCGACAGAGC
>CAYWUY010000076.1:3672-11951 GCA_964461535.1 uncultured Flavipsychrobacter sp.
TTAGTTAAGCAGTTGCTAATTCGTTTATTTTGCATTGTATAAAGTATATAACATGAAAAAACTATTTCTGGCAGGTTTATGCTTGCTAGGTTTTGCTTCGGTAAAGGCCGCTCCTGGTGATACTACTTGGGTGCAGGCTCATGATGTGAGACTAGATTATTATAACAATTTTGATACTGCTGTTACCTTCCCTTCAGCAGGTACTACCTATCGCCGTATCTACATGATTTTTACATTGGGTAAATATGATTGTGGTAGTGCTACCTACTGTGGAGATTGGGATTATACTGTGCAAAACTTCCTGATGACACCAGGTGGCGATACTATGGAGTTAGCGCGCTTAATTACTCCGTATGCCGGAACTACTGCTCCGCGCACACCTATGACTTGGAAGCAACGTTATGTATTTGATGTAACAGACTATGCTTCTAAGCTTACCGGGCCGGCTACTATGCGTATTTTATATTCTGGCTATTCAGGTGGTTTTACAGCTAATGTAAAATTTGCTTTTATAGAGGGTATACCTGATAGAAATGTAGTAGATATTAAGAAACTATGGGCTGGAAGCTTTAACTATGGTAATGCTTCTAATCCTATAAATACACATTTCCCGGCTGCATCAGAAACTGCTCCGGCAGGTACAGATAATGCAGTACTTAAATTTACAGTAACAGGTCATGGCTCTGATGGTACCGGCTGTAGCGAGTTCTGCTCTAAAAACTACGATGTTTTAGTTAACGGAAGTGTTGCTGCTACTAAAACCATCTGGAGAGATAACTGCGGTGTTAATGAGTTGTGGCCACAGTCTGGTACTTGGATATTTGATAGAGGCAACTGGTGCCCTGGAGCTCTGGTAATTCCACATTACGTAAAATTGCCTAGTATTACTGCAGGTAGCTCATTTACTACTGCCGTTCAGTTTCAAGACTATTCTGTTACCGGCAGTGGAACACCTAGTTATACTACTGAGGGACACTTGATATACTATGGTGCTATGAATAAAAGCACCGATGCTACTTTGGAGTACATAGTATCTCCTACTAACGATGAGAATCATTTTCGTGAAAACCCTACTTGTGGCACTCCGGTAATACATGTAAAGAATACGGGAGCATCAGCTATTACGTCTCTACGCATAGCTTATGGTATACAAGATTCGGTGGTTAATTACTACGATTGGACAGGTACTCTAGCATCTTTAGAAGAAACTGATATTACCTTGCCTAGTATTACTGGCCTAAACTATTTAGTAGGTACTACCGGTATTTATACTTTTAAAGCTGAAATACAACAAGTGAATGGCGCTGCTGATATGGATGCCACAAATAATATACTTACTTCACAGTTTGTTGCAGCACCAAAATGGCCATCTGCCTTCAAAGTGGTTATGAGAACCAATAATGCTGCTACAACTACTGGTGGTTCGGTTAGTGAAACTGACTGGAGAATATATGATATGACGGGTACTGTAGTAGCATCAAGAGTTAATAATGATCTTAGTAAATTGTATACAGATACTGTAAGATTAGCTCCTGGCTGCTATAAGTTAGAAATAACTGACGGTAGCTGCGACGGATTAAATTTTTGGTATCATGGTGCGGCTGGTACAGGTGTAACGTCTGGTTATCTATTTGTGAGAAAGCTTACTACTGCAACTACAAACATACCTATGAATGGTTACACTTACTCTGGTACTTTTGCAAATGATTTTGGCTGTAAGTTTACACAGTACTTCTATTCTAGCGATTGGAATGTGGGTATAACTGAAGTTAATGCTGATGCGGCTAGTTTAGAAGTATATCCAAATCCTGCACAAAACGAACTGAACGTTGAGGTAGCAGGTTGGACGGGTAAAAAAGCAACCATACAACTAATAGACGCATTAGGTAGAGTAGTTTTAACGCAAGAATGCACTAGCCAGTCTTGTAAAATCAATACCAGCTCATTGTCAAATGGAGCTTACACTTTACAGTTTGTAGATGGAGAGCTAAGTGGTAGCAAACTAATTAGTCGTTTTGTAATAGCAAAATAACCTACCCTTATTTGATGTAATTAATACATTTAAACCGGTCGCTTAGGCGATCGGTTTTTTATTTCCTTTAAAAAGACTCATTTTTGCACATCATGACTCCAAGAATAGAAAAATTGCTGGCTTTTTTAAAAGAATCGCCCAATGATTGTTTTCTCAATCATGCGTTGGCATTAGAGTATATCAAAGAAGGAAAAGAAGATGAGGCGCATCAGTATTTCTTGAAAAATATGGCCTTTGATGCTACCTATGTAGCTACCTATTATCATTTAGGTAAATTATTGGAACGCAAAGGAGATATTTCTACTGCAATAGCTACCTATGAAAAAGGTATGGAAATGGCAAAAGCAGCTAAGGACAATCATAGTTACAATGAGCTGCAAGCAGCCTATGATGATATTATTTGATTTTTACAAGGTTTAATTGTGTCTATAGAACATTCGTTTAATAATTTTTGGAGTGCCCATAAGCTGTCTCTAACAGACACTAACATGCTGTTAGCTATAAGTGGCGGTGTAGATTCTATGGTGTTAGCCCATTTGAGCTTAAAATATCAACTAAAGTTTGCAGTAGCACATTGCAATTATCAGTTGCGTGGGCAAGATGCTGACCTAGATGAAGCACTAGTAGTAGAGTGGTGTAAGCAGCATGGTGTTACCTGTTACGTCAATAGGTTTAATACACAACAGATAGCAGACGAATGGAAAAAAGGAATACAAGAAACCGCGCGTATACTTCGTTACGATTGGTTTAAGCAGTTGTGTACTGATAATAAATATAAGCATATAGCCACTGCCCACCATGCAAATGACAATATAGAGACCTTTTTGATGAATATGATGAAGGGAACTGGTATTGCGGGCTTGCATGGCATATTGCCGGTAAGCAATGGGGTAATAAGGCCGCTTTTACAATGCTATAAAGATGATGTAATTGCCTATGCGGTAGCCAATGCCATACCCTTTCGTAACGATAGCTCTAATACCAAAGACGACTATACCCGAAATGCCATAAGGCTTAATCTGATACCTGAAATGCAAAAAGTGAATGCAACAGTACTGAATAATCTGCTGCATACTATTGGGCATTTAAGGGAGGTAGAGCAGTTGTATAATAAACAAATGGCTAGTGAAAAGAAAAAGCTACTAGAACAAAGGGGTAAGGACATATATATACCTATACTAAAGCTGCAAAAGCGTGAGCCACTGCATACAATATGCTATGAGCTATTTGCTGAATATGGTTTTTCTTCAGCGCAGGTGCCACACATTATAGAATTAATGCATGCCGAAACTGGAAGGTATATGCAATCTGCTACACACCGCATTATAAAAAACAGAAACTTCTTAATAGTTACTGCAGTTATGGCTGAGCATACCGATATGCTTGTAGTAGAGCGGGATGCTACTATGCAAACTACTGCACATCATAAGCTAGCATTTAAATTGGCTTTAGGTAATGATATTGCCCATCAAAATGACCCACTGGCAGTATCTATTAATGCCAATAAACTAGAATATCCACTTATTTTAAGGAAGTGGAAAGAGGGCGATTACTTTTACCCTATAGGCATGAATATGAAAATGAAGAAGATAAGCAAACTATTAAAGGATGCTAAAGTGCCTCTTCATGATAAAGAAAAGGTGTGGGTACTTGAGTCTAATAAAAAAATAGTATGGGTAATAGGTATGCGATTGGACGAGCGGTATAAGGTAACGCCCAATACTACTGAAGTACTAAATATAAAAGCTGAATGTCTCTAGTGTAAGAATGGTGGGTGTAATATTTGATTAGTGAAATCAGCACCATGACTAGGATCAGTAACAAAAGCAAATATTATCCCAAACAGCGCGCCAGCCAAGTGGGCATCGTGCCCTACATTGTCAGCATTTCTTTTAGCCATGGCAAAGCTGTATGCTATATATAATATGCCGTATATAATAGCATATATGCCTATAGGTATAAACATGATGTTGATACTAGCATAAGGCATATAATATATAGTAAAGAAAAGTACTGCTGTTACGCCGCCCGATGCTCCCAAAGCTGCATAGTAGCTATTGTCTTTATGCTTGAGCATTGCGGGTAAGTTGGCAAATATTATACCTATTAGGTATAATAGTATAAACATGATGTTGCCATTAAACGTATTTATGTCTAATATGGTAACTGCTATATCAGCAAAAAAGTAGAGTGAAAGCATATTGAAAATCAGGTGATTCCAATCTGCATGTATAAAGCCTGACGATAGCATTCTATAATAGCTGTCAGGGGTATTCATAGCTTTAGGGTAGAATATCAGTTTACTTTGTAAAGATTGGTCTCTGAAACCTGCAACTGATGTTAGTACAGTTATTAATATAACTAGAGTAGGTATTGAAAACATGCCTATGAAATTGATATAAAAAAATAACGCTGCAATCTACAATTATTGAAGTAATACATATGCTAAATATGTACAAAAAAATACTCCTAAGTACAGACTTAGGAGTATTTTAAGTTATTCTTAATGTGTTACTATTAGTTCAGTATCACTTGTTTTACTTCTTCAAGTATATCAAGAGTTTCTTCTTTGCTATTACCTTCAGCATATATTCTTAATAATGGTTCTGTACCAGATGCTCTTAACATTACCCAGCCGCCATTAGTTAGGTGGTATTTCACACCATCAATAGTTTCTACACGGTTAAAATTGTATTTTCCAAACCCTGTATAGCCATTTTCACCAGCTTTTTTAATAATGGCATTTTTAAGATTATTGTCTAGGTGTAGGTCATTTCTTTCGTATACAAACTTGCCAATGATATCATACACCTCTTGACAAAGTTCTTTAAGTGTTTTGCCCGATTTAGTCATGAATTCATATAATACAAGACCATCGTAAATGCCGTCACGCTCAGGTATATGTCCTTTAACAGCTATACCTCCACTTTCTTCGCCACCTACAAGTACATCTTCATTTACCATTATCTCGCTAATGTATTTGAAGCCTATAGCAGTTACCTCTACAGGTAGTCCGTAGTGTTCGCATAGGCGTTTTACACGGTCTGTTACTGAGAAGGCAATAGCTACCTTACCATTCATGCCTTTGTATTTAAACAAATAATGGATAAGTAATAATATAATATTGTGTGCGTCCACAAAGTTGCCATCCTCGTCGTACAAACCTATACGGTCAGCATCGCCATCAGTAGCAAGACCAACTTTTAGTTCAGGAGTATTGGCAATAGTTTTTGCCAGTTCTTTTAGGTTTTTATCCAATGGTTCCGGCGCTTGTCCGTTAAAACCCGGATTATGCTCGCAATGTAGTAATACAGCGCTAGGTAATAGTCTTTTTATAACATTTTGTCCTGCACCATACATAGCATCATATGCCAGTTTGAATGGAGATTTGTCCAAAGCTTCGAAATCAAATTTTGTTTTCAAGTACTCTACATACATATCTTCTAGGTTAGAATAGCTTAGCATGCCGCTTGCTTCTAGTTGGGCTAGAGATGTATCAGGTATAGTTACTTCATCAGGTATTAAAGCCTCTACTGCGGCTATATCTTTAGGGCTTGATGGTCCACCGTGTGCGCCTTTTAATTTATAGCCATTATAGCTAGGAGGGTTGTGTGATGCAGTTATAACCACACCTTGTTGTGCTTTTAGTTGCAACACTGCCAATGAAATCATTGGGGTACTGATGAAGCCTTTAGATAAAATTACTTTTACACCGTTGGCACACAATACTTTGGTAGCTACTTCTGTAAACAATTCTCCACCAAAACGGCAGTCATGACCAATTACAACTGTAGGTGCACTGTGGTGCTTCAACAACCAGTCTGCTAATCCTTTACTAACTCTTGCTACATTCTGGGTAGTGAAGTCTTGTGCTATGATGGCTCTCCATCCATCTGTTCCAAATTTAATTTTCTCCGCTGTCATCAATTATCTTTTTATGTCTTAAGTCACGCAAATATAAATACCTTTTAAGCTACAATACTTTTTTTATCAATTGTTTCGCTATCAAATTATTAATTTTCATAGAAAATAAATTAGTTTTGCCTAATTTTTATTCTATGGCTGGTCATAGTGCAGATAAATCATTACAAGAAGTTCATGCTACCATAGACCCCGCAAAAGCGGGCTCCCCTTGGAAAAAACTACTTGCCTTTTTTGGCCCTGCATATTTGGTAAGTGTGGGTTATATGGACCCTGGTAATTGGGCTACAGATATTGCCGGTGGTAGTCAGTTTGGCTATACCCTAATATGGGTATTGCTCATGAGTAATATTATGGCTTTGCTGTTGCAGTCCTTGAGTGCACGTTTGGGTATTGTACAAGGGCGCGATTTAGCACAGTGTAGCCGCGATTTATATCCCCCGGCTATAAATGTATCCTTATATGTGTTGGCAGAGTTAGCTATAGCTGCCTGCGATTTGGCAGAAGTGCTAGGTATGGCTATAGGGCTGCAATTATTGTTTAAGATTCCATTGCTTTGGGGGGTATTAATTACCATGCTTGATACTTTTTTGCTGCTCTACTTGCAGAAGCTGGGTATGCGTAAAATGGAGGCCTTCATAATAGCGTTAATAGCCATAATTGGCGGATGCTTTTTGCTAGAGATATTTTTTGCCAAGCCAGATATTGCTCAGGTTGCCAATGGCTTTATTCCTACTTTGCCTAATAATAAAGCTTTATATATTGCAATTGGTATTATAGGTGCTACCGTAATGCCACATAACTTATATCTGCATTCTGCACTTGTGCAAACCAGAAAAATAGGAAGCGATGCTGCATCTATAAAAAAAGCTATACGTTTTAATATTATAGATAGTACCATAGCATTAAATATTGCTTTTTTTGTTAATGCTGCTATTTTGGTGTTGGCGGGAACCGTCTTTTTTCAAAATGGTCATCAGTCTGTAGCTAGTATACACGATGCACATAGACTGTTGGCGCCATTGTTGGGCAGTAAGTGGGCAGCCATATTATTTGCAGTGGCATTGGTAGCCGCAGGGCAGAGCTCTACGGTAACAGGCACACTAGCCGGGCAAATAGTTATGGAAGGTTACCTGCATTTAAGACTCAATCCCGCTGCGCGTCGTATCATCACTCGCTTACTAGCAATTGTGCCTGCTGTGCTGACTATAGTTTTGGCCGGAGAGGGTAGTGTAGATGCTCTTTTAGTATTTAGTCAGGTGTTATTAAGTATGCAACTAGCTTTTGCAGTAGTTCCCCTTATTCATTTTGTAAGCGATAAAAGCAAAATGGGGCAATTTGTCATTAAACCATATGTAAAAATAGCTTCATGGGTTGTTGCTTTAATCATTATTACACTAAATGTTAAGCTATTTGTAGAAAGTGTTATAGAATGGATGGCTAAGACAGATAGCATTTTTGTTAAAGTATTAATAGTATTGCTTGTAATATTCCTGTCACTATTGCTGATAGTTACTGTTATATATCCTTTAGTCTTAAAGCATAAGTCTAGCCATAAGCATTTGCATATTCCATCTGTAGCAGAGATTTTGCCGGCTGCAGGGGCTTTACACTTTAATAAAATTGCAGTTGCTTTAGATTTTAGTGATAACGATGCTACTGTATTACAGCATGCCCTAAGATTGTCTTCTGAGGAATCAGTTTTTTATTTAATACATATTGTGGAAAGCGCCTCGGCACGTGCTATTGGCGCTCAAGCTGATGACTATGAAACTGTATATGATAAAAATATAATGGATAGGTATGTGACTATGCTTAATAACGCAGGTTACAAGGCCGTTGGGGTTTTAGGATTTAATAGTAGGGTAAATGAAATAGCACGTATAGTAGCAGAAAAGGAATGTGAATTGTTGGTTTTAGGTAGTCACGGACACCAAACGGCTAAAGACTGGCTTTTAGGAGAAACTATTAATTCCGTTCGTCATAAAGTAAATGTACCTGTATTTATAGCAAGATAATAGCTGCTGCCTGCGACAAGCTGCAAGTAAAACCATAGCTTGAAAAATGCGTTAAATATTGTCATAGGTGGTACTGGTATTTATCATTTTTTTGTATATTTTTGCGATAATACCTATTTTGTTCTAACAGATAAAAATTGAAAAGCCTTGAGAAAGCTCTATTCTTTATATAACGCAGTTGTGCTGTTTTTTGCATTATTAGCGCTACCTAACCTATCTATTGCTCAGTGTAGCATATTTACACCACCTACCTACACAGGCACTTGCTCAGGTCAGTATTTTACATCAATTGTTCCTAATGCTACGGG
>CAYWUY010000077.1:0-11906 GCA_964461535.1 uncultured Flavipsychrobacter sp.
AACCTAGCATATTACTATTGCAAATATCTACTATAACGCTCACATATTTACATAGATTACTACTTTTTTAGCACTAGCGTATGTAAGTAACTCAGCGTAGTTTTACTGTCACCTTGCACTAGCACTTTACCTTCTTTATCTATAATCAGGTTATATGGTATTCTGTCAAACTCAAAATAATTCCTATATCCACCACTCGGGCCATTATAAACAAAGTAAAATCCATCAGCTACAAACTGTTTTACGAAGGCCGTATACTTTTGTCGGTCTGCATCTATGCTTACTGCTATTACCCCTAGTTTATTAGGATTACTTTTTTGCAAGTTGACCAGCTCTTGTAGTTCTTGTTTGCAAGGTATGCACCAGGTACTCCAAAAGCTAACTATGTAATAGGGTTGCACCGCACTATCTATTACAGCGCTGTCAGTGCCGGGCAGTTGCCAAGGAAATCTTTTAGCATGTATCTTACTACTATTATGTTGGTTATATATACTTGTGTATATAGCCTTTAAATAAGCGTCCTTTTCTTTTGCTATTAATGTGGCAACAGCCTTATTATGCACGTTTAGTCCGGTTTTATCCTCATACATTTTGTTAGTGTAGTAGTGTTGCAGTAGGCTAGCTTTAAGAAAGTTAGATATTTTATAGTCACTACACTTAGGCAATAGTGGAATTTCTTTTTGTATAGCACCATACTTATGCCCAAACCTAACCCTATATTGCATGTAATGCAGGCACAGTTCCGCAAATAGTGGATTATTAATTTCACCACTGACAGCATTAGTAATGTAGTGCTCTATTTCTTTAAATGCCTTTTCAGCAGCACGCTTATCTAGCCTGTAATAGCTATTGGCTATGTAGTATAGCTTATAGTCCATTAGCTTTGGTATAAGATCTTTATGCTTACTACATACTTTCCCCACTACAGCCAAACTATCAAATACTTGCTGGGCTGGTAATGGATTAACAAAATTTCCAACAGAATCTACAAACGAAAATAGCCATGCTGTACCTTCTTGCTTTAAGCTTTTAAGACTCGTATTTATTCCGCCATTATCGCTTACAAGTGTAAGTTGCTCTTGCTGTAGTGCTATCTCATAATGCTGCTTAGGTTGTGCCAGTATTTTTACGCTCCTTTCTCTATAGCATAATTGTAAGTAACTTAAGTGTCCAATATAATTGTCAGAAATAGTAAAATCTATAACGCCATCATTACCACATACACTACTATCTATAGTGGAAAATGAGCTCAATAATAGGTTATTGCAAGTCTTTAAGCTAATGCAAGTATTAGGCATTAATCCGCTACAGCTTATGGTTACGGCATAGCTCTTACTACAATATACCCCTATGCTGAGGGCTAGTAGTAGGGTAGTGTAAAGGGTTTTCATTGTTGTCACTTTTATTCTGTTTCATGGTCAGCATTTTTACGTAGAGAAAATACACGGTAGATAAATACAACGCACATAACTATAGAACCTACTCCTCTAATTACATCACTGTCCTTGTGGATTTCTTTAATGAAAAAAATGGAATACAGCATTACTATAATTAATACACTTGCCAATCCGGCTAGTATTAGTCCACTAGTGCCTTCTAAGTAGGTTTTTCTGCGGTATGGTAAAGGGTTAGCGTTATTCGAATTAAGTTGTCTTTCCGCAATTTGCAGTATAATGTGTTCTGCCATCTCCTCAATTGGTTTTGTTTTAGCAGATCTGCCCAAAGCTATTTTAAATTTTCGTCCATCTCTTAAGTATAAAATAAAACGTATGCCATTAAAACCGTCTAGTTTATACGATGCTATTTCATCCATCGCTATATGCATATCGGTAGCGCTATCAAAAAATGGTTTATGTATATACCTTACCTCTATGGTGTCTGTTCCCACGGTTATTTCTAGTTGCTGTTGCAGATACCTGAAAAGTAATACTATAAGCACAAGAGCTATGGCACCACCAATTACAAGCGATAATACACTTTCATCAATGAGTATGCTTATAACCATACTTGAAAAAATAGAAAAAAGAGTAGCTACTATAAAAATAAGTGTACTCCAGTTAGACATGTTTTTTACACGATACTGTTTTCCGTTTTCTGTCATAGTTTTGGTTTTGTGGGGATTGTATTTTTTGGTTTTTCTTCCACTTATATTTATTTGTAAATGTAGAAATAAACTATTGTGTAAGTAATAGAGAGATACTACACCTTTTAGTATCGAAAATGTTTATTAATTACATCTAGCACCCACAGCGGCCACTAATCTTTTTTACAATTTCCTTCGCTGTTATGGTATCCTTCACTCTTAAAATGCCTTTATAGCTGACGCCTCCCTCAGTTTCTCCTACATCTTTTACTTGTAATACAATAACATATTTCTTATGTCTGTAAACATTATACAGCTCTTTATACTCCCATTTAAGTTCATTATATACTGTTGTATCTTCCTGTATCTTACATAGTTTTCCATTTATGGCCATATATGCATAGTTGTCAGTACCTTGAGCAAATAGTTCCCGTTCAGGCTTTCCCTCTTCGTTAAAAAAGCATCCTACACCATCTTCATCTGCCGGACAATTATGAATTGGATCTACCGAGAACTCATCCCTTGACTTACAGCCCATTACACTAATTACCAGGTAAACGACTGCAAACAATTTCAATAAAAAATTACTAGTTCTCATAGCATAGTTTTATTTGTGAAAATACGTTCAAAAAACTTTTGTTTTAAAATTGAAAAATATTGTAATGAGTTTTGAAGTTTAAATAAGTGTTTAATAATGCCTTTGGGATAAAATTTATATATTTAATTATGAAGAAGTATATACGCACTTTACCGTTTCTATTGCTAGTACTATTAGTTGGATTTCCTTGTAATGCCGATCCATTAAATGGAGGTATTACTACAGAGGATATTTTAGCGGGTCTGTTACCTTATCTACTTCTGCTATTAATTTTTATTGCTACTCCTATACTTAGTTACTTAGCGTACAAAAGGTCTGGCAAAAAACTTAATAAAATTTCATGGGTATTGGCTATTATAGCAAAATTTGTTTGTATAGTATTGGCTTTCAAGACAGGTAGTACACAGTATTCAAGCTGGGTAGTATTAATAAGTGTTTTACCTAATATTAGCTTATACTTGCTATTACTAAAAGCAGAACAGCGTATGATAGGTTGGCAGTTTCAGCTTGCCAGTTTTATTCATAGTATATTAGGTATTCAGCTTGCAGGAACGTTACTTTCTATTTTACTAGTTCCATTTTTGCAAATGAATAAACTTCACATTTTTATGTTTTTTGTTGGGAGCATTAGATTTTGTGCATCCGTGTGGTTTATTTATCAATATCTGAAATTAGCTAACTCAAAAGGAATATACTTTACTAGTATGTTGTATTCGTTTGTCTGTGGAATTATTATATCCCTTGGCTTGTTTCTCAATAATATATCTATGTTACTTGTGAGTATTTCTGAGTCAGATCGTTTCGGTAATCCCGGCTTAGCCAATACCATTTTTTCTATGCCAATTGAAACAGTATTTCTTGTAGCTACTGCAATATTTAGTGGTGCAGTAGCATATTGGCTATACTCTAGAAAGCAAATCTCTGAGTCTGATATCTAGCTATCAGTTTAGTTATTGTTAGCTCTAGTTTATGTTCACTAATTGTGTTTGGTGTTACTCAATATTTTACAAGAAGCCTAGCTACCCAAAAACGGCGGCTAGCAGCGCCCTTTCGGGCAGGCGGTTTTTTGGGTGCCGCTTTTTTCTTACTTTCTTGCGGCAGCACAAAAAAGTAAAGGCACGCACCAGCTCGGGCTAACGGCCGAATTATAATAAACAATAATACTAGCCACTCACAAACCCCAAAAACAAATAAATAGTTGCTGCTGGGGCAACTATTTTCAAAACATATCCACAAAATACCTACAGCTAAAACAGTCATCTTACCTTTAGACCCTCCCTAAGCTCTTTGTAAGACGAGACAAAAAAGTGTAAACCAATTTCAGGACTACCACCTATTAGGTGTCAACCCAAATCAGGATTAAGCATATATAAGAATGCCGCAATTAAGCCTGTTTGGTATCTTAATATTGATAATCATACTCTTTTAAATAATAAATTTTAAATATTCAAAAGAATAATATGGTATATTTATACCTTTTATACCCATTTTTAGTGTATAATATACCTGAAATACCCTAAAAAATACCTACTGTATACCTAGTAGGTATTGTGTTAAGGTGCTCATTATTAGCAAGTTATGTATTTAGCTAGGGTATTTTTTTAGCATTTTTAAGTAAAACAACGATATCCACAAAATGAACGGTATTATTAGTAAGTACACTTTTTAGCTAGCCTAGCATCTTAGCTATTTAGGTTACAATATCTTGTTCACATATTTTAACAAAATATCCGTTGGGTAGCTATTATATTTGCACACCAATTTTCAGTTTATGATAAAGCGTTTAGCTGTTTTATTTTTTGTATCGCTATTGTCGGTTACCGCTGCCAATGCCCAAAAGTCTAATGTAAAAATCACCACAAGCGGAGACGACATTAAAGTAAAAAACGATAGCACAGCTAAGCTATATGCCAACGGTATGGCACCTATCATTAAGCCCGCTCGCGATTTCTTTATGATTCAGCTAGGCTACAACAATTGGCTTAACCGTCCCGATAGTGTTAAAACTAAATCCTTCGGTTATGTGTTCAACACCTATCTGTGCTACGATTTCCCCATCAAAAAAACTAAATTCAGCTTTGCTGCCGGTATAGGTATCAATGCCAATGTAGTATATATGGATAAGCAACGCCTGGTATTCACCGATACCGGAGCCAATGCCACCGGAGTAAATATCATAGACGATAGCACCAATATCTATAAGCGTTTCAAGTTTGTTACTGCTTATTTACAAGCACCGTTCGAATTGCGTTATTACAGCAATACGCTTAATCGCAATCAAGGGTTTAAAGCTGCTATTGGCCTTCAAGTGGGTACATTGCTAGGTGCTCACACCAAAGGACAGCGCAGCGTTAACGGTACTGTAGTAAAAGAAAAAGTAGATACCAAGCGTTTTGTTAGCGGCTGGAACTTTGCTGCTACTGCAAGAGTAGGTTGGGGCAACTATGCTCTATTTGGTTCTTACAACATTACCAATGTGTTTAAAGATGCACAAGGCCCGGAGGTTACACCATTCTCTATGGGTATCTCTATTTCAGGTCTGTAGTACATATAACTTATTCATTGCTTAGCGTTTACGCATAAGCATTATACCATCTCTTAAGGGCAGAAGCACGTGTTCCACACGCTCATCTGCCTTTATTTTTTGGTTGAATTTATGCATAGCCAGTGCATTTTTGTTTTGCTGTTCCTCGGGTAGTGTCACCTCTCCTTCAAACAGTACATTATCTGCTAGTATAAAGCCGCCCGGGCGCATATGGTCTATTACCATATCATAATATTGCGCATAGCCCGGCTTGTCAGCATCTATAAATACTAAATCATAGGTAGCATTAAGGGTAGGTATTACATCGGCGGCTTTGCCTATATGCTGCACTATTTGGTGCTCAAGCCCCGCCATTACTATATGTTTGCGGGCTATGTCATACAGCTCTTCATTAATATCTATAGTATGCACTATACCACCATCTTGTAAGCCTTGTGCTAGGCATATGGCAGAGTATCCGGTAAATGTCCCCAACTCTAGTACACACATAGGGTGTATCATATGGCTCACCATCTGCAAAAATGCCCCCTGCACATGCCCCGATAGCATCACCGCCTTGTCTACTTTCATATTGGTTTCACGGTTAAGTGCTGCTAATGCAGGGCTTTCGGCACTGGTATAGGTAGTGGCGTATTTGTCTATGCTACGGTCTATGAGTACTCTAGTCATACCGCAAAACTACATTAAATATAACCGCATTAAAAACCTACTCCTAGCCCAAACTCTGTAAGTTCTGCTACACTGCCGTGGGTTTTAAGTAGTCCGGTAAGGCACAGCTCTTTTAGCGCACCTTTTTCACGCTGTATCAGGTACAGGTTGCCACCCAGTTTTTCATACACCCCAGCCGGATTTATATAAGATGTCTGCACATACTTACCTACCTGTATCACCACTCCCACACGCCCTATTAAAAACTCGTTACCTATAAAGTAAGAGGTCTTATAAGAGTTGGCAGTCTCTCTACCCGCATTAATATCATATGCCCGCTGAAAGGCATACACCCCGGGATACCAGGTGTAGTCTACACCTGCAAATACTTTATTTTTAGATAGCCACCTTTTGCTAACAAACGCAGTGCCATTATACACCGGGTATAGTGGTCCATTAGGTGCCTCCATCGAGTTGAATGATAGCGTAGTGCGCAGTTGCATCAGCCATCTGTTACTCAGTTTGGGTAGTTTGTTATGTATAAGCTTAGGCGTAGAACTTACTGGAAAGTATCGTATGCCCACGTTCCAGCCATACATATTTATACCCAAGTTAGGCTTCCTAAAAGAGGCATCCGATATGTGAGAAAAATTCAATCCGGCTTGTACATCCCAATGTTTATTTACCGCATATCTAAAATGGGTGTAAAACGAAGCATAGTCGTTTATAGTACTGCCTATAGCGCCATTAATGGTGTCCTGTATGGGTATGCGCCCAAATTTTCTGGTTACAAAGGCTATACCATCACCTATGCGTACTACCCAACTAAATTTACCTTTGTTTATTATAGGTATGGTTATGTTAGGGTATAGTGCAAAGCACTTCCCATATGCCGAGTCAATGCCATAGCTGGTATATGCAAATGCTAACCCCAAAGTAGGGTAGTTCCTACGCTGGTGCCAGTCTTTATTGCCTTTAGTTTTCCATACCATATTTAAATCTACCCCTGTAGATAGGTCTGGTATAGGTAGGTGAAATTTAGGAGAGTGCTTTAATACTTTTCCTGCAAAGAATGTGGCTTCAATGCCTTCTCCTTCTTGCCGCAAGAAGCCTTGGGCAATGGTATATGCCGGGTTTACAAGAAGTAAAACTAGCGCGCACAGCAAGTTGCAGGCTCTCTTCATAGGTTAAAAATACAACCGGAGCGCATTATTTTATTCTTTTATCTAAATCTTCTTTGTAGTAGCCCCATTTAGGCTGTAAGTCTCTAGAGCCAATGCGTATCACATCTATTAGCTGCCAAATGTATGCAGCTAAGTAGGCGAGTACCGCTACCAGAATACCAATAGCAGCCATAGTGCCTGCAGTACCTATGCCAAGGGCCAATAAGCCCACTGGTATTAGCCCTAGAAGTGGAGATAGCATTTGTGCCAGCCCCTGCCAAGTATAGCCTAGGTACAGCCTATGTACGCCCAACACATACGGATATATTAAAGTGGCTATACCTATAGTTAAGGCTCTGGAGCGCTTTTTTTGTACTATTAAGTGTTCTCGCCCCGTTTTAGGATCTACATAGTAAGTAGTTGTATTAGGGTTAAGTGGTATAAAGCGCTTCTCCTTTTTGCTTATTGTTAAGGTGTCTGTAGTAGTAGCTGGAATAATTATGGTATTACTTGCACTATCCATTCTCAATGGAAAGGCAGCGTAGCTACGACCATTACCTAAGCACAGTAAAATAAGAATAACCCAGAATAAGCGCATGTGTGTAGATTTTTATGTATAGAAACAAAAACTATGCCATCTGCACAATATACAGTTTATTGCCTGTTACTCAAGTAGTCCAGCTATATGCTCCATTACCCGTTCTGTTGCTCCCTGATGTTGATATACAAAATCGCGTGCTGCATTGCCCGTTGTTATATAATAGTCTGCATGGCTTAGTTCGTTTATAGCATCTAGTAAAGTGCCAGTTGAATTGATGCTGATACCGCCACCGGCTTCTATAAGTTGTACTGCCTCAAGAAATTGGTGGTATATAGGGCCATAAATGCATGGTTTCCCATAAACTGCAGCTTCTAGCACGTTATGCACACCCGCTTTTCCAAAGCCTCCACCTATATAAGCTATTGTAGCGTATTTATATAATGACAACAGCATACCTACACTATCTATCAGTAATACTCTGGCGTCGCTATTGTTATCCCATTTAGAGGCTTTTATAATACTATCACCAAACAGCTCTTCTATATCATTTAAGTGTGTTTCGTGCACCTCGTGAGGAACTAATATTAGCTTCCAATAATTGGGCAGGGCATGCATAGCTTCAGATAACATTTCTTCATCTTGCTGCCAGGTGCTACCGGCTACTATTATTTTAGCATTTGCACAAAATTCAGTAGCCAGCGATATTTCTTTTGCATTACTCGCAGCAGCTATCACTCTATCAAAACGCGTATCGCCGCATATGTAGCTGTTGTTAATGCCTATAGTTTGTAGTAGGTGTTGGCTGTTTGCATCTTGCACAAGTATGCTATCAAAGTAGCGTAGCATTTTACGTTGTAGTCCGCCATACCATTTGAAAAATCCGTGGTTTACATTAAATATTGCTGAAATAAGCAGGCAAGGAATTTCTTCTTTATGTATTGTATATAAGTAGTAATACCAAAGTTCGTATTTAACAAATACACACAGCTTGGGTTGTACATACTTAATAAACGTTGCGCTGTTTTCCGGGCTGTCTTCTGGTAAGTAAAAAATATAATCAGCTCCGTCGTAATTTTTTCTCACTTCATATCCCGATGGAGAGAAGAAAGTAAGCACCAATGCATATTCAGGATATTCTTGCCTTAAGGCTTCTAGTACAGGCCTGCCTTGCTCAAACTCTCCTAAGGATGCACAATGCATCCATATTCTGGGTCTTGCCTCATTCTTTAGTTGTTGTTGTATATGGTCTAGTATATTCGCTCTGCCATTTACAAACAGTTCTGCCTTAGGATTGAATAGAGCTGCTACCCGTATAATTTTGGAGTAGGCGGCTGTTCCTAGTCTATAGAGGAGTAGTTGCATTATTCAAAAGTAATCTCTTCTACTTTGCTTTTAAATAATGGTATAACCCATGTGCCTTTCAGACCTATGAGTAAGTCGTTTCGTTTAGCATCGTCTGGCCTTTGTACATCATATAAAAAGTCTCTACGACCTTGGGTAAAGCCCCAAACAAAATCTAGCCCTAAATTAAAATTGAATAAACGATTTTTTGAATAAAAGGCATAGCCCACATATTGCTGTATGAATAATCCGTTAGCCAAGCGGTCATATCCTTTTTTATAGTCACCTCTTACTTGTGGGACGTCTCCTTCTCTATTGAATATATTTATTTTATGCTGCATGAAGCCGGCAGTAGTTACCACCAAAAGTCCATTATCCGGGTTGCTTTTATCAAAGTTGAAAATTCTTCCACATGATAGACCTGTCATGTAGCCTCTTTCATAGACTTGTATGTTTGTGCGCTCACCGTTTACGTTTATAAACTCAACAGATCGTCCATTGAAGGCCCCGGAATATTTGTCTCTGATATTAATCATGAAAGAGTCTTCCTTCACTTTGTTTCCTAGAATAAATTCAAAAGTTATACCGAATAGCCAGTTTTTTTCTGTTTTGTAACTGAGCCCTCCCCCTAGTCTATAGCTGGCTCCATATCTTTTGACCATATCTGCCATAGGTAAGTCTCCACTAGCTGTACCATTAATTTGGAACCCATGTCTAGGTTTTTTATCATCTATTTTTCCAAATAAGGCTTCTTGGCATACGCCTGCAGTATGGATCAATAAAAATATAGAAAGAAGGTAGAAACGTTTCATCTCGGATAATAAGAACGTGAAATTACATGAAATATTGCTTTAGAGGGTCTTATTCTATTTGTTTGATATTTATTTTATATGTTTTTAGCTGATTTGTTTTTTGGTCTGTTAATAACTATTAAACTTTTGTGAAAGTTATTCACATTATTGTTTTCTTCATTAACGACAGGTTGTTTTATTGTTAACGAAAATGATGACAATCATTTTCCTTGACTTGATAATATCACTTGTTTTTCTGTCTCGGCATATTAAGTTTGCACTCCTAAGTCCTTGTTATTACTGACTTTTATTGTTATAAATCATTATAAATTAATGCCTTGACAATTAATTAACTTTTTAGGTTGTAGATATGTAAAGCGGCATTAGTTTTAGATTCTTGTTAGCAAAACGTTTGCAATTGTTTGTGAAATTCGATTATTTATATTTACATTTGTTAATAATTTTTGCATTTGCAGTGAATTCAAGTGCAGATTTTAGTAGTTAGACCAGTTGTATATATTTTTCTATGAGGTATATTTTTATTCTTTTATTGTTGGCTATCAGCCTTCAAGCATCGGCAGCTAGGGTTTATTCGCCCAACACTTCCTATTCAATGTCGCCAACGGCATCTTATTGTCAAAGTGCATCTGCTACAGCAATAACATTTAGGTACACTGCATGCAGAATTGGAACAGGTACAGTGTCCGGAGTTCCTGTAACTGTAGAGTGGTATGCCAATACTACCAACAGTACAACGGGTGGTATATTGGTAGCCTCGTCATCTACAGTGGCACCTACATCTACTACAGCGGGTGCTGGTACATTAACTTATACGCCATCAACTGCCTCATTAGGAACTACATATTATTATTGTAAAATAAGCTGGGACGGAACCGGGCAATGTAATACCTCTGGTAGTCTTAGAAGTGCTACAACTACTAGAATAAATGTGGTGCAGCCTCCAAGTACTATTACCGGATCCTCTGGTGTATGTATTGGTAGCCAGATTACCTTAGCTAACTCTATTTCCGGAGGAACATGGACGAGTAGTAGCACAGCAACAGCTACGGTGGGATCTACAACAGGTGTTGTAGGAGGTGTTGCAGCAGGAACAACTACCATATCATATGCAACGGGTTGTGGTACTGCTGCTACTAAGACTATAACTGTTAGCGCTTTACCGGCAGCTATTACTCCTACAGGTACGGTATCTGTGTGTACTGGTTCTGTAACTACGTTGGCAAGCACTACTACAGGTGGTACATGGTCTAGTTCTAGTACATCTCTTGCTACTGTAGGCTCAGGTACAGGTATAGTTACTGGTGTTACCGCAGGTTCTCCTACTATTACATATACTTCATCGGCTGGCTGTATTAGAACTAAAGCAGTAACTGTGGCTTCAACGCCAGGTGCTATTAGCGGATCTAGTTCAGTATGTACAGGATCTACCGCAACATATACTAATGCTACTACTGGTGGAACTTGGGCTAGAACAAATGCCGGAGGTTCAGCATCTTCAATAAATAGTTCAACAGGTGTTTTAACTGCAGGTGCATCAACAGGTACACCTACAATATCTTATACTGTAGGTAGCTGTAGGGCAACTAGAACAATTACAGTTAATGCTAGCCCGGCAACAATAACACCCACAACAGCTGTGAGTGTTTGTGCCGGTTCTACTACCACATTGGCAAATACCTCTGCCGGAGGTACATGGACATCTAGTAATACTGCAGTAGCAACTGTTAATACAAGTGGCGTGGTTACAGGTGTAGCCGCAGGTAGTGTTAATATTACCTATACTGTAGGTAGTTGTTTTGTGGTTAAGTCAATAACAGTGGCGGTACAACCTGGTGCCATAAATGGTGCCACATCAATTTGTACAGGTTCATTAGTTACGTTAACAAACTCTGTATCTGGTGGTACATGGTCTAGCAGTGCTACAGGTGTAGCTACAGTAGTTGCAGCATCGGGTATTGTTGGTGGTGTAGCTGCAGGCAATTTTAATATTACCTATACTGTAGGTAGCTGTAGAACTGTAAAGGCAGATACAGTTGTGCAGACGCCGGCTATAACACCTACTACAGCAGTTTCTGTTTGTAGAGGTGGGACTACTACATTGGCAAGTACTACAACAGGTGGCATTTGGTCATCATCATCAATTCCTGCGGTAGCCACTGTGTCTAGTGCAGGTGT
>CAYWUY010000078.1:0-11806 GCA_964461535.1 uncultured Flavipsychrobacter sp.
ACTTTTTCCTTAAAGCATCCTATTCCACCCTAGGTATTATCTTTGTGGGATGAATAGAAAAGTTCGTGTTCGCTTTGCGCCTAGCCCTACAGGTGGCTTGCACTTGGGTGGTGTGCGCACTGTATTGTATAATTACCTTTTTGCCCGCGCCCATAAAGGCGACTTTATTCTGCGTATAGAAGATACCGACCAAACTAGATTTGTACCCGGTGCCGAAGCTTATATTTTCGATTGCCTAAAGTGGTGTGGACTAACCCCTGACGAAAGTCCGCTACATGGTGGCCCACATGCCCCCTACCGCCAAAGCGAGCGCAAACCCCTGTATAAGCAGTATGCCGAACAGTTGGTGGCTTCTGGCCATGCTTACTACGCCTTTGATACGCCTGAAGAGCTTGAAGATATGCGCCGCAAATACAAGGTAGACGAGCACAGTTCGGTTCAGTACGATAAAAAAACGCGCATACACATGCGCAACTCGCTTACCCTTAGCCCTGCTGAGGTGGAAGCATTAATAGCCGCAGGCACACCTTATGTGATACGTATAAAAATGCCTGAAAACGAAACCATATCTTTTACCGATATGATTCGCGGGCATATTACTTTCGACTCTAATCTGGTAGACGATAAAGTATTACTAAAAGCTGATGGTATGCCTACGTATCACCTTGCTGTGGTGGTAGACGACTATCTTATGGAAATTTCTCACGCCTTCCGTGGCGAGGAGTGGCTACCTAGTGCTCCGGTACATCTACTAGTATGGCGCTACCTAGGCTGGGAAGCACAAATGCCGGAATGGGCGCACCTGCCGCTAATATTAAAGCCTGACGGCAACGGTAAGCTGAGCAAACGTGATGGTGACAGATTGGGCTTTCCGGTATTTGCTATGAACTGGACAGACCCTAGCAAGAATGAAACCACTATGGGCTTCCGCGAAATGGGCTTTTTGCCTGAGGCCTTTATAAACATGCTGGCTATGCTGGGTTGGAACTCGGGTACAGAGCAGGAACTATTCTCTCTAGATGAGCTGATACAGCACTTTAATATAGAGCGCGTGCACAAGGGTGGGGCTAAATTTGACTTTGAAAAAGCTAAATGGTTCAACCACCAGTATATACAAAAAACCGACACTGCATTGCTGGCTCAACTAGCGCTGCCTTATATACAACAGCATGGCTGCCAGCCCGATGTTGCTTTGGTAGAAAATATAGTGCCGCTTATTAAAGAGCGTTGCACCCTACTTAGCGACTTTTGGGCACAAGGCCACTTTTTCTTTGCCACTCCTGAGCAAATAGAAATAGGTGCTATAAAAGATAAGTGGAACGAGGCTAAACAACAGTTTTTTGCTGCATGGAGTGCACAATTGAGTGCTATAACCACATGGACAGATGCTGCTCTTGAGCAATCGTTTAACGATGCTATTACGGCATCGGGCATGAAAAAAGGCGATGCTATGCTACCACTACGTATTATGCTGGTAGGTGGCAAGTATGGCCCGGGCGTATTTCATATAGCTGAGGTAATAGGCCAAGCCGAAACCCAAAAACGCATACAAAATGCACTAGCACAGCTAGCTTAATGCAATCTTATATATTATTTACAGTAAAGGTCGGCACGCCAAGCCGACCTTTACTGTTTTTATAAATTAACAAGCCGCATTACAAGTATCAACATCTATTTCCTGCCCATATCGTAGCTTTGTAGTTATAAATAACACCTACAGCATATGCTACGCAATTATATATTACTGACAACCGCCATAGTGGGCTTTTTGTCTTTAAGCAGCTTTAAGCGCACAGGTTCGGGTAAAAACATTACTATTACTAAAGTGGGCAGCTCTCCTGAGTTTAAAAATGCTACACTTAAACTAGATAATGTTACTACCGAAAGTGCAGGCAATGGCAGCAGCAAAGTAAACTTTAAGTTTAAAGTAGAAAACTACCAGCTAACTGCACAAACAGCGGATATGGCTACTAAGGGGTGCAACAACTCTGATAAAGGCCAGCATATCCATTTTATACTAGACAACAGTCCGTATAAAGCGCTATACGAGCCACAAAATGAGGTGGTACTTAATAATAATACCGAGCACTACCTACTGTGCTTCTTGTCGCGCTCTTATCACGAGGCGTTAAAAAACAAGGAAGCTGCCGTGCTAGTGCACTTTAAGATAGATGAAAATGGTAAGTACCAAGTGCTTAGTGCTACCAAATCGCCTATGGTATTCTACAGCCGCCCTAAGGGTGAGTATTATGGTAAGGATGTAGACCAACTATTACTAGACTTTTACTTGTATAACTGCAAGCTGTCTAACAAAGGCTATAAGTTGGCAGCCCACATTACCAACCCTGATAATGGTGTAGACACCACTGCTATACTTACCAGCTGGGATAGCTACTTTATAAAAGGCCTGGGCTATGGCAAGTGTAAAATAGAACTAAGCCTGCTAGACAAGAAGGGCAAGCCTGTTGGCGGAACCAATACGGTAGTGACTAGAGAGTTTAAGACAGCCGAGGCAGGTGCAGCCAAATAAATTATGTAATATTACACAGCGGATGCTTCATAAACATCCGCTGTTTTAATTATATAAAGTATCATTTATAACAATGAGTAAGTATACACCGGAGCAACTGCGCAAGATAGTTGGCTACATATTACTGGCATTTACATTTTTTGTAGCAGCACTTTATGTATTGCTAAAGTGGAGTTAAATAGCACCACTGCTCACAGCGTTTTTATGCAATATTGTGGTTTTAGCATCTGCTATATATAAAATATAGAGCCTTTAGCCATAAGGCACCTTTTTAAAGTATGACACAATCTAACAACATTCCTACCGGATACGATCGCTTTCGCATTTTTCTAGACATCATAATGGGTATAGTATACCTAGGTTTGGGTGGACTTATTTATGTAAAAAAATCATTTGGCACCATAGAGCTGGCACCTGTAGCTATCTATGGCATGGCGGGTCTGCTATTTATATATGGCATTTTTCGCATAGTATTAGGGTATCGCAAATGGAAGCGTGCTTAGACCGTTTTTCATGACTTTTGCCGCTGTTAAATTATTGTTACAAACACCGGCATCAGATTACTCTTTTTTTAAATTATCAGTAAAATTGCGATTCCTATGCGTTGGCTAAAGTATATAGCACCTGCCTTAACGGCTAGTTTGTTGCTCACCTCTTGCGACAACCGCCCACCCGACCCCGACTCTCTGGGTAAAGGCAAGATAGATATATCTGTAGACGAAACCTACCGTGCTGTAATAGAGCAACACTCTAAAGTGTTTGACAGCAGCTATCCCGAGGCTAAAGTAACCGTACACTACAAGCCCGAGGCGGAGTGTATTAAAGACTTTTTTGATAATAAAGCACGCATCATACTCGTTACCCGAGAGCTAACAGAGGCAGAAAAGAAACTGGCTGAACAAAAGCAGTTTTATGTCACTACCGTAGGTTTGGCTAAAGATGCGTTAGCGGTTATCATTAACAATGAAAATACAGATAGCCTGATGAATATAGACCAGCTTACCGGCATACTCACGGGCGAAAACACCAAAAACTATACGGTAGTATTTGATAATCAGTCGTCTAGTTTACTGCGCTACATTAACGATTCGGTGCTTAAGGGCAAGCCCCTAGGCAAAAACGTATTTGCGGCTAAAAACAATAAAGAAGTGATAGACTATGTAATGAAAAACCCTAAAGCTATAGGCTTTACCGGGCTTTGCGACATAGTAGACAGTAACGATAAAACCAACTCGGGGGCATTTATTAAAAACATTCGTGTTGTTTCTTTATATAACGAGCAACTAAAAGTATTTTTGCAACCCTATTTAGCGTATTTGGCATTAAAGCAATACCCGCTTACCCGCAAACTTTATTATATAAATAAGGAAAGCTATCCGGGTCTTGGCACAGGTTTTGCAAACTTTCTATCAAATACCAGTGGTCAGCTCATTTTTGCACATGCCCACTTGTATCCGCTAAAAATGGAAATAACACTGCGCGATGCGCAAATTAATAACAGTGCTCAGTAAAAGAGATATATAAACAGTACACAGATAACATTTATGAAAAAAGTAATGTTAATGACAGCGATGATGGCTTTTGCAGGCAGTGCATTTGCACAGCAGCCTACGCTGGAGAGCGGTATAAAAATGTATCGCTACAAAAAATACCAATCTGCTCAAAAGATTTTGCTTCCGTTATCTGTTAAAGATCCGGTGGCCAACTATTATCTGGGTCTTTCTTACCTAGAGCAGGGCAATATTGCTAAAGCTAACTATCAGTTTCAAAAATTTCCTGAAGACCCGGCTAACATCTCAGGTGCTGCACGCGTTACTATAGCTAATAAAGATGTAACAGGTGGTACACAAGCCGCTAAAGACCTAGCTGCTAAAGCTAAAAAGAAAGAAACCGTACAACTAGTATATGCTGCCGAGGCGCTTACTTACTCTGAAGGCACCGATTATCAGCAAGCTATACAATGGTATAAAGATGCCTTGGCTAAAAATGCTAACGATGTAGAAGCACACTTAGGCCTAGGCGATACTTACCGCAAAATAACAGGCGGTGGCGGCGAAGCCATGAACAACTATGAGTGGATAACAGAAAAAGAGCCTAATAACTCTTTGGTGCTTACCCGCATAGGCGATCTTTGGTATGATGCCCGCAACTACCAAAGTGCACTTGAATTTTACGGTAAAGCTAAGGCAGCAGACAGTACCAATCCGCTACCATACAAATCATTATCTCTTGCTTATCAGCGTACCGGTAAATACGAGTTGGCACTTACCAATATTCGTAAATATTTAGAGCTATCTGATAATACTATAGATGAGCAAATCAACTTCGTAGAAATTCTATATCAAGCAAAAGGCTACTGCGAGGCTGCTAAAACGGCTAACGAATTGCTAAACCAAAATCCGCCAACCGAAAAAAGAACAACCCTTATAGGTATTTCAGGTTTCTCTCAGGCAGAGTGTGGCGATAGTGTTGAAGCACAACGTCTATTACGCGAATATTTTGCTACTCAAAAGCCTAAGTATATTACTCCGGGTGCCTACATAGCTTATGGTAAACTATGGATGAAATTAAACAACCTAGATTCTGCCAGCTTTTACTATAACAAAGGTATAGCCGGCGATACTGCACAAAACAAAACAGAAATATACCGCACTATAGCTGAGGCATACAAAAGCAAAAAAGAATACCTAAAGGCGGGTGAGTGGTATGACAACCTAATTAAGAGCAACCCTAATACACAAGCTCTTGACTACTTCTGGTGGACTGTGATGAACTTCTACGGTAAGGACTATAAAACGGCATTGACTGCAGCAGAGACCTTTGAAAAAAAATATGCTGACCAACCATCTTCTACCTACTGGCACGCAAGAGTGCTATCTGCTATAGACTCTGAAGCGGTATCGGGTACAGCAGCACCTCTATTCGAAAAATGGTTACAAACTTTAGGCGAAGAAAATATGAAAAAGCCTGAGAAGAAGAAAGATGTAACTATGGCGCTAGAGTACTTAGTACTTTATAACTATAAAAAAGAAGATAAAGCTACTATGCAAACCTATAAGGATAAACTACTAATGATAGACCCTAAAAATGCATTGGTAGAGCAACTAAGCAACTCGGGAGGAGCTAAAGCACCGGCACCAAAAGAGCAAAAGCCAAAAACACAGCCAAAGGCTAAATAAAAATACAGATTATACTAACAAAGCCACTTGATGTAAGAAATCGAGTGGCTTTGTTGTTTTCATAAGGGCTTGTACATTAGCTTAGTTGGGGCACGTCATTTACTATATACCAGTCTTCTCCTTGCCATATTAGGGTGTAGTAGTTCTCTATTTTTCCTTTTACAGACTCTGAGTGCATACGCACAGCACCTATACCATTGTAACAGTCGCTCATCAGTATTTCAATTTTTCTGGCTATGCCACCTACTTTTCCGGCGCTTACCATACCCAGATACTGTGCTTTATTAAGCTCGGTTACTTTACCTGTTTCCGGAAAATTGTTCAATAATACCCTAAAAGTATCGTGTAAATAACTAGCTGCTTTTACTGTGTCAGCAACATCTATGGCTTGGGCAAATTCCACTACAGCCATTTGCATTTTTTGTTCAGTCATACATTTAGTATAGCCCTCAGTGCAGGACACTTTATTTTATACGTTGATAAATAAAACTGACAAACGGCACTGCGTTTATCGTGTACAAAATTGAGGCTATCTTAAAGTGTAATTTGTGACTATAGTCAAAAGTTATTTGGCTTTACGTGCTCTTATACGGCTAAGGGTTTCTCTTCTTATACCAAGAAATGAGGCCACATGCTGCAAGCTAAAATATTGCAATAGGTCAGGTTGTTTATTCAGCAGATAGGCGTATCTATCTTCAGGAGCATACAAGGCATACATCTCTTTCCAGTCGTTATCTTTTATAAGCATGTGCTGCAGCACAGCCCTGCCTATTGCTTGCACATCGGCCGATACTTTATACAGCTGCAACATACTTTCTTTATGCAGGCGCACTATGGTAGCCTTACTAACTGTTTGTATGTTTATTATCGAAGACTCACCCGATACCAAACTTTTCATATCGGTAACACAGGCACCAGGCACATATAGAGCAGTAGTATAGTCTGCACCATCCTTATTATAATAGGCGCGTATACCACCAGCTACTACAAAATCTATATACTTACATACCTGACCCTCTTGCAGTAGATACTCGTGTCTCTGTAGGTGCTTAACAGATATGGCCTGTTGTAGCAACTCTTTATCCTCTGGCGCCAAGGGAGCTAGCGTATTTAGAAAAGTATAAAAATGTGCTACTGCATCTGCCATTGTTGCTGCAAAGATAACACCCACTTACCTACTTCCCTTTTTTACAATTTTAAGAAATAGCACAGCTATAGTTTCGTATCATAAAATACATAACAACTATGGATAAGAAAACAGAAGCTACTATGGCTGCTAACTTACTTAAAAACACAGGTAAAAGCCTGGAAGAATGGACCACTATAGCACAGGCTAATGACAAAGGCAAACACAGCCTTACTGTACAGTGGCTTAAAGACACCCACAACTTAGGTTTGTTTTTTGCCGACCTTATAGTGCATAAAGCTAATGGAACTGATGCCGGATCTTTCAGCGATGACGAACTGCTGAATAGCCAATATAAAGGTAAAGAAACACTACGCCCCATATATGATACTGTAATGGCTGAGATACTGAATTTTGGAAGCGATGTTGAAATAGCACCTAAGAAAGGATATGTAAGCCTGAGAAGAAAAAAACAGTTTGCCTGCCTAAAGCCTGCTACCAAAACAAGATTTGAGATAGAACTGATAATAAAAAATCAAGAGGCCACTGGTATACTTGAGGCTATAACAGGTGCAGGAGCCATGTGTACTCACAAGATAAAAATAGAGCGTATAGACCAACTAAGCCCTGAAGTGTACAAATGGCTGAAAACCGCCTATGAAGGTGCTGTGTAGTTTTCTCCTTTAGCCCCCATATTATTTTTTGCTGATTTCCATCATCTAAACAAGGTATTAAGAAGCCTAGGCATAAAATTTGATGCGCTAACTGCATTATAGCACAATTGTACTTTTATGAAAATAAAATTATCACTTCTTTCTTTGCTGGCGTTTTGTTCAGCTAGTCAAGTATCTGCTCAATCTGCCCCAGCAGCAGTTTACGACTCTGTTCAGTCAAGATTTAATTATGTATGTACCTCTAATCCTGAAATAAAGGGGGCTATCTTAAAAATAGAAAAAGTAGGTAGCTGGGCAGACACATGGACTTTTGGTGTAAGAGATACAGTTTCTAACACCCCACTGAACGGCAATGAAAAGTACAGAATAGGTAGTATTTCTAAAACTTTTCTTGCAACTGCCGTTACCAAACTTGCTGCTAATGGTGGCTTATCATTAAGCGATACCATAGGGCTATACTTGCCCCCGTATATAACAGCGGTAATTCCACATGCATCTGAAATAACTATACGCCATTTGCTAAGACATACCTCTGGCCTTGCCGACCCAACTAATGATACGGCTAGCACACTAACTGCCGACCTGATAGCCAACCCATTTGCTACTTGGAGCTTCGACACCTTAATGCTGCACTACTTTGCACCTCTATCTCCCACAAGTGCACCATCGGATACCTGCTACTACTCTAACACCAACTATTGGCTATTAGGTAAGATAGTAGAACAGGTTACAGGTGTTACTTACGACAGATATATAGACAGTGTTATTATTCAACCCCTAGCACTTAGCCACACTTATATTCCCGCGCTTAGCGACAGTAGTATAACAGACACCTTTTTACATGGCTACTTTACTCTAGAGGGATTGCCACGATTAGATGCTTGCTTTCAAAATGTATCTTGGGCTTATAGCGCAGGCAGCATTATTAGTAACGTGCACGACATTACTACCTTCCATAAAGCACTGCGAGCGGGTAGCATTATACCTACTGCCTGGGTAGACAGCATGACCAACTATGTGGCACCACCACCAGCTACAGGCTCTCCCTACCAAATGAAATATGGCTATGGTATTTATGAGGTTAACAATACAGCAGACAACATACATTTTAGCGGACATAACGGCGAACTGCCCGGATATGGCAGCATTATGTACTACTATCCCCAGCACAATACCTACATAACAGCTACACTGGGCGCTAGCGCAGCACAATATGCCGACTTGCTGGCTATACTTATAGACTTGTACCTAGACAATCCCCCATCTTCTGTTGCAGAGCAAACTAATAGCAATAAAAATATAACCTACCCTGTACCATGCAGTAAAGATTTATATTTTGGCACAAACACACAGATAGACAACGCTAAAATTTATACGCTTAACGGAGGATTAGTAAAAGAAATAAATAGCATTTCCAATAACCACATAGACATACAAGACCTTAGCGAAGGCAATTACATTATTATACTGAACAACGAAGCACAAAGCATGCCTATTATAGAACGGATAAGCGTAGGTAGGTAAGAGATTAGTATCGATTGTATAACAATAGATTTTCAGTTTTTTACTTAACTTTATTTTATTGGTATACTTATAATTTCACTAATCTTCACAATACATAGTGATTTATAACAAGGCTTAGAAAATAGACAAAGCAAAATATATGATTAGTATTCATCCACAATATATCACTGACGATAAAGGCAAAAAGATATCTGTGGTTATTCCAGTAAATGATTTTAAGGCTATTATGGAAGAATTGGAAGAGCTGGAAGATATAAGACTATATGATAAAGGAAAAAAATCTAACTCTTCTTCTTTAGCAATAGACGATGCTTTTAAAATGATAGAAGCTAAACGAAAAAGAAAATAATGTCATATAGCATTTATTTAAAAAAGACTGCCATAAAGGCATTAGAAAAAATAGATGAACCTTATTATTCTAATATCAAAGAAGCTATTTATAATCTAAGTAATAATCCTAGACCTTCCGGTTGTAAAAAACTGAAAGGGAGAGATGGTTACCGTGTAAGAGTAGGTGACTATAGAATCATATACGATATTTTTGATAGCACCCTTATTATTGAAGTAGTCAATATAGGTCATAGAAAAAATATTTATGATTAATACGTTCATTTAGCAGAAACAAGTAAATGGTCAATCTAAACTTATTTCTAATTTTCAGCTATATTATTACATTCAGCTATTTACATAATGTATTATTTATAAACGAAATCAGGGTTAAACCCCAACGGCTTAACCCTGATTTATATTTTATGCTCCTTATGTAGCTTGCTTACTTACCAGTAAATACAGGCTTGCGTTTTTCTAAAAAGGCTTGTACACCTTCTTTAAAATCGTTAGTACTTCCGGCATCCATTTGCACTTCTTTTTCTCTATTCAGTTGCACTTCCAGGCTATTACTAAAGCTCTCGTTCAGTAGCCTTTTGGTAAGCCCTATACCTGTGGTGGGCATTTGCGCCAGCATCTCTGCCATTTTTTTACTTTCAGCTTCAAAAGCATCTACGGAATAGCATTTATAAATCATGCCCATAGCTACTGCCTCTGCTGCGCTTACTTTTTCTGCCGTCATCATTAGAGCCGCGGCACGCTGCATACCCACTAAGCGCGGCAACATATACGTACCGCCACTATCGGGTATCAACCCTATTTTGCTAAACGCCTGTATAAAAGATGCCGTTTCGCTAGCAAGTACTATATCGGCAGCTAGAGCCAGATTAGCACCGGCACCGGCAGCCACCCCATTTACAGCAGCTATTATAGGTTTTTCCATTTGGCGCATGCGCAGTATGGTAGCGTTATAATTTTCGCGCACCATACGTTCAAAATCTTCCCTACTCGGGTTCATGGCCTCAGACAAATCTTGTCCCGAGCAAAAGCCCTTACCTGCACCTGTAAGATACACGCAACGCACCTCATCATCTGCAGCACAGCTATCCAGTATAGCCTGTAGCTCTACAGCCATTTGCTTGTTATAGCTATTATATGTTTCGGGCCTGTTCAGTGTTATATAGCCCACTCCGTTTTGCTTCTGATATAATACTGTACTCATGCTTACAAATGTACAAACCTAGCCTAATAAAATAGTCGCTACCTATTTAGGGTAGCGACTATTTAATATTGCTTACTGTACAATAAGTAGCTTAAAAAGAAGAGTATAAACGTTTACCAGTATTTAGGTCGAATGCCTCTAGGTAGTTACCACCGTTTTGCACGCCTTCCATCAGCAGCTTATCGTTATAAGTGCTTATGTATACTACTTGCGGTGCAGCAGCAGGTTGCTTCATTTCTGCCACCCAAGTTACCTTACCTGTAGCCAAGTTAAACTTAGCCAAGCTGATACCCGGCTTACCACGATAGTAGCGCACCATTACTAACGATGTATCCATCATTATAGCATCGGTAACTACTTTAGTTATTTCAGGCTCTTTTAGTGCCCAAGCACCTGCCTTAGTACTTACTTTTATGGTCTTTTTTACATCATCTTTTATCACATAGCCACCATATGCCAGTTCGTTTTCAGCACGTATAGCACCACACACCGCAGACTCTATAGTTTGTGTTTTACCATCTTTAAGGTCTACCACTATGGTCTTGTGCACCACAGTAGATGTAGGCGTACTAAACACTAAAAAACGATCGGTATGTGTTAGGTAATATAAGTAAGGCTTACCCATACCATCAGCAGCACCAGGGTCGGTATGCTCTATGTTTATTTTAAATTTAGGCTTAGCCCACTCATCATACTTAGTTACTTTATAACCTGTTTTACCATCAAACATTTGCACTAGTATAAAGCCATCGGCTATTTCCAGTAAAAACTGGTTGCCGGCCTCTTCTGCCAGTTCCTTTTCATCCGGATTTATTTTTACATTAATGTCTCTACCTGTTGGCGTTATTTTATACGTCATGGTATTGGCATCTACCAGCTTAAAAGTTCTACCCTTATAAGTAGCAGTTTTAGAAGCATCGGTACCCGGCATTACCACATTAAATCTGGAAGCATACTTACTGCTCAGCTTAAACTGAGCTCTGGCTGCAACAGCAGCTACAGAATCAGCATCCTCGGTAGTAGGCAGTGCAGTAGAATCAGCCTTAGTAAAATCATCTAGTTTTATAAAACCATTGCCCATGGCATATAAATTCTGCGCCTGGGCAGACTGCATAGTTGCCATAGCTAAAAATGGCAATAGGAGTATATATTTTTTCATAAATCACCCTTTGTTCCAAAAGTATAAAAAAGTCTATTAACAATATATAACTGTAGTTCTATTAA
>CAYWUY010000079.1:0-2696 GCA_964461535.1 uncultured Flavipsychrobacter sp.
CGCAATCTACTTCAGTTGCCCTACTTAAGACAGGTAAGCACCTACATACAAAGTGGCAATGTACTATTTGAAAGTGACTTAGCCCCGGAGCTATTAGAGCAGCAACTTTCTGAAATAATCTCTAAACACACCGGCAAAACAATAACCGTTGTTTGCAGAAATAAGGAAGAACTTCAACTTGCCCTAAAGAATAATCCCATATTGGAACAAGTTGAAAAAAATGAATTAAAACTACACATTGGCTACTTTCAAAAAATACCAAGTGCAGACACTATAAAAGACTTGAATAAATACCTATTGCCTGATGAAGTAATAGCGATAGTGGGTAAAGAGCTATATTTTGCCGGAAAAACTATAGCTAAAAGCAAGATAACCAACCAACTTATAGAGAAAAAAGCAGGTAGCATGATAACCCTACGCAACCTAGCTACCACCCAAAAACTGATAGAATTGCTGGATTAGGAGAAGTGTACATATAAAAATAACCCAAATGCCATATTTGATTTTTTACTTTTAAAAATCGAAGTATCTTTGCACATGGCAACAAAATCTAAGTTTTACGGAGAGGGCCTTACATTTGACGATGTACTCTTAGTGCCCGCCTACTCTGAAGTCCTACCCAGAGAAGTAAACATTTCTACCAAAATCACAAAAGACATTACCATCAACATTCCAATGGTATCTGCGGCAATGGATACTGTTACGGAATCTCCTTTGGCAATAAGTCTTGCTAGAGAAGGTGGAATAGGTATACTGCACAAAAATATGAGCATTGAGCGCCAAGCCGAACAGGTGCGCAAGGTAAAACGCTCTGAAAATGGACTTATCTTAGATCCCATCACTTTATTTCCGGAAGCATCAGTAGGCGATGCCTTGAAAATAATGAGAGATAACAAAATTGGAGGTATACCAATAGTAGACCAAAACCACATGCTGGTAGGTATGCTTACCAATAGAGATTTACGTTTTGAAAAAAATCATAAACGCCAAGTAAAAGACGTAATGACTAAAGACCAACTGGTAACTGCACCAGTGGGTACTACGATGCAGAAGGCAGAAAAAATACTTGAGCAATATAAAATTGAAAAGCTTCCTATAGTAGATAAAAAAGGTAAGCTAATAGGGCTTATAACTTTTAGAGATACCATACAACTAAAGAGCTTCCCTAATGCAGCAAAAGATAGTATGGGACGCCTGTTGGCAGGGGCTGCTATAGGCATTACAGAGGACATACTGGACCGTGTAGAGGCACTAAAAAATGCAGGTGTTGATATCATAACTCTTGATAGTGCACATGGCCACTCAAAAGGAGTGATAGAAGCCGTAAAAAAAGTAAAAAGAGCCTATAAAAATCTACCGATTATAGCCGGTAACGTAGCTACTGCCGAAGGTGCAAAAGCACTTGCAGCAGCAGGTGCCGATGCTGTAAAAGTAGGTGTAGGCCCAGGTTCTATATGTACTACCAGAGTAGTAACCGGTGCAGGTGCACCACAGCTAACAGCTATCATAGAAGCTTCGCAAGCACTACAAAAAACAGGAGTTCCTGTAATTGCCGATGGGGGTATACGCTATACAGGCGATATGGTAAAAGCATTAGCTGCAGGTGCGGCTTGTATTATGGCAGGTTCAATATTTGCAGGGACAGAAGAAAGCCCTGGTGAAACTATCATTTACGAAGGCCGTAAATTCAAGTCATATCGAGGCATGGGCTCTGTAGAGGCTATGCAGGAAGGCTCTAAAGACCGCTATTTCCAAGATATGGAGGCTGATATTAAGAAGCTAGTACCGGAAGGAATAGTAGGCCGAGTACCTTATAAAGGACACCTAAATGAGGTAGTACAACAATTTGTGGGTGGCTTAAGAGCCGGTATGGGCTACTGCGGTGCTAAAGATATAACTACCCTACAAGCTCAGTCGCAATTTATACGTATTACTGCAGCTAGCATGGCTGAAAGCCACCCTCACGACATTGTAATCACTAAAGAGGCTCCTAACTATAGTAGATAATTTATAATAAACATTCAATGAAATTATTGCCGCATTAGCGGCAATAATTTTTACACGTACTATGCAGTTTGAACTACAATTACTAGAAGAAAAGGTAAAAAAACATCAGATCACCACGCTACATATGATCTGCTGTTTAGCATTTATACTAGCCGGCGCTATCATATACGTGTATAACCATACCATACCTATGTGGGGAGGAATTCTACTTGGAGTAGGGGTAGCACTATTGCTAATAACACTTTTTAAAAACAAATGGGTAACAACTGTACCGGGCAACTATGTATTCAGAGCTATTGAACTGATTATATCTTTAACACTACTTGGATATTCTCTATTAGAAATGTGGAAACTACCGATAGGTATTTTCGGCATTTTAAGTGCGGTGCTATTATTTGCCTTATATTGGGAAAGAGCTGCCAATAAAACTCAGTATGTACTTATAAATGCGGATGGCATATTCCTACCCATATCTTCGCGCAGAAGACATATACCATGGACTGATGCAGAAAGTGTGATTTTAAAATTTGGCACACTATCTATAGACTGTACAGACAATCACAGGTATCAATGGAATGTGATTATTAAAAATGTAGACACTACAGCAGTAGAGGCTTATAGCAGTCAGTTAATAGAAGAAAATATAGCCAAGCGTCAAAAAGATGATTGGTAACAGCTTTATAGTTCTG
>CAYWUY010000079.1:2796-11298 GCA_964461535.1 uncultured Flavipsychrobacter sp.
TAATACGCTTTGCAATAGTTGGTTTTGGAAATATAGGAAAACGTCACGCCAGACATATACTCAACAACACTAGTACTGAGTTGGTAGCTGTGTGTGATGTTAATGCTACCTTACAAGAACATACGCCCGAGGATGTACTGTTTTATACTAACCTAAGTGATATGTTGCAAGACGTGCAAATAGATGTATTGTGTGTGTGCACTCCCAATTATTTGCACGAACCACATACAATCATGGCTCTTGAACACGGAATACACACTGTAGTAGAAAAACCATTTGCATTAAGCGTAGCAGAGTGTGATAACATGATTGCTGCCGGAAAAAAATCAGGAAAGCTAATATTTGCCGTAAAACAAAATAGGTATAACCCTCCTGTAGCAGAAGTAAAAAATTTACTTAATAGCGGTAGGCTTGGCAAAACCTATATGATACAAGTAAACTGCTTTTGGAACAGAGGAGATGCCTATTATACGGAGAGCGAATGGCGTGGCAAAAAACAAAAAGATGGCGGTTGTTTATTTACACAATTCAGCCATTTTGTAGACATTCTATACTACTTAAATGGTCCTATTACAACTTCTACAGGGCGAATCAATAATTATGCTCATGCTCACAATACAGAGCTAGAAGATACTGGTAGTTTTGTAATGCTAGCTGCTAATGATGCTATCATCAATTTCAATTTCACAACCTGTTCTTATGAGAAAAATATGGAAGGTTCTATAACCATATTTGCAGAAAACGGCACGCTAAAAATTGGAGGACAATACTTAAACACCATAGAATATCAACAAATAAAAGGTGAAGCGCTACCACCAATAAACATCACTGCTAAATCTAATGATTATGGTCTGTACCAAGGGTCTATGAGCAATCATGACAAAGTGATACAAAATGTAGTGGATGTGCTTTTACATCAACAAAATATCATGACAAGTGCAGAGGAAGGCAAGGAAGTAATAAATATGATAGAACTCATGTATAATGGCGCTAGCATAATCTAAAACTACTTAAGATGTTTAGTTACTGGGAACAAGAGAGCTTTACCCAATATGACCACATAGTAATAGGAGCTGGCCTTATTGGCTTAAGTACTGCTATAGAACTAAGAAGTATTTATCCTACGGACAGCATACTTGTAGTAGAAAGAGGTCTTATGTCTACCGGTGCTAGTAGTAGGAATGCAGGGTTTGCCTGTATGGGCAGTGTAACTGAGCTACTTGACGACCTAGGATATATGACTGAGCAGGAAGTGTTGCAGCTTTTTGCTATGCGCAAAGAAGGGTTAACTATTTTAAGAAATAGACTTGGTGATAAAAACATAGGATATGCAGAGAACGGTAGCTACGAGTTATTAAGTGATAATGAGCTATATGCATTGGACAAAGTAGACTTCTTAAACCAACTATTATATCCTATTAACAACTGTGACACCTTTAGCATGGGCAATGAGCTTATCCCTGTATTTAAGTTCTCTAAAGAACATACCAAAGGACTGATTAAGAACTTATGCGAAGGGGAATTGCATACGGGAATGATGCTAAAATCGCTCACTGATTTAGCTATAGAAAATAAAATAGAAATTAAAACAGGCTGCCTGGTAACATCGTTTTTAGATAATGAAAAAGATGTCACAGTATGTATTCGTGATGCCTATAGAAATGATGAATGGCAGCTACGATGTAAGACACTAAACATATGTACCAATGCCTTTACTACCAGTCTACTTCCCAATGAAGATGTGACACCAGGCCGTGGGCAAGTACTAATAACTCACCCTATTGAGCATCTTCCTTTTAAAGGCATTTTCCATTTTGATATGGGTTACTACTATTTCAGGGTCATCAATAATCGTATTCTATTCGGGGGAGGACGAAATTTAGATTTCAAAGGAGAGACTACAACAGATTTAAAGCTGAACGAGACTATTCAACACACTCTTATAGATAAGCTCAAAACAATAATACTACCTGAACATAACTTTAGCATAGATATGCAATGGTCTGGCATTATGGCATTTGGCAAATCTAAATTTCCAATAATAAAAAAATGCTCCAACAATGTGTACGGAGCATTTAGAATGGGAGGTATGGGTGTAGCACTAGGTAGCAAAGCTGCACAAATGCTGAAAGAGCTACACCAACATCAGTAATCAAATTTATTTTTCAGCACGTCCATAACATTGCCTATTGGCAAGCCCATTACATTATAATAATCGCCGTCAATCTTCTCTATCCCCATCACGCCTATCCATTCCTGAATGGCATAAGCTCCAGCTTTATCATAAGGTTTATAATGCTCTATATAGTGCTTAATTTGCGCATCGGTAAGCTGCCTAAAATATACCTGAGTAGTAACAGAAAACCTTTCTAATCTTTCACTACTCATTATACATACGCCCGACACTACAGTATGCGGCCTACCTGAAAGACTTTTAATCATTTCAAAAGCATTATGCTCATCTGTAGGCTTTCCGAGTATTTTTTCGTCAAGTAATACTATAGTATCAGCTGCTATTATTATAGCATCCTGAGCTAGATGCTTAATAGCAGTAGCTTTTTTTACCGCTAAATGTTCCGGTACTAAATGCCCAGGCATGCCGGGCGGATTTGTTTCATCTACATCAGCTATAATTATTTCAAAATTCACTTCGGCTATCTCTAGCAATTGCTTTCTACGAGGCGACTGAGATGCTAAAACTATTTTTTTCATTGAATACTAATAATAGTTAAATAATATACTACCAAAGACAAAATACCTGTTATCATTATCCACTTTAGCGCCTTACTAGCTGCAGCATAATGAGCTGCATTATGCTGTTTACTTAGAAAAAATATCCAATAAGTAAGCGGCGCTATAATAACAATTGCAGTGTAAACAGCTAATGATACATATGATACGCTAAGGAAATAATAGGTTATGATACCTAATACAAATATGGTAATGGCAGCTAAACTTTGTGAAAATCTAGCGGAGAATTGCAAACCCATTTTTATGGGCATTGTTACACAACCTTCCTGAGCATCGCCTATATAATCTTCCATATCCTTAACTATTTCTCGCATCCACGTGAGCATAAACGCAAAAAATGCATAACCAAGAGCTACCCAAAATGGATTGATTAGGCTTAGTCCATTACTACTTTTTATAACCACAGGATGGTGTATATAACTTACTAAATGTGGCTCATAGAGGGCTATAATGGCTATAGTAAGTGCAGTAAGTAAGGCTACAATAATGTTACCAGTTATGAATTGTCTTTTAAAGTGTGTGCTGTAAAACCACAAGACAATAGTACAAAATAGCTGCACCAATGGCCAAAATATATGCCTGCCTCTCATGGCTACTAAACCACACATTAGTAGTGCAGCTACATTCAATACTACATGAGCTATAATAGCATATTTTAAGGGTATTCGCTTATCAAGTATTACCTTATCGGGTCTATTTATGATATCAATTCTAATGTCGAAATAATCATTTATAATATAGCCGGCAGCTGTAATGAATACAGTAGATATAGATAGTAATAAAAAATTAGGCAGATCAAGCAATAGTGTTGCACGATCTGCCCAAGATTCCGGTTTAAAAAAATGTGTATAAAATAGGTCTAGTGAGCCATATATAAGACAATACCATACTAATAACTGTGTTAAAAACACAATTACCAGATTTTTCCACCTAATTAGCTTCAACCATGCCGTCATTGATTACTATATATCCTTAAAGTTTCCAGTTCGCCGGATCTACCCTCCAATCAGCAAGTTTACTTAACTGATCATTGGCTATTAGATTTTGCTCAGCTGCTACCTCCATTAATGCGGTATAATTACTTATAGTGTGTAAAGGAACTCCGGCATTTTTAAATGCTTCATCTGCTACAGGAAATCCATAAGTAAATAATCCACACATGCCTATGACATCTGCACCATTTGCTTTTAGTACATCTACCACCTGCAAGCTGCTTTTCCCAGTAGAAATTAAATCTTCAATAACTACAGTTTTCTGCCCCGGCTCTAAAACTCCTTCTATCTGATTTCCCATGCCATGTTCTTTGGGCTTAGATCTTACATATACAAAAGGTAGTTTTAGTAAATCGGCCGCCATAACACCATGCGCAATACCGGCAGTAGCTACTCCGGCTATAACCTCAGCATCCGGAAAGTGCTCTAAAACCATATTTGCCAGCTCACTTTTTACAAAATCGCGTACATAAGGATACGAAAGCACCTTACGATTATCACAGTAAACAGGAGAATTCCAACCCGAAGCCCATACATAAGGCTTTTGCAGGTTAATTTGCAATGCTTTAATTTGCAATAGTTTTTCGGCAAAGTGTTTGGATGTACTCATAACAGTCAAACCTACATCAATTAGTTAAACCAACAAAAATCAGGGTAATGAATTTTACACAAAAAGTATATTATAACAATAAACCAATATTGGTTACTAATAGTAGGGAGATATTAATAGGTGTACATACAGCAGCCGCATCGTATCCATATACTGGTGTAGAAGACAAACCTGATTTTGAAAGAATACTAGACCTACTAAACTCTGAAAACGTACAGGGTGCTGTTATACAAGATGATACTGCTAACGGTCTGTTAGAACATATTAAGAGTGTATTTACCATAATTGTTGCAGGAGGTGGCGTAGTATATAATGCTAAAAAAGAAATATTAATGATTTATAGGCGCAATAAGTGGGACTTACCCAAAGGAAAATTGGACGCCGGAGAAACTATTTCAGAATGCGCTCTTAGAGAAGTGGAAGAAGAAACCGGAGTTGCAGGACTTAGTTTAGGAGATAAACTATGTGACACCTACCATATATATAATGAAAAAGGAAAACACATACTAAAACATACTGTTTGGTACAAAATGCATACAGACTACAGCGCAGAACTAGTGCCACAGCCAGAAGAAGACATACAACAAGCAAAATGGGTAGATACAGGAAACTTATTCCCATACATGTCTAACACATACGAGGGAATAAAAGATGTTTTACATACTGCCGGATGCAGTTGGTAGTAAAAGAAAAGTCGAGGTTTTGAGCCTCGACTTTTCTTTATATCATTTCACCTATTAAAGTGGCACTAGTAGCTGTATTGATTTTTACCATGGCATAGTCCCCTTTCTTCAACTCTCGGTCTCCTTTAGGGAATACAACCATTTTATTTTGAGAGTTCCTTCCGCACCAATCTTTGTCACTACGCTTACTATCTCCTTCAATTAATACTTCGAACACTTTGCCAATATCATTTGTATAGCTTTCTCTAGAATGACTGTTCTGAAGGTTAATAATTTCCTCTAACCTTCTTTTCTTGTCTGCTTCACTTACATCGTCAGTATATCTACGAGCAGCTAATGTACCAGGACGCTCACTGTAAGAGAACATATACGCCATATCAAACCTACACTTTTCCATTAGAGACAAAGTATCCTTATGCTCTTCCTCAGTCTCTCCACAAAAACCAGATATTACATCAGTACTCAATCCACAGTCCGGCATAATTGCTCTTATACGTTCCACCTTGTGCAAATACCACTCACGGGTATATGTTCTGTTCATTAATTGTAGTATTCTAGTATTACCACTTTGAACAGGAAGGTGTATGTACTTACAAATATTTTCATACTTTGCCATAGTATGCAGTACATCATCTGTAATATCTTTAGGGTGTGATGTACTAAAACGAACCCTCAATAAGGGAGATATTAAGGCTACACGCTCTAGCAATTGAGCAAACGTTACTGGAGTATCATTGTTTTCAGCATAATAATAGCTGTCAACATTTTGTCCCAATAGCGTAACTTCTCTAAAACCTCTATTAAATAAGTCTGTACACTCTAGTATTATACTATTCGCATCTCGGCTACGTTCTCTACCTCTCGTAAATGGAACAACGCAAAATGAGCACATATTATTACAACCACGCATAATACTCACAAATGCAGTTACTCCGTTAGAATCTAAACGAACCGGAGAAATATCTGCATAGGTCTCTTCTCTACTTAATAATACATTTACACTTTTCTGTCCGCCTTCGGCTTCATTTATTAAAGAAGGTAAGCTTCTATAAGCATCAGGACCAACGACAATGTCCACCAGCTTCTCTTCTTCTAAAAACTTAGCTTTCAAACGTTCAGCCATACAGCCTAATACACCTATAAGCAAGCCGGGTGTAGTTTCTTTTACTTTTCTGAATGCTTGTAATCTATTTCTAACCGTTTGTTCAGCCTTCTCACGTATAGAGCATGTATTTAACAAAACTAAGTCAGCCTCTTCATAATTGCGAGTTGGACCAAAACCCTCCTCATGCAAAATAGAAGCCACTATTTCGCTATCGCTAAAGTTCATTTGACAACCATAGCTTTCTATGTAAAATTTCTTACGAAAATTATTCGGATCATTTTCAAATGGTGCGTACGCCTCACCCTGCCTTGCTTCATCAATTACTTTATGCAGCACTTCAGTCATAATAAAAAATTATATTTTAATTCGCAAAGTTAGGTTATTCAATCCAAGTATAATCATTTGATTAAACAACAAGAGACTACCCAAATGGATAGTCTCTTGTAAGTATAGATAATATCTATTATTCTTTCACCAAACGTTTAGTTACTACTTGTGAACCTGATGTTAGTTCTACCATGTAGATACCTGCTGCATAGTTGCTTAGTGGTATCGTTACCACTCCGCTTGACCTTACACCCATATCCTCATTGTAGATACTTACACCATTCATATCCAACAAACGTACTTTAACGCTCTCTTTCTTGCCATTCACAAAGCTGATCTTAACATCTTCGCTCGCTGGGTTTGGTGTCATACTTACACTTAAGCCTTTAACACTGCCCGCTACCGCACTTCCTTGTCTCATGCTCAACTCAAAGCGTGTGTCTACTCCACTTCCTGTTGATGATGATAATGTGAAGCTATAGCTTGCGCCTTGCGTTAACTCAACATATTTGTTCAGTTGTTTGTCATGTAAGTATAAACTTGCTCCAGCCGGGATGCTTACGCCCTCTGCTTTGATTACGTAATCCTGAGCCACTTTACTTTCTATGCCCATTGGTATTACTTTATCAGCATTGTATGGACGTGCATCTATTGCTAAGGCTTTACCATCTGTTGACATACTGTAGATACTGAAATCAGGGTTTTTCAACTTGATAGCGTCATTCTCTGACTCTTCCTCGTCTTTCGCTCCTTCATCAAATCTTACATACATCATATCCCATGGCTTGTTGTTAGCATCATATACCATCAACGATACATATTCAGGGATAGCTTTCACTAAACTTGTTGTCACGTTCGCTGATTTGCTACTTTCTGTGAATACCAATGAATCACCATTGTGTGCAGCTCTGATCTCGAATGCGCCATTGGCTTCTAAGTAGTATGGGGTAGCGGATACTGTGTTTACAGGTACTGCCTGGAAGATACCGCTGGTAGCCATGTATGGATTCCATACATATATTGCAGCACCTACCATGTTGCCTGACACTTTTGCATTGTATGCCATAGTTCCTATATCTACCGGTGATGCATATGGGTTACCCAACAAGTTGTAGTCTTGACCACTGCTGCTGCCTTTTGACATATATACTACTTGGTTGCCTTGGTTCAAGTTCCCTTTCATTGTCAATGTAGTAGCACTTGGGGTGTATGATGCATAGCCCATACCCTCACCTTTTGAACCTCTTACGAATACACGCATACCTTGGTAACGTTGCATCCAGTTGCTATCTGATGTACTACTTAACAAGTTTGTGATAGCTTTCCATCCCGGATCGTAGCTTGATGCTGAGTTACCAACTGTAGGATCATATCTGAACGCTGATGATGCATTTGAACCCGTAGTAGTGAAACCATTGGTAGCACCGCCTGTACCTGTGATATCTATATCTCCATCTTGCCATTGCATTAAGCTCATAGCTTCTGCAAACGGATGTGATAAGAAACGGAAGGCACGACGACCACCTGGTATGTATTTCTGTAATTGTACTTGACCATTAATACCGCCTGATACTATTGGAGCTACTCTTGCTGTAGCACTTGCATCTGATGCTAGTACTACGCTATCGTTAGTGTTCAATGTACCGCTTGTAATAGTTAGTGTACGTCTGATAGTCATTCTTGATGCACCTGACATACTAGCACCACTTGTATTGTCTAGCTCAAGGTTATTTAAGCTACCTATACCTGTGATAGTTTGTGAACTTGTACCATTCAAGGCTACTTTACCTGAACCTGTGATTTGACCATCGTTTGATACACTACCTTTTACTGATAGTATAGCATCTGAATTTAATGCTACTGCAGCACCACTTTGAATAGTCATGTTACGTGTAGTACCTGTACCTGCTGCAACCAACTCAGGACTGTAAGTAGTTCCTGATGGGATAATAGCATCATCACTAGCTGTTGGTTGGAAACCACACTTCCAGTTGGATCCATCATTCCAATCTGAGCTAACTGTACCTAACCACT
>CAYWUY010000080.1:0-10988 GCA_964461535.1 uncultured Flavipsychrobacter sp.
TAGCTCACTAATACTACTATAAGTATTTAATATAAAAGGGGTAACTAATTAGTTATCCCTTTTTTGTTTTTCAAAACAATATTCTATTATTGCAATTCATAGCTGTCGTTAGGCAGTAAGTTTACTATTCGCAATGGCTAAAAATTTATTAATTGTTGAGTCGCCTGCTAAGGCTAAGACAATAGAAAAGATATTAGGTTCTGATTTTGAAGTAAGATCATGCTATGGTCATATCCGAGATTTGGAAAAAGAAGACATGGGTATAGATATCAAGAATGGTTACAAGCCCAAGTATATAGTATCTGAGGATAAAGAAAAGGTAGTAAAAGAATTAAAAGCACTTACTAAAAAAGCAGATGATGTTTGGTTGGCAACGGATGAGGACCGTGAGGGTGAGGCCATTTCATGGCACTTGTGCGAAGTATTAGGTCTAGATCCAGTTAGTACAAAACGTATCGTGTTTCATGAGATTACAAAGCCAGCTATACAAAAAGCGGTTACCAATCCGCGGACTGTAAATATGGATTTAGTAAATGCACAGCAGGCTAGACGTGTGTTAGATAGAATTGTAGGTTTCGAGTTGTCTCCTGTATTGTGGAGAAAGATGAGTATGCGTAATAATCTGTCAGCAGGTAGGGTGCAATCTGTTGCAGTAAGAATAATTGTAGAGCGAGAGAGAGAAATTACTCAATTTTTACCACAAAGTAGCTTTAAGGTAGATGCATTTTTTACAGCTCCAGACCTTAATAAAAAGAAGGTAACCTTTAAAGCTGAAGGGCCAGATAAAATAAAATTGGCAAAAGATGCCCGCACATATTTAGATGCATGTGTGGGTGCAACATATACAGTAAAAGATGTACAGGTAAAACCAGGTAAAAAGACACCTTCTGCGCCATTTACTACATCAACATTACAACAAGAGGCTAGCCGTAAATTAGGTTATTCAGTATCTAAGACAATGTTGCTAGCTCAGAAGTTATATGAGAATGGACACATAACTTATATGCGTACCGATTCCGTAAACTTGTCTGATACTGCTTTAGAAGGAGCAAAGAGCGCGATTATATCTCAATATGGAGAGAAATATCACCAACAACGTGTATTTAAAAATAAAAATGAAAATGCACAAGAGGCGCACGAAGCTATTCGCCCTACTGACATGAATATTACAAGTGTTGGTGACGCAGATACAACAAGGCTTTATGATTTAATATGGAAGCGAACCATGGCCAGCCAAATGGCCGATGCTATTTTGGAGCGTACTATAGCTAAAATAAATGTATCTGCACATCCTGATGCTTTAACTGCAACTGGTGAGGTTGTACGCTTTGATGGATTTTTGAAGGTATATACTGAAAGTAATGACGAAGAGGATGGTGATGACGATGTTGAAGGATTATTGCCACCATTACAAGCCGGACAAGTGCTAGATATAGTTAAGATGGTTGCAACTGAAAGGTATTCTAGACCACAACCAAGATATACTGAGGCCTCATTAGTAAAGAAACTGGAGGAATTAGGAATAGGCCGTCCGTCAACATATGCACCCACTATTAGTACTATACAAGCTAGAGGCTATGTTGAGAAAAGAGATAAAGAAGGTGTAAAGCGTAATTATCAGATTTTTACACTTCAGAGTGATACTGTAAAAGAAGTTATTGAACAAGAAAACGTAGGTGCAGAGAAGGCGAAGCTATTTCCTACGGACCTGGGGATGGTGGTAAACGATTTTTTACGTGAGCATTTCGAGCGTGTAATGGATTATGATTTTACAGCTAAAATTGAAGCTCAATTTGATAGTATAGCTGCCGGAAAGCAGAAATGGAATAATATGATAGATGATTTCTATCACCCGTTTCATGAGAGTGTTGAGCATACTATGGAAAATGCCGGTCGTGCTAAAGGTGAGCGCGAGTTAGGGGTAGATCCCGAAAGTGGTAAACCTGTAACAGCTAGATTAGGAAGATTTGGGCCTATGGTGCAAATTGGAGTAGCAGAGAGTGAAGAAAAACCAAGGTTTGCAAAACTTAGAAGCAACCAGAGTATAGAAACAATAACACTAGACGAGGCATTAGAGCTATTTAAACTGCCACGAAACATAGGTATGTTTGAAGATGCAGATGTTGTGGTGAATATTGGTCGTTTTGGGCCATATGCACAGCATGCTGGGCAGTTCTATTCTTTGAAGAAAGAAATGGATCCATATAGCGTGGATTTAGGTGCTGTAGTGCCATTAATTGAAGAAAAAAGAAAAAGTAAAGCTGAGAGTGAGATAAAAGTATTTGAAAAAGAAAAGATTAGAATACTAAAAGGGCCTTATGGACCGTATATAAAGCAAGGTTTAAGAAACTATAAAATACCTAAAGAAAAAATAGAGCATGCTGCGGCACTAACTATAGACGAGGTGAAAGCTATTATAGAAGATGTAAAAGCTAATCCTCCTAAAAAGACTGCAAAGTCTAAGAAATAATTCTTATTAAACAGATATTTGGTGTAGTGAGTTTGAAACACATAAATAATGAAATAAAGGCCCTTTTGTCGTTGATAGATGATCCGGACGATGAGGTTTATACAACGGTTGTTGATAAACTCATAGGATATGGTCATGATATTATAGAGCCTTTAGAAAATTTATGGGAAGTTACTTCAGACTCATTCACTCAAAATAGAATTGAGCACCTAATCCATAGAGTTCATTTTCAAGATTTACAACTAGAACTATTAGAGTGGAGTAAGTTAAATCATCCTGATTTTTTAACAGGTGCTATTATAGTAGCTAAGTTTAGGTATCCTGCCTTAAAAGCAGAAACTATTTATCAGCAATTTGATAAAATGAGGAAGAATGTATGGCTAGAACTTAATCCATACTTATCTCCTATAGAGCAGGTAAATGTGTTGAATAGTATGTTATATAACTACTATAAGTTTCAAGGGCAGGAGTTGACAAAACGAGAACTAAAGCATTTTTTTATTAATGATGCTTTAGAAAGCCATAAAGCTAACAGCTTTGTTCTAGGGATAATATATTTGGCTCTATGTGAGGTATTAGATATTCCCATTTTTGCTATAGATATCCCGCGGCAATTTATATTGGGCTATTTAAGCCCATCTACTAATGTATATGGCTTATCTGAAATCGGAAATCAACATATACAATTTTACATTGATCCTTTAAACGGTACTATCTTTTCTCAAAAAGATGTAGATGTCTATATGAAGAAACTGAATATTATAGATGTTTCTAGGTATTTAGTTCCTATAAGTAATCAGAAGGTAATTAGTAAAATGATTGAGGAACTTGCATTGTGTTATAGGTATCAAAAGCAAGAAGACTTAGCTGAAGAGCTCTCAGAATTAATGGCATTGCTGAAAGATGTATAATCATAGAATTAAAATCTTATAAATTTTCTGCTCCTGCACCATCCAAGCCATCTGTTTAGTTAACTTTACAGATAAATAGATACTAAACGCAATAGATAATTATATATGAATGCTAAGATATGGATGTCGTCTCCCCATATGGGAGGAAATGAGCAAAAGTTTGTACAAGAAGCATTTGATACTAATTGGGTAGCACCTTTGGGACCTAATGTTAATGGCTTTGAGGCCGACTTATCTAGCTTTTTAGGTTCCGATAGCCATGTGGCAGCGCTTAGTTCAGGCACTGCAGCGTTGCATTTAGGTTTAGTATTACTTGGTGTGCAGCCTGGAGATGAGGTTATTTGTCAGAGTATGACGTTTTCAGCATCTGCAAATCCTATCGCTTATCAGCATGCTACACCGGTGTTTGTAGATAGCGAGGAAGATACATGGAATATGTGCCCTGTAAAACTAGAAGAAGCCATAAAAGATAGAATAGCTAAAGGAAAAAAGCCTAAGGCCATTATACCTGTGCACCTCTATGGCATGCCAGCTAAAATGCATGAAATAATGGAGGTAGCTAATCGTTATGAAATTCCAGTCATGGAAGATGCTGCAGAGGCATTGGGGTCTTCAATAAATGGCAAGCAATGTGGCACCTTTGGGAAAATTGCAATTCTATCTTTCAACGGAAATAAAATAATAACAACATCAGGTGGTGGTGCATTGGTTTCAGCTGATGCAAAGTTGGTAGAAGAAACACGTTTTTTGTCTACACAAGCTAGAGATGCAGCACCACATTACCAACATTCTAAAATTGGGTATAATTACAGAATAAGTAATTTATGTGCAGGTGTTGGGCGTGGACAAATGGAAGTGCTAAACTTGCGTATTCAGCAGCGTCGCAATATATATAGTCAGTATGTGACAAGATATTCAGGTAAACAGGGCATTACTTTTCTGAATGAACCAACAGGCTACTTCAGTAATAGGTGGTTATCTACAATGCTTATAGACGCTAGTGTTGCTGGGTTTAGCAGAGAAGATTTGAGATTAGCATTAGAAAAAGAGAATATAGAATCGCGACCATTGTGGAAGCCAATGCATATGCAGCCTGTATTTGCAGGTGCTCCATATTATGGCAATGGTGTGTCAGAAAAATTATTTGAAAACGGATTATGCTTGCCATCAGGCTCTAATTTAACAGAAGCTGAATTACAGCGTGTATTTGCTGTAATTGATAGTATGGTGAAGTAGTGTTATATTAATCTTTACAATTAAAAAAAGTGCAGAGGGGTAATCCCCTCTGTGTTGTATACAAGAATATGTATCAAGAGATAATAGAAGCAGCATTTGCAGATAGAAGTAAACTGAAAGATGATGCAGTGCAAGATGCTATAAAAGCTATAATTGAAAAAGTAGATAAAGGGGAGTTGAGGGTGGCTGTACCAACAGCTACAGGGTGGCAAGTGCAAGAGTGGGTAAAAAAAGCGATTTTACTTTATTTTGGAATACAACCCATGCAAACTTGGGAGTTGCCCCCTTTTGAGTTTTATGACAAGATGTTGCTTAAGAAAAACTATGCGGAGTTGGGGGTGCGTGCTGTGCCTCACGCGGTAGCTAGATATGGTTCTTACATAGCTAAGAATGTTATTCTTATGCCGTCTTATGTAAATATAGGTGCTTATGTAGATGAAGGTACCATGGTAGACACTTGGGCTACAGTAGGTAGCTGTGCGCAGATAGGAAAGAATGTACATCTTAGTGGTGGCGTAGGCATAGGTGGTGTTTTAGAACCGTTACAAGCATCTCCTGTAATTATAGAAGATAACTGCTTTATAGGCTCAAGATGTATAGTTGTTGAAGGTGTAATTGTGGAGCGCGAAGCTGTACTAGGAGCTAATGTAGTACTTACACAATCTACAAGAATTATAGATGTGAGTGGTAGTGAGCCGGTTGAATATAAAGGCAGGGTACCAGCAGGAAGTGTAGTAATACCGGGTAGCTATCCTAAGAAATTCCCTGCGGGTGAATACCAGGTGAGTTGTGCTTTGATTATAGGCAAACGTAAGCCATCTACAGATTTGAAAACCAGTCTAAATGATGCGCTAAGGGAGTTTAATGTGTCGGTATAGTGTAAATCAGTTATTGTTAGTTAATCCTGCACGTTGTAAATGTTATTAAGCGTAGATATAGCCTTTTTTGATCGCATATTTTTAGGTGAAACCATATGGCAATACATATGGTTTGTGGTTATTATTTTGCTTACCCTTTTACTTAAGAAGCCAACTGCAACGGCAATAAGTGTAATTGCAGGAAAGATAGGTGCTAAGTTTAGCTATGCTACCCATAAAAGTAAAATAGAAGAAATGCTGCTTAAGCCTATGGAGGGCTTGTTGCAGATAGTATTATACTTTGTTGCAGTTAACCAATTATCAACCCTACTTGATAATATAAACATTAGTAAGCTAATATTTTGGGGTAGAAAAAAGGCACATCACATTAGTCTTGGTTCTTTGATAGATCATGTTTTTCTGTTTCTTTTTATAGTTTCATTAACTAGAGTAGTTACCAGATTTATAGATTTCTTCTATTATTTGAGGATGCGAAAGGCAGAAGAAGAGCGGAATTTAGGGCAACAACAATTGTTACCCCTGATAAAAGAGATGTCAAAACTTCTTGTATGGTCTACTGGTCTGTTTTGTGTTTTAGGAGGGGTGTTTCATGTTAATGTGCCGGCATTGATAACCGGTCTAGGTATAGGAGGTGTTGCTATAGCATTGGCAGGTAAAGAGACTGTAGAGAATTTTTTTGCAGCTTTTACATTGCTTTCAGACAAGCCTTTCCAGACAGGAGATACTATAAAAATAGGCGATATTGAGGGCGCAGTAGAGCGAATAGGATTTAGAAGTACAAGGATAAGAAATGCAGAGGGGGCAGCTATTATTGTGCCCAATCAGAACTTGGTGAGCCAAAACCTTACTAATTTGAGCGCAAGACATAATAGGGCGATTAAGGTAAGTATAAATCTTAGATATGGAATAGATAGCAACACGCTAGAGCAGTTGATACAAGAAATAAAAGCAGCATTAAAGCAACAAAAGCACCTATTAGAACCAATAGTAGTGGCAATAGAGCAACTAGATAAGGAAACACTACAGTTGGTAGTGTCATATAACCTACCACATCCATTACCTAGTGGTATATCTTTTGTAACTATAAAGCAAGAAATTAATCTACTAGTTTTTAAGATAGCCAACCAATATGCGAAACTGGGTGCCGGTTCGGCATCTTCCTAATACACTCCTAATACACTTTTTATGTTACCTGAAATTTTTAAAACACCACCGTCTAACATTTATGAAACTGAGCGGCTATATCTAAAAGAGTTAAATCCGCAAGTAATGCGGACTTTATTATCTGATTTTTCAATGGAGCATGTAGCTAATTTTTTGGGGCTACAATCAGAAGCAGACTTGTCGAAAGAATATAAGAGATTAGCACAAGGCATGACGATGTACGGTATCTCATTTAGGGGCTTTTTGCTGATTGAAAAGGCTAGTGGAAGAGCTATAGGTCGTTGTGGATACCATACTTGGTATACCTTACATAGCCGTGCAGAAGTGGGATATGGAATGCATAGCGATGAGCATAAGGGTAAAGGCTATATGACAGAGGCATTAAGTGCAATTGTAAAGTTGGGATTTGAAGAAATGCAGTTAAATAGGATAGAGGCTTTTATTGCTCCTCACAATGAACCTTCGGTAAGAATGGCAAAACGATTGGGTTTTACTGAGGAAGGTACATTGCGACAGCATTACTATAAGAATAATTTGTACGAAAGTTCTACCTGCTTTTCTTTATTAAAAGATGAATATGAAAAAGCTATGAGTTAGCAATACTCAAGACTTTTTGTTGATACTATACTACCTTTGCCTCGCTTAATAAGAATTTTATTATGACCATGATATACCCATATCTTAGACTTAGTGGTTTAGAGCCATTGATAGTAAGGCCTGAAACCAACTTTGTAAATGTTGGTGAACGTACCAATGTTACGGGGTCAAAGAAGTTTGCCAGACTAATACGTGAAGAAAAGTTTGAAGAGGCCTTATCTGTTGCTAGACAGCAAGTAGAGAATGGTGCACAAGTATTAGATATAAATATGGATGATGCTTTGCTGGATGGGGTAAAGGCAATGCAAACTTTTGTAAATCTGTTACAGGTAGAACCAGACATTGCAAAAATTCCCATAATGCTAGATTCTTCTAAGTTTAGCATTTTAGAAGCAGGCTTAAAGTGCATACAAGGTAAATGTATTGTCAACTCTATTTCTCTAAAAGAAGGTGAGAGCAAGTTTGTAGAACAGGCTCGTATATGCCAAAGTTTTGGAGCCTCAGTAATAGTAATGGCATTTGATGAATCGGGGCAGGCTGATACCTTAGATAAGAAGGTAGCTATTTCTGAAAGAGCATATAAAATTTTGACTAAACAGGTAGGTTTTCATCCATCTGATATCATTTTCGACCCTAATATTTTTGCAATTGCAACTGGTATTGAAGAGCATAATAATTATGGTGTTGACTTTATAGAAGCTACAAGAATAATAAAACAGAAAATGCCACTAACTAAGGTAAGTGGTGGCGTTAGTAATATTTCTTTTTCATTTAGAGGAAACGAACCTGTAAGAGAGGCTATGCACAGTGTGTTTCTATACCATGCTATAAATGCAGGTATGGATATGGGTATTGTGAATGCCGGACAATTGGTGGTATATGATGAGATAGAACCTACATTAAGAACGCTGTGTGAAGACGTAATTCTGAATAGATATCCTGAGGCTACAGAAAAGCTTGTAGCCTATGCTGAAACTGTAAAAGCAAAAGATAAAGTAGAAGAGGTAAGTGCAGCATGGAGAAGTGCTGATGTAGAAGAGAGACTAAAGCATGCTTTGGTAAATGGTATAACAGATTATATAGATGCCGATACGGAAGAGGCTAGAATTAAGTATCCTAAACCATTAGATGTTATAGAAGGGCCACTTATGGCAGGAATGAATGTGGTGGGTGATTTGTTTGGTAGTGGTAAAATGTTTCTACCTCAAGTAGTAAAGAGTGCTAGAGTAATGAAGAAAAGCGTTGCCTACCTTTTCCCATTTATTGAGGCTGAAAAAGAAGAGCGGAAAAGACAACGAGCACTAGCCGGCTCGGAACTTGAAGTTGAAGCTGCCAATCCTAAAATATTACTAGCTACTGTAAAAGGTGATGTGCATGATATAGGTAAGAATATTGTTGGTGTGGTGCTTGGCTGTAATGGCTACGATATTATAGATATGGGCGTGATGGTGCCTGCTGATAAAATTTTGGACAAAGCACAGCAAGAACAAGTAGATATAATAGGATTAAGTGGCTTAATAACACCATCGCTTGATGAGATGGTGCATGTGGCTAAAGAAATGACTAGGCGTGGTATGACCCAACCATTACTTATTGGTGGTGCTACAACTAGTCGTATGCATACTGCTGTTAAAATAGCTCCTCAGTATAATAATGGAGTATTATATGTACTAGATGCTAGTAGAAGTGTAACAGCAGTAAGTAGTCTGTTGAGTAAAGAACAGAAACCGGTTTTTCTGAAAAATACCCAAGAAGAGTATGCAGCATTAAGGGAAGAGTTTGCAGGTAAAAGAAGTAATAAGCAATATATAACGTATGCCGAAGCCGTAAATAATAGAGTGTCTATAGAGTGGGAAAAGTATACTCCACCTACTCCTAATCAATTGGGCGTATTTGCTTTGGGTGATTTAGATTTTTCTGAAATAAGAGAGTATATAGATTGGACTCCATTTTTTATAGCATGGGAACTTAAAGGTAAATACCCTGCTATACTGAGCAATGATAGAGTAGGTGCTGAGGCTACAAAACTATATAATGATGCTAATGCAATGCTAGATACTATAATAGCTGAAAAATGGTTGGCTCCTAAAGCTGTTTATGGTTTTTGGGAGGCTGCTACTACGGCAGCAGATACTATAGTGCTAAAAGGTAAAGATGAAGAAGTGGTTGATGTTTTGCAGATGTTACGACAGCAAATAAAAAAGGCTGCCGGGCAACCCAATTACTCTTTGTCAGATTTTGTGATGCCTCAATCATATGTTAGTTCTTCTAAGAAAGATTATATGGGGGCTTTTGCAGTATCTATAGCTGGTATAGAGCCTCATATAAAAGCTTTTGCAGATCAGCATGACGATTATCACAAGATATTACTTCAAGCCTTGGCAGACAGACTAGTAGAAGCCTTGGCTGAGATGCTGCACGAACGCGTTAGGAAAAGTTACTGGGGTTATGCTAAAGATGAGCACATGGATAAAGCCGACTTGATAAAAGAAACCTACCAAGGTATACGCCCGGCTCCCGGTTATCCTGCTTGTCCTGACCATACCGAAAAGTTGAAATTGTTTAAATTGCTGAATGTTACAGAAAATACAGGTATATCGCTGACTGAGTCTTTGGCTATGTATCCTGCTTCTTCTGTTTGCGGATGGTATTTTAGTCATCCTCAGAGTGTATATTTTGGCGTAAATAGAATTTTAGAAGATCAGCTCAACGATTATACTCAACGTAAAGCAGAGGATGCAGAAACTATGAAAAAATGGCTGTCGCCAATACTAGACGAATAAGATTAATAGATATTAAAACAAACATTGCATTGAATACAAGTCCGCATAAACCAATATTGCATGGCGAAAGCCATAATAAAGTAGTGAGGCTAATAGCTACTATTATTTCTTACCTATTTCATCCTGTATTTATGCCATTGATTATGGCATTAGCATTACAGATGCTATCTCCAAATAGTTTTGCAGGCATACCTGCAAAAAGGCTGTTTTTTCTAAATGCCAGTATTGCTATAACTGCTGTTCTGTTTCCTTTGATAACAGTAGGTTTGATGAAAGGGCTTGGATTTTTAAAGGATTTTCAGTTAAAAACATCAAAAGAAAGAATAGCTCCGCTAATGGGAATTATGATGTTTTACTTCTGGATAAGCCATGTAGTTAATTCTATGCCGGGTATAAATATACCTTTGGCAATGAAAGTACTTTTGTTAGGGAATTTTTGGGGAGTAATAGCTGTTTTTATTATCAATATTTTTACAAAAATCAGTATGCACACTGCGGCCGCTGGTGGCATGCTAGGAATTGTTATCGTGCTTATGATTGTAAATCCGGTAAATATGATAGTGCCTTTTTTTGTTGCATTAATAATAGCCGGGATAATAGGTAGTGCACGCATGGCGTTAGGCTCTCATCAGCGAGGCGATATATGGTTGGGGTATATCATTGGTGTAGTAGTGCAATTAGGTGCCTATATTTATATGAAGTAATTAAGGGTAAAAGCTTTTTTGTAACAAGTCTTTCAGGTTTATTCTGGAAGACTTGTTCTTTTATTATAACCTAGTTTATGGAAAAAATGAGTTTACTGCTTCTTTATAATAAACACCCTATATGGCAGACATTATTATTAGCGGCAATAGCCACAGCAGAAACAGAGGGGCACCTAAGGTAGACCTCACACCTATGGTAGATTTAGGCTTTTTATTAATTACCTTTTTCATGTTTACTACTAGCT
>CAYWUY010000081.1:0-5581 GCA_964461535.1 uncultured Flavipsychrobacter sp.
GCAGCACAAAAAAGTAAATGCACGCACCAGCCCTAGTAAAAGGAGAATTAATTATGACAGGAAAGTATTACTTTACTATTGGTTGTTGGTGCGAACACCAACAACGGCGGGAACTATGGAGACAAGAAACGTTAGAATAGCATTGATTTGCTTGCTTCTTTTCAGCGCTTGCGATAGCACAGACGACTATACGACAATCAATAGCCATGTTGTCCGAGCCGCCAAAGATTCTTTGTTCATAATCACACAAAACTGGGGATTAAACGGAGATAATCAGACAACAATTATCACAAAAAATGTCAGGAGCAATGGAAAATATGATGGCACAACTAACATCGTTTATGATGGACTTGAGCCGTTTGTGTATAAAGTGGAGAAAGACACGCTATTCATTTTTTCGAGACATGTCGTAGCAATCCCTAAAGGGTTTACTTCCAAAATACCAATTATCCAAACTCAAGTTGACAACCCCAAATTTGTTGATTTGACAATTGCCATCAGTAAGAAAACCGACACCTCATATAAAGCGCCATAAGCTTTTTTACGGAAAAAATCTGTGTGTGTGTTTTGCTCCATAAAACCGAACGTTTAAACGGCGCAGAAACTACACGGTGTCTAGCCTCTACTCCATCACCCAAGCGCCATCGCGGGAAATGATGTGTAGGGGTATGTGGTGTTGGGTGCAGAAGGTGGTCCAGCGGGTGAGGGTACGGGCTGAGGGTCTGTCGGCTAGTATTATGTGCTTGGGGTTTATGTGGCGTAGCAGTGTCTCGGGCTTGTAGTTGCCATGAAGGGCTATTATTAGGTGGTCTATAGCCAGTGGCGCAGATGGGTGTGGCGGTGCCAATAGTAGCATAACGCTCTGCCCATGTATTACTTGTATCATTTCGTTGGCATATTGTGGGGCCTCTTGCCAGGCTTGCCATACTATATGTGGATGTCGGGCAGCATCATAGTTATTGGTAGTAGTGTCTATACGCAGTGTGGTGAAGGTGTGGGCGTGTATGGCTTCTATACGGCTTATGCGCCCGGTGTTATATACTATCAGCTTGTGGTTGTGGGCAGTATAGGCATAATAGGCTAGCTGGCTTAGCAGTAGCACCACTAGCACAGCGGCTGCGCTGTATATATAGGGCTTGCGCCGGGTATGCCAGGCCAGCATCAGCAGGACTATAATAACGTATATACCTAGCATGGCGGGCATAGGCAGGTAGATATTGCTTAGTGCCTGTGGCGATACTGCGGCTAAAGCAGCATTGGCAGTGGTAAATAAGTAGGTAAGGTGGTGCATGAGTCCTCCTACAGCCATAGCCAGAGGAGCATAAGCTGCGGCTAACAGTAGCAGTATGCTTAAACACATCATGCAGGCCATATATATGGTAGCCAGCATATTGGCAGGTATAAATGCCAGTGGCAGAGTATTGAAATAGTATACCGAAACGGGCACTACCAGCACCTGTGCCGCCAGGGTAACGGCTATTATCTGGGCTATTTTATCGGTAATAAGGGCTATAGCGTCTGGCACGGCTATGCGCCTAAAGGCTTTTATAATGGGCTTATAGAATAGTAGAATGGATAGCACGGCTAAAAACGACAACTGAAAACCGGGTGCCAGTAGCCATGCCGGATGTACTATGAGCATCACCAAGGCTGTGGCTAAGAGGTGATTGATAGGGTGCGACTGAAAATTGCCCCCTATGGTAACAGTAAGCAAGCTAAACATAATGCCTGCCCTAACGGCTGACGGCTGCGCCCCCGACATAAGAATGTATGCCCATATAAGGGGCAGGGCTACTACATACTTTACCCACAACCATCGGCGATGCCTGACAAACAATAATAGGGCAGACACCAGGCTGAAAAACATAATAATGTTGCCACCGGATATGGCCATAATGTGTAGTATGCCGGTTTTGCTAAAGTCGTTGCGCCAGTTAATGTCTAGTGCAGCCTCTCGGCCCAGTAGCATGGCCTGTACCAGGCCAGCCGTGCGGGCATCGGGTATGGCGGCATTTATAGCTTTTGTAATACTGCCAGATATGCGGTAGGCCATGCTGTGCACTACCGGCCGGCTTATACGCACCACCTGCAAGGGGTGGCAAAACTGCTGCCAGCAAATGCCACTACGTCGGCTATAGGCAGCATAACTAAATGCAAAGGGATTGGCCACATCGGTTATGGGCTGCCATGTGGCGGGCACCAGTAGTGTGTCGCCGGGGGCATATTGTATATAGCTACTATCGGCTGTGGCATATAGCAGTGCTTTGGTATTGGGGGCTGTATACTGTGCAGCACCAGCCGAGCTTAGCACCTGCACTACATACTTTATAGTGCGGGGCTTAGCCACCGGGGGCGCATCTACCACCACTACCGACATGCCACCCGGCACAGAAGGATTGACACCCGGGCTATAGCCGGCTAGGGCATATAAACCCATACCCGATGCTATAAGTGCTACCTGAGTAAGCACAAAGTAAAACAACCTTAGCGAGGGCTTGTACCACCTTGCCAGTAGGGCAAGCCCGGTAGCAGCCGCTAGCAGTATAGCAAGGCATACATATGGATTGATGGTAGTGGGATACAGCAGATCGGCACCGGCAATGCCTATAGCCAATGGCAGCAATAAGCGAAAAAAGGGTATACGCTCCCAAAAGTAGGACTGATATGTGGTGGTATTAGGATTCAAAACGAGGCGATGGGCAATACAGAATAAAGCTGGTGTAATAATACTAATTTTATAGCGTTAGTAAGTAGATAACAGAGAATGGCAAAAAAATTGTAGCTTACTATATATATACATATGAGCAGATGAGGCGCCTGTTGAAAAGCATATATTATTTTCTACCCATACAACTGGTGCTACTGCATTTTCGTAAGTATCAATTGCTGCTAGGCTTTTGGATAATACTACTGCTGATAATTACGGGAAATCTTGGTGCGCACTTTGGCTTATCGTCTATACTGCTTACGCCCGAATACTTAGGAGAGGCCAGCTTTAGCAGTATGTTTTTTGTGGGCAGTGCCATGTGTGTGTTTGTCATGTCGTGGCACATCACCACGTTTATAGTTAATAGCCCCAAGCTGCCCTATATGGGCGCTACCCGCAATTGGTTTTTAATATACTGCATTAATAATTCTATTATACCGGGAATAGTGCTGGGGTTCTACTCGGTATACTCGGTAAGGTATCAGCTACAAAACCAGCATTTAAGCAAGTCTGAGATAGTAGCCATGCAATTGGGCTATTATTTGGGCTTTTTTACACTAGTGCTGGTGTCGTTTACCTATTTCTTTAGGGTGAGCAGAGATTTTTTTAAAAGCGCACTCAGCGGTTTGGCCAGGCCGCTGAAGCTAAAGCATGTGCTGCCCTATGATGCACTAGACTATGATATAGTGCACATACCGGTAAGAACATTTATAGGGGGCAAGCTGCGCATAAAGCACATACACGAGGTAAACCACTTTCCTAGAAGGGTGCTAAAAATGGTGCTGGAACGCCACCACAGAAATGTAATATTTGCCACGCTGTTTTTGTATGTGGTGCTATTGTTCATGGGCATATTTATGGATAAGCCTGTGCTGCGTATACCGGCAGGGGCGGGCTTTTTGCTGCTGCTATCTATATTAATGGGCTTTGTAGGTGCTTTTAAATACTTTATGAAAAGCTGGGAGGCACTGGGCTGGATAGCTTTTATAGGCTGCCTGTCGCTAGTGGTGCAGTATAAATGGATAGACCTGCGCAGCATAGCCTACGGACTAGACTATAAAAAAGAAGCATCGGTATATCCTGAATACAGCTATAGCGCGCTGCGCAACCTGTTTACGGCTGAGCGCTACAATGAAGACAAAAAGCAAGAAGAGCAACGACTGGATAAATGGATGGAGCTGCAGCGCGATGCAGATTCGCCCATAGTACTAATAATAAACACTAGTGGCGGTGGCTCACGTTCGGCCTACTGGACATTTCATGCCTTACAGTATGCCGACAGCTTATGTAAGGGTGAGCTGTATAAGCATGCTGTGCTGATAACTGGTGCATCGGGCGGTATGATAGGGGCTACCTACTGGCGTGCGCTGCATAGGGCTGCCCAAGAGGGTAAAATAGCCAATAAGTATGACGATCTATACCTGAATAACATAGGTAAAGACCTGCTGAACCCAATAGTGTTTTCGCTTACTACGGTAGACCTTATCTCGCCGTTTAATAAAATAAAGGTGGGTAAGTATAACTATACGCGCGACAGGGGCTATGCCTTTGAACAAGAATTGGTGCTGAATACGAAGGGGCTACTGAATAAATCTATAGGCTACTATAATAGTTGTGAGAAAAACGGGCAAACGCCCATGCTAATACTTAATGGCACTATAGTAAATGATGGTAGAAAACTAATGATGTGCAACCAGCCTGTGGGCTACCTAAGCCTGCCGGAGTATGCACAAAAATGGATTAATCCGCCAATAGATGCCGTAGACTACTGTGCACTGTTTAAAGACATACAGCCTAAAGATTTAAGGCTAACATCGGCACTGCGCATAAATGCTACTTTCCCCTTTGTGCTACCGGTAGTAAGGCTGCCCTCGGAGCCTGCTATGAATGTTATGGATGCGGGACTGAGAGATAATTTTGGAGCTGAAATTACCAACAGATACTTGATGGCCATGACAGAGTGGATACGCCATAAAGCCTATAAAGTGGTGGTGCTAGAGCTGAGAGATACCCGAGAGTTTGATGTATGCACCCCAAGCACCCAAACAACGCTGCTAAGTATGCTAACAGACCCTGTATTTTCTATGCAGAATAACTGGGAGGCGTTTCAGTCTTACAAGCACTCGTATATGCGAGAGCAAACTACAAGACGCATGGGTAGTAAAGTGCAGTATATAACTATGGCTTATGTGCCACAGGAGCAGGGTAAAAATGCAGCACTGAACTTTCACCTTACCTTAAAGGAAAAAGAGGATTTGTATAGCTGCATAGACAATCCGGATAACCAGTATGCCGTAAAGCGACTTAAAAAATTGCTTTTAAGAGGCGATAAGTAATACTGCCCAATTAAGGCTGTAAAAAGCAGGCAGCTATTTCTTTTATGTGTGTAGCCTTGGTATCTGATAAGGTGGGCGCATCGTATATTTTTCGCTCATCAACATATATTTTTATAGCGGCTATTTCACTTTCAGAGAACTGCTTCATAGTATTGGCAGAAACTGAACAATAGAAGGTACAGAATGTAGTAATCTTATAATTAGTGGTTAGCGATGTTTCAATTAGTGGTTCTGCGTCAGGATACAATTCAATTATCTCTAAATTTTTTAGCACGAAAGATATAGAGCGTGGCACATCTTTAATTTTCTCAGCTTGAAATACCTCTATTGCAAATTTATATTTATCGCCCTCCTGCACTATTTCTAAACGGAAACGACGCTTCACATTTCCTGACTTTACTAGATATTTTCTAGTTAGTAGCTGCGTATTTTTATCTATATAGTTTTTATGAAATTTGCACTGGGCAAAAGCAGGAGTAAGTGTACCCAGCAGTAATAATGATGAAATAGTTATTACTTTTTTCATAGGATAATTTAA
>CAYWUY010000081.1:5681-10635 GCA_964461535.1 uncultured Flavipsychrobacter sp.
CTGTTTCAAAAAAATTAGAAACGATCTAGATTGTATTTGATTTCTGCTTTATCAAGCAAAGACTGTGTAAGTGCCTGACCCATGTAGTTGCGCAATTGCATCTCTTGGTTACGAGCAAGTTGCATAACATTCATTTGCTCAGATACCGGATCAACAGGTTTTTTAGTGCGGTTAAGCACAGTAATGAAGTAAACACCAGACTGACTAGCTATACCAGGAGAGGTAGCATTAAGCTGTAAAGCATTATTGAAGGCATAACCTACAACTTTAGGCTCGTAACCTGCACCTGGAATATAAGGAGCACCTAAGACAACAGAATCTGACTGTTGCACTTGACCAGCTGTAGCAGTTGCAATAGCGTCTAAGTTACCACCTTTGAATTTATCAGCAATTTTAGCTGCTTTCTTTTGTTCTCTTATTTTTTGCTCTATCATAGGGCGCATAGCCGGAGAGATAGTAGCAATACCTTTAGCTTGCTCACCTGCTACTTTAGCTACTACATAGCGCAAATCGTTTAGGCGGAAAGGATCTTTACTAACATCACCTACATTGCCTTTGTATGCCCATTTAATGATGTCTCTTGCACTACCTAAACCATTAATAGTGTAGCTATTTTCTTTCAGATTTTCGCCTACACGCTTATCAAGACCCATTTTCTTAACGTTAGCATCGAAAGCTGCAGCAGTTGTGCTTTTAGAAGCAAACTCGTTTGCCAAAGCATAAATAGCATTTACTGTGCTATCGCTAGGTGCTAAGTTTTTAACTATGGTAGTAAACTTTGTAGTAGGACCTACATTTTTTTGATCAAGTACTTCTATATAGTGGTAACCAGAATAACCACCATTTTTACTGTTATCTACTTTTACTACTTTTCTACCACCTTTAGCATTTTCAAACGCAAAGTCTGCAAACTCTTTAGATAAACCAGGGCGTTGTTGTAACGTAAACCAGTATTCGCCTTTAGATTGCTTGCTACCTTCATCGTTAGTGTACTTCATCATTAAGCTATCGAAGCTAGCACCATTTTTTATAGCAGTTTCTATACTATCAATTCTTGCTTTTGCAATACTATCAGCTAATACTACATTACTACCATCAGCTGTTTTTATTAGTATGTGACGAACTTGTACGCTATCTGGCAATACTTTTTTATCTACAACCTTAGTTAGGCGGTAAGAACCTTGATCTACATAAGGGCCATAGATAGTACCTACAGGTAGTGCCAATAAAGTATCAGCTACGGCAGATGCTAATGTTTTTTTACTTACATATGCCTCAGAGAAAGCACTTAAGTCATCAGACTTGTTACCAGCGAAGGTTTTATCGTCTTTGCTTTCAGCCAACTCTGCTTTAATATCTACTAGTGCTTGAGCAGCTCTAAAGCTATCGGCAGAAGAAGGATTAATATCGAATGATACATAATCTATACTGCGGCTAGCTTGCTTTACTTCAAACATAGCTTTGTGTTTTTCAACAAAAGCTTTAACGTCATCGTCAGTTACTTTTACCTCAGCATCAGGAATAAATGTATAAGGTACTTTTACATAACGTACAGAAGCCATCATGTTTTGCTCTTCAAAAGCACGTTTAGCCTCGTAGCGTGGCGATATAGCACCAGCCCCCAATAAGCTGTTGAATTTATCTATACGAGCATTACGGATAACGTAGTTTTTAGCCGCTTGCCAAGCATCGGCAATTTTATGATCAGGGTCAACTCTTGCACCGTTCTTTTTCAATTCATCTTCCAAACCTTTAATTTGGTTAGGATCGAACTGTTTAGTTTGCGGGTTGATGAATATTTGCTGACCACCAATCTGGAATTGACGAATCATTCCATGTACGTTAGGGCCATATATCATTTCTTTTTCTTCTTTTTCAGAAACAATGATACCAAGCTTATCGCACATTTTACTGGCAATAGCCTCGTAAGCCATAGCTTGCAGCACCTGCTCTCTTATTTGAGCACGAGCAGCATCGTCTAATGGACCACGATTGCTGTATATTTCAGTTAGTTTTTCGTATTCTGCTACGCGCAACTCATACTCTTTGGCATCTATTTTAGTGCCATTAACAGTCATTACCTGAGAACTGTTTCTGCTGAATAGGGAACTAAAGGAACCACTGCCATTAAAGGCATCCATTGCTATGAAAGACACTAATGACAAACCTATAAGACCACCAGCTATTTTCCCATACTTGTCACGTATTTTCTGAATTACAGCCATTTATTCTATATTATTTATTTTTATTAAGGAGGGCAAATTTATGTGAAAAAAAGTGATTATTCACCCGTTGAGCTGAAATTATACAATATTTTTTCATTACATAAGCATTTTAGGAGATAATTTTCTCCACTCACTTATTAACATTGGGCTTTTTGCTGGACAAATCAGCCTTTACATGTAAATGTTTCATATCTGTTTGATAGTATTTACACCACTGAGTAAGGCCACATGCATGGCACTTAGGAGACCGAGCTAAACAGATGTAGCGGCCATGTAGTATTAACCAATGGTGAGCAATAGCCACTAAATCTTTGGGTATATTGACCATTAATTGTTCCTCGGCTTGCAAGGGTGTTTTAGCATTATGGGTGAGCCCTATACGTGCTGAAACTCTAAACACATGAGTATCTACCGCCATACCAGGCTTACCAAAAACCACGCTAATAATTACGTTAGCCGTTTTTCGCCCCACACCTGGCAGGGTAACCAGCTCGTCAATTGTGTCAGGCACCTCGCCTCCATATTCATTAACCAGCTTATGAGCCATACCTATTAGATGGCGAGCTTTATTATTAGCAAACGTTACACTACGTATAAAAGGCTCTACATCTTCAAAGGTAGCCTTAGCTAATAAATCGGGTACTGGAAACTGCTTGAATAAGGCAGGCGTTACCATATTTACACGTTTATCGGTACACTGTGCTGATAAAATAACCGCCACCAACAACTCGTAAGGATTGGTGTAGTGCAACTCGGTTTCGGCATTAGGTACATGCTCTTTAAACCAAGCTAAGACGTTAGTATATCGCTCTTTGCGGGTCATATTACTGCAAAATAGCGAAAAAGTACTTTTGTAGAGATTTATATTATACTACTGAAAAAGCCCTATCTCTATAAAAGCACAACATCACCATCTTTAGGCACAATTAACCTAGCTGAATATCCGGCAATGTCTACAGCGTTTGTCAAGCTACTTCTAGTCGTTTTACAATGGTCTAGTGCCTCCATATGTACTGCTATTGTAGTTGCATTTAGCGAAACAGACATTAACTGTACCACTTGTTGTTCATTCATCAGTATTGGGTGCGCTTCAAAACCCGGGAAAGCAGCGCCACCTGAATTTACTACTATATAATCGGGATTATACTCATTAACCACTTCAATAACATCAGTTGTTAAAATTGTATCTCCGGCAATATACAAAGTGGGATAGCCCTCTGCTTGCAATACAAATCCTGACACAATACCCATCCGTTCTAATATTTCACCACTACCATGCTGACCATCGGTTCTTGTTATAGTGATACCCTGCCATATGCTAGTACCTGCAACAACTTCTGCATTAGAAAAACCAGCATCTGTAAAAAAATCAATATCTGATGGCTGTATAAACAATTTGGCATCTTTAGAAATCTTATTCTTAGCCTCATCATCAAAATGGTCTGGATGAGTATGTGTAACTAAAACTGCATCTATATCCTGCATAATTACATCTACTGATAACGGCATTTCAACTGTTGGATTCGGCACAATTCCTGCAAAACTTCCAATAGTTCCTTTTGCTGCGAAACAAGGGTCAAGTAGCAACTTTAAACCTGCGTAATTAATAACTAGCGTTGCATTCCTAACTAACTGTAAACTTGGCTTTGTAATTGTCATATACATAAATTTATGACAGCAAAATTACCCCTGTGACATAGCCTGTAAAGTACCATTTATTTAAGCCAACATACCATTTTGATAAGCTATTAAAAACTGAGTGGTAGTATAACCTGTTTGAGTTTTAAAGAATCTTATTAGGTGATTGGGCTCAGAAAAATTAAGTATAGTTGCAATTTCTGCAACTGACTTTTGGGAATAAAGAAGATAATGCTTTATCTCAAATACCAAACGTTGCTTTATTAAATCTACAGCAGAAACATTAAAAACATCCTTTACGGAATTATTAAGGGTAACCCTGCTGATATTCATCATATCGGCATATTCACTTACACGCTGCTTAGTGTATATATTTTGTTCCATAAGTTGCTTAAAAACATAGGCATAATTATTATCAGCTTTTACAAATGGTAGCGAGTAATACGAAGAATATGACCTATTTAAACGCATGAGCAAATAGTAGAGTTGCGACCTAATTATATGACTTGCTCCTGGAGATGTAAATGTTAATTCTTCTTTTATCTCTTCAAGCACCATATTGTAGCGCAACATATCACTAGCTGCAATAGATAATATTGGAGGAAAACTATACTGGTAAAAATACAATAGCTTATAAGTAAGCCATTTATCAGAAAAAAATTCGTTTAAAAAGTCTTCCTGAAATACTACAACATCAAAGTCAAATAGGTTATTATCCAGCTGCCATTTTCTTCGCTGATAGGGCGATAAAAAAACCACTGTATTATTTACTACAGGTATTTTATGTCCATCTAAATGCAAGTAACCATTTGCATTTCTGAAAAATAGAATTTCAAACATGTCTGTATTGTAAACATCCCTCTCAGCATATGCTTGCACCACCGAACTTCCATTTAATACATTAATTAGAAAATCTACACCACACTCTGTTTTATTAAACCTTATTGTTTTCATCGTCACTGCAAAGTTACGTGCTGCAAATAAAAAATGGGTTAGCAAGACTACTAACCCATGTATTGTATTGATTGGTTGTATGTTATTCTTTCACTAAACGTTTAGTTACTACTTGTGAACCTGATGTTAGCTCTACC
>CAYWUY010000082.1:0-10200 GCA_964461535.1 uncultured Flavipsychrobacter sp.
AGGTCTTGAAAATAGCAGAACACTATTACCACCAATGCCTTGGCCTAATTACGCAAAACTTACAGAGACAGACTTAAAAGCAATATATACCTACTTAAAAGCCACTAAGCCAATTAAAAATATAGTACCACAACCTATTCCCGCAGATAAATTATAAGACATAACCAACTCTATCAACATACCATTATAGAAACATTTATACACCTATTTCCCTAAATCGTTTCAGATAGAGAAGGCACTCGCTTTTGCGGTGCCTTCTCTTTTCCTAGCCAATATTGTTTGAAATACGTAATTTCAGCAAGTGAAAAAGGCGCAATCTTTAGAAGAATTTTACAAAGAAAAGCATCTGTGGATGCCCGACAACATTCGCAATAATGTGGGTCACTTTAATGTTTTTAGACTAGAGCCCTATATTGGTGAACATGCTAAAACAGTACCCTACCGTAAAAGAGACTACTACAAAATAAGCCTCATAGTTGGCAATACCAGAATTCACTATGCCGACAAAATTGAAAATATATCACGCTGTGCACTAGTATTTTCAGACCCTAACATACCATATAGCTGGGAAAATATGGAACGAATAAGCGGAGGATATTTTTGCGTATTCAATCAACACTTTTACTCGCAGTATGGCAATTTAAGTAACTATAAAGTATATCAACCTGGCGCAAAACATGTGTACGAATTAACTGAAGAACAAGAATTGAAAGTAAAAAGCATATTTGAAAATATGTTTACTGAAATCAGTTCAGAATATACCTACAAGTACGATGTACTTAGAAATATGGCACTTGATTTACTACATATAGCCATGAAATCGGAACAGCACATAAGTGCAGAAGAACAACCCATAAATGCTTCAACAAGAATTGCTACTCTATTTCTAGAGCTACTGGAAAGACAATTCCCTATAGACGATGCCAGCCAAAGAATATTATTACGAAGTGCCTCTGAATTTGCACAACAATTAAATATACATGTAAACCATCTCAATAGGGCTGTAAAACAGATAACAGAAAAAACAACTACACAACTGATAGCTAATCGTGTATTACAGGAATCACAAATATTATTAAAACATAGCAACTGGACAGTAGCAGAGATTGCCTACGCATTAGGCTTTACCGAACCCACACATTTTAATAACTTTTTCAAAAAGCATACTCATATAAGTCCGCTACAATATAGGCATGTTTGATTTTGGTAATAGTCCGTTTGAATTTCGTTATTTTAAATAAGCAGCTCCTACGAAATTTGTAAAAAAAACAAGATGACGACTTTAGCCACTAGAACACTGGGAAATAATGCAATTAAAGCATCGGCTATAGGATTAGGATGTATGGGCATGAGCTTTGCTTATGGTGCACCTAAAAACAAAAAAGAAATGATATACCTACTGCATAAAGCGGTAGATATGGGTATTAACTTTTTTGATACTGCAGAAGTATATGGCCCATTTACAAATGAAGAACTTCTTGGAGAAGCTTTAGCACCTTTTAAAAACAAAGTAATAATTGCTACAAAATTCGGCTTTAAACTTGATCCATCGGGAGCTGCAAAATGGATAGGTCTAGATAGTAGACCAGAAAACATAAGAGCAGTAACCGAAGCATCTTTAAAAAGACTTAGGGTAGAAGCTATAGATCTGTTATACCAACACCGTGTAGACCCCGCTATACCTATTGAAGAAGTAGCCGGCACCGTAAAAGATTTAATTACTGAAGGAAAAGTCAAACACTTTGGCATGTCGGAGGCTGGTATAAATACCATAAGAAAGGCACATGCTGTACAGAAAGTAACTGCAGTACAAAATGAATACTCGCTATGGTGGCGACAACCTGAAGAAGAGCTAATGCCATTGCTCGAAGAGCTAAAAATAGGTCTTGTACCATACAGTCCTCTCGGCAGAGGCTATTTAACAGGAACCATACAGGCTAATCATAAATTTGAAGAAGGGGACTATAGAACTACGCTACCACGTTTTACAGCCGAGGCCATGGAAGCTAATAACCAACTAGTGAGTTTGCTAAAAAATATGGCTATTAATAAATCGGCAACAGCAGCACAAATAGCTTTAGCATGGCTACTAGCACAAAGAGAATATATAATACCTATACCAGGAACAACAAGAGTAGATAGGCTATCTGAAAACATTGGGGCAATAGATATCAGCCTTACTAAAGAAGAATTAGATGCTCTAAATAATGCCTCTAATAACATAACAATAGTAGGAGAAAGATATCCGGAACAAGCAGAACGACTAATAGGAAAATAAAAAAACATGAATACAAAAGCATATGGCTCAGTAGCAGCAGATAGTGCATTAGCACCAATTAATATAGAAAGAAGAACACCTACACCACATGATGTGGCTATAGAAATATTATACTGTGGCGTATGCCACTCTGACTTGCACCAAGCAAGAAATGAATGGCACAACACAGTATTTCCTTGCGTACCAGGACATGAGATAATAGGAAGAATAACAAGTATTGGTAGCCATGTAACTAAATTTAAAGTGGGTGACCTAGCAGCCGTAGGATGCTTGGTAGACTCTTGCAGAACATGCGAACAATGCAAAGATGGCTACGAGCAATTTTGCGATGTGGCACCGGTATTTACCTACAACAGTAAAGATAGCCATAGTGGCAATCATACTTATGGTGGCTACTCAGAAAGCATAGTTGTAAATGAAGACTTTGTATTAAGAGTGCCAGAAAATTTAGACTTAGCCGCAACAGCACCATTATTATGTGCGGGCATAACCACCTATTCTCCATTAAAGCACTGGAAAGTAGGGCCGGGAATGAAAGTAGGCATTGTAGGCATAGGCGGTCTGGGGCATATGGCAGTAAAAATAGCTAAGGCAATGGGTGCTCACGTAATAGTATTTACTACATCTGCATCGAAAAAAGAAGATGCAATAAGACTTGGAGCTGATGAAGTAGTAATTTCTACAGATAAGGACGCCATGAACACCTACAGGAAGAGCTTAACATTTATTCTTGACGCAGTATCGGCCAAGCACGATATCAATGACTATCTAAGCTTGCTTAAAAGAGATGGAGTATTAACATTAGTGGGACTACCGGAAGAAGCATTGCCAGTTATGCCATTTAATGTAGCATTTCCCAGAAGAATATTTACAGGATCAGGTATAGGTAGCATAGCAGAAACACAAGAGATGCTAGATTTTTGTGCTAAACACAATATAACAGCAGATATAGAGCTAATAAATATTCAAGATATAAATAAGGCTTACGAACGTCTTCTTAAGGGCGATGTTAGGTATAGATTTGTTATAGATATGGCATCATTAAAAGCATAAAATTATATTGCATAGAGAACTCTAGAATGGAGTTCTCTATGCAATACATAGCCATCTAATGGCATTAAAATAAATCAGCGCAGCTATTTAGACCTACGAAAAAACAACTCTATTTTACGTAATAACAAATTAAGTGTCTAGCTTTTCACTTCCTTTACCTGAATATTATCAATACAAAAAACACCCTTACTCAAGACGTTTAATTCAACTCTTAGCTTTTTCATATCGTTTGGCATGGTATAGTTGTACTTGAGTAAAGTCCAATTTTTATAAACTTGATCACTTTGTATAATTATAGGTTTACTGGCAGTAGTAGCCGATACTCCATTGATATTAATAGCGTATTTAGCACCATTATTTTTTATCCAACAACTAACCTCGTAAGTAGTAGCGGCTTTTACTGCATACTCTTGAGCAATACCAGGTGAAAAACGTCCGGGTTTTCCACTACACGTATTAACGTCAATTTTCAAATATTCTTTGCCATCATAGGCACCTACATCATTGGTAGCTATACTAAATTTACCGCTACCAGTGGTATTGGCAGTATATACTAACCAATTAGCCGGCAAACCATTTTTATGGTACTCAAAACTACCATTATGTCCTGCCTTTGCATCGGTGTAGTGTTCGCTTAGCTTTAATGTACCTGCATATAGTATAGACATACCTAATAGCATACCTACTACAAGTAATGCAGAAATTGTAATTCTTTGTTTTTTCATAACTCAGTAGATTATTTTTCCTGTAAATGATACACCAAAAGTAAACTGAGTCCTGAAATAGCAAATTGATATAAATCAAAAAAAGGATCGGTTAATCTATCATTTTTTCTGCTCTTACTCTACTAAGAGTTTCGGGGGTCACGCCCAAATAGGTTGCAATTTTTCCTACCGGAGCCCTTAAAATAATCTCCGGTCTTTTAGCATATAACAATTGATAGCGTTCTTTAGCAGCCTTAAACTGTATAGAAATTAGCCTATCCTCTAAACGGGCATAATACTGCTCTAAAATAATTCTACCGGCACGCTCTGTTTCAGGAAAACGTCTATACATTTCATTTATTGAAGCGTGGCTGAGGTATTGCAAGACACTATATTCCAGCGCCTCTATAACCTCATAAGAAGGCGATTTAGTTATAAAACTATAGTAAGATGTTCCCATATCGTTTTCTGCTGCAAACCAATTACACACCTCTTTATCTTGCACATTATAGCTACCTGAAATTAATCCTTGCACTACAAAATATATTCTATCACATACTGCCCCCTCTCTTAACAATATGGCACCACGGTCTACCGAGACTTCACCAACATTATTATTTAACCAAGCTACAGCCTCAGAAGATAACTGTGTTATAGAGGATAGCTTATTTATTAAGCCCATAGTTTAAAAGCGTTGCTACATAAATATAAGGTGCTTATGCAGTAAAAACAAAACAGGCTAGTATGAGATACATACTAACCTGAAGAAAATATAATTGGTGGTACTCAATAAAAATTATAAAAATGCAAGCATAGCAAGAGCAGCCTGCTCTCTTTCTTGCATCTCAGATGTGTAATCATCAGCCTCTTTATTTACATTAGCTATCATTTTGCTAAAAGTCACTTTTACTGTGTCTAGAGCACTTTCTGCATGAACAAGCAATTCTCCTCTTAATGCATTATCTACCGCAAAACTTGTTGTGTTTTCCATAACTGCTGTTGTTTTTAAAATGATTAATAACTTAACAGTATAAAATTAGAATAGCATGAGATAGCAAAAGAGGGTATTTATACCCCCTTTTACATGTAAATAATACGCATTTTTTAAAACGTTGATTTCAAAACAATTACAGAAAACTCAATCTATTTGGAATATAAAATAGGCTATGGTTTCTCTTCATTAGCCGCATCAGAGGCTATTTGTTGTTGCATTTCTTGCTGTAGATTACCAAGAGCTTGCTGGGGCGTTTCTTGAATTTGCTGCACATTTGATTGCGTAATACTACTGTTTATTTGCTGGTTTACTGTATTATCCATTATAAATGACTTTTGAATATAAAGATAAGAGTATCTTGCAATACATTAATAACCATTTATAATTGTAAATAATATTATTATGAACAAACTATACAAACTATTATTAGCAACTGCAATACTGGCACCCAACCTATCATACGGATGGGGCAAAACAGGGCATCAAATAGTGGCGACATTAGGTTATGACCTTCTACAGGAAGAAACTAAAGAAATTGTAAAACAATACTTAGACGATGTGAGCATACCTAATGCAGGCACCTGGATGGATGACATAAGAGACGACCACTCATATGACTACACTAAAGAATGGCACTATATAAACTTAGGAAAAAACGAAAGCTACCACCCAACAGATAAAGCTAATGTAGTAAATGAACTTGAAAAAGCTATAAACAATCTAAAAAACAGGGAGCACTTAACTAAAGAAGAAATAAAATTCAACCTATTGGTAGTATTTCATCTTTCAGGAGACATAGCACAACCACTGCATGCAGGGTACCCGGAAGACTTTGGAGGAAACAAAATAAAAGTTAGCTACTTAGGCAAACCATCGAACCTACATAAAGTATGGGATAGCGAAATTATACAGTCGGAAAAAATAACGGATGCTGAGTGTAAAAAAATGATAGCCACACTACACTTGAGCGTAGAAAAAGAAGAACAAAATATACAGCCTTCAGCATGGATGGAGCAAGGCAGAAACTATATGAAGGATATATACGACTACCAAAATGCAACCATTACACAAAGCTATGTAGATAAAAACAAAGTAACTATTGAAAAACAGATAGCCTATGCCAGCGTAAGACTAGCTGCCACTTTGGAATCAATTTTTAGCAAACCAAATTTTACCGGCACCGCCATAAATAAAGCATATAACAGTGGAGACACCTTACTGCTAGCGCATACTTATTATACTTCTCATTTTGTTACTAGTACGCACATACCGTGGATAGTAGAATATAAACTAAAGGCTAGTGATGTAAACTGTGCCAACCCTATAAAAAGAAGTAATAAATTTGCCCCAGACCCACTAAACAAAGCTGCTACTAATTTAGACAGAAGCTATAAAAATAGTGGTTATGATAGAGGACACAACATGCCAGCCGCAGATAATGGATGTAATGGTCCGCAAGCCATGCAAGAGTGCTTTTACTTTAGCAATATGTTCCCACAAACACACCGACTAAATGCTGGTGTATGGAAATCGTTAGAAGAACAAGAGCGAGACTTAGCAATAAGCGACGATTCTATACATGTATGGATAGGCAACTATGGCATTCAGAGCAAAATAGGTATTGATAGCGTTGTAGTACCGGCTTATTGCTGGAAGGTAATTTATGATTATAAAACCAAAAAATGGGCAGCATATACCTTTCCGAATACAACAACTGTATCTGGTAAGCCTAGCGACTTCATCACTACAATGGAGAACATACGCATGCAGAGCAAGTATACCTTTAGATAATAGTTAACTATAACAGCATAGCTAAAAAGTAGCTCAGCTCCTGTAGGTATTCATAGACCTTTGCAAAAAACGTTTTATGAATATTAATAGTGTTGAGCTACTTAGCCATATTCCCATAAATGAACTTGCCAGCTTCTATAAGAATGTTCTAAACCTGAGCATTATAGAATCATTAGAAAATAGCATCAGTTTTAGAGCAGGTAGCAGTGTACTAACTTTTAAAACAAGCACTGACTATATACCTCCTTACCATTTTGCATTTAACGTATTATCTAGCGATTGGGATGAAATAGTTAGCAGCATGAAAGATAAAATAGACCTACTCACCTACAATAATTCAAACATCATTTACTTCGATGATTGGAATGCACAATCTATCTATTTTATTGATAGTGCTGGAAATATTGTAGAGTTAATAGCCAGAAATGATTTAGCAATAACACACAAACCGGAGAACAGTAATTATATAGTATCAATAAGCGAAATAGCAATAGCTTGTGAAGACTTTGAAAGCACAAAACAACTACTTACTGACAACTATAAACTAACACACTATTGCAAACAAAAACAATTATCCAACTTTGCAGCATTGGGAAATGAAGAGGGACTATTGATACTTGCAACTAAAGGACGAAAATGGTTTCCAACAGATATAAATGCAGATGTAGCCAAAGTAAAAATTAACATCAATAACAATACAGAAATTACCTTTTAAAATTACTGTACAGGAATAGGGTTATATACAAATGCTACATCGTAAGACTGATGTACTAAACCCGTTAAAGTTCTCCCCATTTGTATATTATCTTCTTGAGGGGTAGGCTCGCACAAGGTATAGGATACACCATTGTAAACTACGGGATTACCTATAGGTTTCTCTAACTTTACAGCTACCGTTACATGATTTTTGTACTCTAGTACAATCATGGGTATATTATAGATTTCTTTCACCAAGAAATAAAACAAGGCAGATCTATCTTCACAATCGCTGTATTCGTAAGACAATGTCAACTCAGGAGAAAATCTTCTTTCTTTGCCATAACTGTCTGCATCAGGCTTATACACAAAGGCATAACGCGTAAAATGCTGCAAATAATCTATACCATCTTTTACACTTAAGTTTTTAATATTTTTCTTCAGTTGAGGTATTAAAGAATTGTACGTCTCAGCACTTAAAGGTGCGTTTAGATACAGCTTATAGTCAGCTACAGGGTAGTTAGCAAATAACTTAGGTATTTCTTTATTTACTTTTAGCTTAATCTCGTACTGATGTTCGGCATAGGCAAATGACAACACTTTATCTTCATAATTGTCTTTAGAAAATTGTGGTATATGAGACAACTGGTAAGAGAATACATACTTAGGACTACTACTAACCAACGGCACTATTTCAAAATTATTTTTCTTCAAATCTATTTTATTGAAATCATGATAGTTTAAACACACATACTGTTTATCGTCCATGTGCATAGTTGGTATGTCATAAATTAAATCATTGCTCTGTACATAAAACAACATCTTATTATTACACACCCCTAATATGGCATCATAGCCGCAAGAGGTTAGTAAATACCATTTTAAAAAAGTATAACTATTGTAGTCTGAAGACTTGGGCGACAAAACTTCGGCAGTGCGCCTGATGATTTGGTAAAACATCCAGTCGTCGGGATGCTTTTCTAACTTATATCTAAGTAATGATGTAATAACCGGTGATATTTCTGCTTTTTTTAAAGCTTCAAAATGTGCAGCAACTGAATTTACTGAAAGCTGCCCTTCTGGTAAAGACCAGCTATCTATAGATGCGTTAAATGACAACGTGTCAAGGTAAAACGGAACGACATACTGTTTCTGATCTGCATTGACTACAGTAGAGACAAAACAGCAAACACATAACAATATGACTATAAACGACCTGTACACGATGTTTGTTTACATTAAATTTACTGAAACTTAACAATATGGTAATGTTAAATGTTTGCATATTAATTTATTACATAAAAAAAAGAGCGCCCATAGGGGGCGCTATATAAATTAGGAATATGAATTAATAAATACTCTTATTGCTTACTAAACTGCTCAGAAAGGTAGTCTCCTTTTGCAGTAGCTACGGTATATATGTAGTTCCCTTTAGGCAAATCGCTTACATTAATTTTAATGCTTTGCTTACCTACCATCTCAGCTGTGCTGCAAGCCGGCAATACCTGCTTACCAGACATATCGTATACTGTGATAGCAGCACACGATGGTGACAACAAGGAGAAGGTAATATTAAGCTCGCCAACTGCAGGAGAAGGATAACAACCATAAAGTGCTAAATCTCTTACTTGCACACTGTTTATTCCGGTAGGATTACCTATAATCACTACAGGAAAAATGATTAGATGATTGTATTGGCCATTTAACTCTTTGTAATTATCAGCCCATAGCCAGTTGTGATACTGTGTAGCATTTTGTACCGTATAAATAGTATCATATGTAGTATCACTAAAATCATCAATATTCATCACTACATTATAAGGTGCAGTATGCCTTTGACCGTTTTTAGTTGATGCAATACCGAAAGTATCGCCATTAGCAGCTGCATAAGTAAACTGCGGCTCATAGCCAACGAAAAATGAAGAACCCATAGTAGCGCTAGCCGTATCTAGTAAATGCAGCTTCAAGGTATCTTCAACGGCATTAATGCCTAAGCCTTTAACTGAAACAGTTACTGAATCGGTAGCCAATCCGGGATAACCGCTAAATGCTATAGACTCGGTAACTGCTATTTGCGGACCAGATTTCCAAACTTTAAATTTTACGGTATTAGAGCTAGTAGCAGAAACTTTACCATCAAATAAAGCCCAAAAGCCTTTTACTTTAATACTAGAATCAGCTCCGTTAATGTAATATCTTTCTGCAAAAGCTCTATCTGCATACAAGTTAATGCCATTAAGATAACCAGAATCAGCACCATAGGTATAGGTGGTAAAGGTATCTGTAGTTATAGTATTTTTAAGTATGCGCTGATCGCCAACGGCAGTTGTCTTAGAGGCTGTAGTACTGTTAGCAATAGGTGTGTTACGCTGCTGCACAGGGGTTCCTCTTTTTGCCATAGCCGACAAGGCTACACAAAGCATAAGAGACAAAGCAAAAATTCTTCTCATCAGGAGTAAATAATCTATATAAAAATTAAGAAGCTGCAAGTTACTGACAATCTTTTATGATGCTGTTGAATATCTTTAGATTGGCGGTTTTTAAATTACATTTAACTATATCTAGAGAATTTTAAAAAAAGTTTTGGCGAATTAAAAACTTGTACTACATTTGCAATCCCAATCACACGGTGCGGTAGCTCAGTTGGTAGAGCAAAGGACTGAAAATCCTTGTGTCGGGGGTTC